>DAOLFC010000115.1:0-12192 GCA_035326505.1 Arachnia sp.
CTCGATCGAGAACCTCGACCCGATGGGCGTGCACACCGGCGACTCGATCACCGTGGCGCCGGCGCAGACGCTGACGGACAAGGAATACCAGATCATGCGCGACGCCTCGATCGCCGTCCTGCGCGAGATCGGCGTCGATACCGGCGGCTCCAACGTGCAGTTCGCCGTCAACCCCGTCGACGGCCGCATGATCGTCATCGAGATGAACCCGCGCGTGTCGCGCTCCTCGGCGCTCGCGTCGAAGGCCACGGGCTTCCCGATCGCGAAGATCGCCGCGAAGGTCGCCGTCGGCTACACCCTCGACGAGATCCCCAACGACATCACGGGGGAGACCCCCGCCAGCTTCGAGCCCACGCTCGACTACGTGATCGTCAAGGTGCCGCGGTTCGCCTTCGAGAAGTTCCCGGCCGCCGACCCCTACCTCACCACCCACATGAAGTCGGTGGGCGAGACGATGGGGATCGGGCGCAACTTCACCGAGGCCCTCGGCAAGGCCCTGCGCTCGCTGGAGGATCCGAACGCCCCCTTCGACTTCTCCGGGGAGATCGACACCCCCGTCGAGGAGCTGCTGGAGACCATCAGGCGCCCCTTCGACGGTCGCCTGCAGCTGGTGATGAAGGCGCTGCGGGCCGGCGCCACCGTCGACCAGGTCTTCGAGGCCACGGCCATCGATCCCTGGTTCCTCGACCAGCTCGCGCTGCTGCTCGAACTCGCCCGCGAGGTGGAGAAGGCGCGGGAACTCACCCCCGAACTGCTGCGCACGGCCAAGCGGCACGGCTTCTCCGACGGCCAGATCGCGAAGCTGCGCAACCTGAGCACCGACGTCGTGCGGGGCGTGCGCTGGGCGCTGGGCATCCGCCCGGTGTTCAAGGCCGTCGACACCTGCGCCGCCGAGTTCGCCGCGCTCACGCCCTACCTCTACTCGTCCTACGACGAGGAGACCGAGGTGCCGCCGCGCGAGAAGGAGGCCGTGCTGATCCTCGGCTCCGGTCCCAACCGCATCGGCCAGGGCATCGAGTTCGACTACTCCTGCGTGCATGCGGTGATGGCGCTGCGCGAGGCCGGTTACGAGACGGTGATGGTCAACTGCAACCCGGAGACCGTCTCCACCGACTACGACACCGCAGACCGGCTCTACTTCGAGCCGCTGACGGCCGAGGACGTGCTGGAGATCTACCACGCGGAGAAACAGGCCGGCCCTGTCGCCGGCGTCATCTGCCAGCTCGGCGGCCAGACCCCGCTGAAGCTCGCCCAGCAGCTCAAGGACGCCGGCGTGACGATCGTCGGCACCAGCCCCGAGGCGATCAACCTGGCCGAGGAGCGCGGCGCCTTCGGGCATGTGCTCACCGGCGCCGGCCTGCCCGCGCCGAAGTACGGCATGGCCGCCTCCACCGAGGAGGCCAAGCAGATCGCGGCCGAGATCGGCTACCCGGTGCTGGTGCGCCCCAGCTACGTCCTGGGCGGGCGCGGCATGCAGATCGTCTACGACGACGCGTCGCTGGAGACCTACATCACCCAGGCGGCCGAGGTCACCCCGAACCAGCCGGTGCTGGTGGACCGGTTCCTCGACGACGCGGTGGAGATCGACGTCGACGCCCTCTACGACGGCACCGAGCTCTACATCGGCGGGATCATGGAGCACATCGAGGAGGCCGGGATCCACTCCGGTGACTCGAGCTGCTCGCTGCCACCGATCACGCTGGGCGACGCGATGATCGAGCGGATCCGGACCTCGACGCTGGCCATCGCGGCCGGGGTGGGGGTGCGCGGCCTGCTCAACATCCAGTACGCCATCCACGCCAACACGCTCTACGTGCTGGAGGCCAACCCGCGGGCGTCCCGCACGGTGCCGTTCGTCTCCAAGGCCACCAACGTGGCCCTCGCCAAGGCCGCCGCGCTGGTGATGCTGGGTCGCAGCATCGCCGACCTCCGGGCCACCGGAGTCCTGCGCGCCGAGGGCGACGGCACCACGCCCCGGCCCGGCGCCCCCGTCGCGGTGAAGGAAGCGGTCATGCCGTTCAACCGGTTCCGCACCTCCAGCGGCGCCTTCGTCGACACGCTGCTCGGCCCCGAGATGCGCTCCACCGGCGAGGTGATGGGCCTGTCCGACAACTTCGGCACGGCCTACGCCAAGGCGGAGGCGGCCGCGGGGGGCGCGCTGCCCCACGCCGGCACGGTCTTCGCCTCCATCGCCGACCGCGACAAGCGCCACACCCTGTGGCCGATCAAGCGGCTCGCCGATCTGGGCTTCAAGATCCTGGCGACGCATGGCACCGCGTCCGTGCTCCGGCGTAACGGCGTCACGGTCGAGGAGGTCACCAAGCTGTCGGACCTGGCTTCCGGGTCGGGCGAGAAGAGCATCGTCGACAGGATCACCGACGGTGAGATCGACCTGATCTTCAACACCCCCGAGGGCACCTCCGGCGGCGCCACCACCCGTGAGGACGGCTACGCCATCCGCACGGCCGCGGTGCTCGCCGACGTGCCCCTGGTGACCACGGTTCCCGGCCTCGCCGCGGCGGTGCAGGGCATCGAGGCGCAGCGGGAGGGTGAGCTGTCCGTGCGGTCGCTGCAGGAGTGGGCGGCCCTGTCATGACCTCGGTCGCCACGTCGGCGCTCCGGCGCGGCTATCACCTGGCGCGCGCCGGGCTGTTCCGCTACGCCGGGGGCGACGCGGAGAAGATCCACGAGGCCATGATCCACTGGCTGGCCCAGGTGCCCGGACATGCCCCGGGCCGGGTCAGCGATCCCGTGTGCGTCGCGGGGATCGACTTCCCCAACCGTGTCGGCCTGGCCGCGGGCCTGGACAAGGACGGCCTGGCCGCCCGCGCCTGGTCGCGCTTCGGGTTCGGGTTCGCGGAACTGGGCACGGTCACCGGACGGGCGCAGCCCGGCAACGACCGGCCGCGCCTGTTCCGGGCCGTCGCCTCGCACGGCATCGTCAACCGGATGGGCTTCAACAATCGTGGCGCGGAGGAGCTGGCGGCGACGCTGGAGGGCTTCGGGGTCAGGCGCGGCAACTACGCCACGGGCATCCCGCTGGGCATCTCGATCGGCAAGACCAAGGCCGTCGAGCTGGGCCGGGCCACGCAGGACTATCTCACCTCGCTGCGCGCCCTTGCGCCCTACGCCGACTACCTCGCGGTCAACGTCTCCAGTCCCAACACCCCGGGGCTGCGCAGCCTCCAGGAGGCCTCCGAGCTGAAGCGCCTGATCGACGCGCTCACGGCCGCCGCCGCGGAGCAGTCCCCGACGCCGGTGCCGGTCTTCGTCAAGCTGGCTCCCGATCTCGCGGGCGCCGACCTCGACGAGACCTTGGCCGCGATCGCCGATACGGATGCCGTGGGGCTGATCGCCACCAACACGACGCTGTCCCGCGACGGCCTGGCGCCGCGCGACGCCCACCTGGCCATCGAGGCGGGCGGGCTCAGCGGCGCGCCGCTCACCGCCAAGGCGCTGGCCTTCGTCGAACACGTCGCGACGCGCACCGAGCGCCCCGTCATGGGGGTGGGGGGCATCATGTCGCCGCGCGACGCGGCCCGGATGTTCGACGCCGGCGCCGTGCTGGTCCAGCTCTACACTGGGTTCATCTACGAGGGGCCCGCGCTGGTGCGCGGCATTCAGGAATGGGATAAGGGGCAGCGATGACCTACGCGAAACGGCTCACGGCGGTCACGGCGGAACGAGGCCGGCTCTGCGTCGGGATCGATCCCATGCCGAGCGTCCTGGAGGCGTGGGGCGAGAGCGCCGACGTCGCCGGCGTCGAGCGGGTGGCGCGGGGCATCGTCGAGGCCCTGGGGACGACGATCGCGGTCTTCAAGCCGCAGTCGGCCTTCTTCGAGCCGTACGGGTCGGCCGGCATCGCGGTGCTGGAGCGTGTGCTCGACGACATCCGTCAGGCGGGCGCGCTCTCGCTGCTGGACGTCAAGCGCGGGGACATCGGTTCGTCGATGGACGGCTACGCCCAGGCCTACCTGGCCGACGGGCCGCTGGCGGCCGACGCGATGACGGTGAGCCCCTACCTGGGCTTCGGATCGCTGAAGCCCGCCCTGCGCACGGCGCAGGCTCACGGGCGGGGCATCTACGTGCTCGCGCGCACCTCGAACCCGGACGGCACCGGTATTCAACTGGCCAAGGCCCACGGGGTCACCGTCGCGCAGAACGTCGTCGATGAGGCCAGCCGGGCGAACAAGAAGAACGACAATCTGGTGGGCCTGGTGATCGGCGGCACGCACGGCGACATCGGCTGCGACGTGGACGGCTTCACGGGCTCGATCCTGGTGCCGGGAATCGGTGCGCAGGGAGGAAAGGTCGAAGACCTCGCGGCAGCCTTCGGCCGGGCGGTGGACCGGGTGCTGCCGACCGCGAGCCGTGAGGTGATCGGCGGCGGACGGGGTGAGCTCGCCGGCCGCGCGGCCCGCCTGCTCGATGCCGTGGCCGGCCTCTGAGCCTCCGCTCGCGACCCCTCGTTTATAACGAAACGGTTGCGTCGGGCACGGGATCGATGCTAATCCCGCACGACCACCTGACTAGGAGGTATATTCCCGGGAAAGGGCCCGGAAGCCCTCGAAGCAGGGGGTATGGAAGTGAGTATTCCTCAACTCAGTAGTGAGCAGCTGGTCGCGGCGCGCGAAGCGGCGACGCAGGCTCGGCGTTCCAGGGCGGAGCTGAAGGAGGCGGTCCGCACGGGCCAGCTGTCCTTCGTGGCCGCGCTGGGAAAGGCATGCGACGACGAAGTGCTGTCGCGCATCAAAGTGGTCGACCTGCTGCGCGCCGTGCCGCGGGTCGGCGCGACGCGGGCGCAGGAGATCATGGAACAGCTCCAGATCGCGCCCAACCGGCGGATCCGGGGGCTCGGCAGGCACCAGATCGAGCGCCTGAGCGAGCAATTCCAATAGAGTCTCCCGGGTGAATGGCAGGCAAACACCAGCAGTATGGGTGATCTCGGGTCCTAGCGGCGTCGGCAAGGGCACGGTGTGCGCGGTTCTGCGCGCGCGCCATCCCGACGCCTTCTACTCGATCTCCGCGACGACCCGGAGCCCGCGCGTCGGTGAGACGGACGGGCTCAGCTACCACTTCGTCACGCCCGAGGCCTTCCGGCGCATGATCGACGACGGCGACCTGCTCGAATGGGCGGTGGTACACGGCCAGAACTACTACGGCACGCCCCGGCAGCCCGTTGACGAGGCGCTCGCGGCGGGCCGCGTCGTGGTGCTGGAGATCGATCTGCAGGGCGCCCGGCAGGTGAAGCGCAACCTGCCGGAGGCGAAGCTGCTGTTCCTCATGCCCCCGTCCTGGGAGGAACTCGTGGCGCGGCTGGCCGGGCGCGGCACCGAGGACCGGGCCGCGCAGGAGCGCCGGCTGGAGACCGCCAAGCAGGAGCTGGCCAGCGTCGGCGAGGCCGATCACGTCGTCGTGAACGGTGAAATCGAGGAAACCGTCGAGGCTTTGGTAGGCTTGCTGGGCTTGTGATCATTAGCTCTAGAGTCCAAGAAGGTTAAGTTGAGCATCACCCCTGAAGGCATCACGAATCCGCCGATCGACGATCTGCTGGAGACCACCGATTCCAAGTACCGTCTGGTCCTGTTCGCCGCCAAGCGCGCGCGTCAGATCAACGCCTACTACTCGCAGCTCGGCGAGGGCCTGCTGGAGAACGTCGGCCCGCTCGTCTCCGCGTCTCCCGAGGAGAAGCCGCTGTCGATCGCGTTGCGCGAGATCAAGGAAGGCCTCCTGCAGTACAACGAGGTCGACCCCGACGCGGAGGTCGAGGAGACCGGCTTCGCCGCCGATCCGTCCTTCACCTTCGTCGACCCGCTGGCCGACGACGCGGACCCCCTCGCCTGATCACCTCCTGAGAACCACCCGTAATCCGCGGGTCCGGACCGCTCGTGTCCGGTTGGTGGCTTGTCGCCACCGCGAAAAAACAAGGCGGCTTGTTGCCGCAGAGGAGAGTCTCATACCCATGAGCAGACTGTTCACATCCGAATCCGTCACCGAGGGGCATCCCGACAAGATCGCCGACGCGATCTCCGACTCGGTCCTCGACGCCCTGCTGGAGCAGGACCCCGGCTCGCGCGTGGCGGTGGAAACCCTGATCACCACCGGCTTGGTGGTGGTGGCCGGCGAGGTCACCACCCAGGCCTACGCGCCCGTCGCCACGATCGCGCGGGAGCGCATCCTGGACATCGGCTACCGGTCGTCGCGGCTGGGCTTCGACGGCGGATCCTGCGGCGTGTCGGTGGCGATCGGCGCCCAGTCCCCGGACATCGCGCAGGGCGTCGACCAGGCCTACGAGTCGCGGCTGGAGTCCGACGAGGACCAGTTGAGTGCCCAGGGCGCCGGCGACCAGGGCCTGATGTTCGGCTACGCCTGCAACGAGACCGCCACGCTGATGCCGCTGCCCGTCGACCTGGCCCATCGCCTGGCCGAACGGCTGACGGCGGTGCGCAAGCGCGGCATCCTCGAATACTTGCGCCCCGACGGCAAGACCCAGGTCACCGTCCGCTACGCCGCCGACGGCACCCCGGAGGCGGTGGACACCGTCGTGGTGTCGACGCAGCACGATCCCGGCATCTCCATCGAGGACAGCATCCGCCCCGACCTGATCAAGCACGTCATCACGCCCGTGCTGGAGCGCTACGAGTTGAGCGCCAGCGCGCCGCGCGTGCTGGTGAACCCCACCGGAAACTTCGTGATCGGCGGCCCCATGGGCGACGCCGGAATCACGGGGCGCAAGATCATCGTCGACACCTACGGCGGCATGGCCCGCCACGGCGGGGGGGCGTTCTCCGGGAAGGACCCGTCGAAGGTCGACCGCTCCGCGGCCTACGCGCTGCGCTGGGTGGCCAAGAACGTCGTCGCGGCTGGGCTCGCCGACCGGGTGGAGGCCCAGGTGGCCTACGCCATCGGCAAGGCCCATCCCGTCGGGTTCTACCTGGACACCTTCGGCACCCACACCGTGCCGGAGGAGCAGATCCGCGACGCCGTGCTGGAGGTCTTCGACCTGCGCCCCCGCGCGATCATCCGCGACCTCGACCTGCTGCGCCCGATCTACTCCCAGTTCTCCGCCTACGGCCACTTCGGTCGCGAGGTGCCGAACGCGACGTGGGAGCGCACCGACCGAGCCGAGGCGCTCGCCGCCGCTGTCAGAGGCTGAGCCGACTCGGTCCCGCCCGGTAGGTTTGTGGCGAAGGAGGGAGCGGGGGATGCCTGGTCAGTCGGCCTTGCTGGAGGCGGCATCCGCCGCGCCCGTCCGCGTCGCCCGGGTCGCCGTCGACGTGGCGCTCGCGCATCTCGACCGGCTGTTCGACTACGAGATCCCGCTCACGCTGGCCGACCAGGTGGTGCCGGGGTGCCGGGTCAAGGTGCGGTTTGCGGGCGTCCTGCGGGACGGATACGTGATCGAGGTCGCCGAGGGCACGGAGGTCGCAGGCCCGTTGTCGAAGCTGGCGAAGGTGATCTCGCCGGAGCCGGTGGTCAGCCGCGCCTCCTACGAGCTGATCCGGCTGGTGGCGGACCACTACGCGGGGGTGTGGAGCGACGTGGCGCGCTCCGCGATCCCGCCCCGTCACGCGGCGACGGAGAAGGCACCGCAGCGCGAATGGCCGGCCCCGACCCGCCTCGATTCGCCGGCGCGGGTGCTTCCGGGCTATCCGGACGGCGCCGGCTTCCTGGCCGCGCTGGCCGACGGGCGCGCGCCCCGGGCGCTGTGGCAGGCGGCAGCCGTCGACGCGGCGCCGGGCGACCTGATCGGCGGCGTCATCGAGGCGGCGGACGCGTGCCTGGCGTCGGGACGGGGCGTCGTCGTGGTCGTGCCGACGCTCCGCGAGCTCTCCCCGGCCGCCGAGCGCCTGGCGGTCGCCTTCGGGACCGGTGCCGTCGCGGTGCTGAGCGCGGAACAGGGCCGGTCCGCCCGCTACCGCAACTTCTTGGCGGTGAGCAGGGGGCAGGCCCGGATCGTGGTCGGCACCCGGGGTGCGGTGTTCTCCCCGCTCGCCGACCTGGGGCTGGTCGTCGTGATCGACGACGGCAACGACGTCCACGTGGAGCCGCGGGCCCCGCGTTTCCACGCGCGGGCGGTCGGGGTGCTCCGGGCCGGGCACGAGGCGGCGGGCATGCTGATCGCCGGATACTCCCGGTCGACAGACGCGCAATGGCTGGTGGAGCGCGGATGGCTGCGCGAGATCGGCCTGGATCCCGCCGCGACCCGCCGCGTCATGCCGCCCGTGCGGGCCGTCGGCGACGACGAGCGAGACCGGGTGCGCGAGCCCACCGCGGTGAAGCTGCGGATCCCCTCGGCCGCCTTCCGGTTCCTGAGGGACCGGCTCACGCAAGGACCGGTTCTGGTGCAGGTGCCGCGCGCCGGACATTCGGCCGCGCTGGCCTGCGCGCGGTGCCACAGCCGGGCCACCTGTCCGCGGTGCGACGCCCCGATGCGGGCGATCCGGCGCGACGAGCCGCAGTGCTCGCTCTGCGGGCACGTTCCCACCCGCTGGAGCTGCGCCATCTGCCATTCCACGCAGCTGCGCACGCCGTTGCCCGGGGCCACGCGCACGGCCGAGGAGCTAGCCCGCGCCTTCCCCGGGGTGCTCGCGGTGAACAGCTCGGCGGAGCGGATCCGCGACGCAGTGGACGCGACGCCTGCCATCGTCGTCGCGACGCCTGGGGCCGAACCGCCCGCCGAGGGCGGCTACGCCGGGGTGCTCATTCTCGACGCCGAGGTGAGCCTCGGCCGGCTCGACGTCCGCTCCGGGGAAGAAGCCGTCCGGCGCTGGTCGAACGCGATCGCGCTGGTGCGGCCTCCCGAGGAGGGGGGAAGCGCGCTGATCGTCGGCGCGAGCGGACACGCGGCCGTGCAGGCCCTGTTGCGGGCGGACGTGAAGGGCTTCGTACTGCGGGAGCTGACGGAGCGCGCCGAGGCCGGGCTCACCCCGGCGGCCAAACTGGTGCGCGTCAGCGGCGACGCCGACGCGGTGCGCGCCTTCCTGGGCAACGAGGACTGGGCGGGTGCGGAGGTGCTCGGGCCTACCGAGGTGGCGGCCCACCCGGAGCCCCGGTGGGCCGCGCTGCTGCGGGCGCCGCTGGCGGAGGGCAAGGCGCTGGTCACGCGAGTCAAACACGCCGCGGCCATCCGGTCCGCGCGGAAACAGGGCGGGTTGGTTATCGTCGAGGTCGATCCGGAGACGATGGGTTAGGAAATCGCCGGTCCTTGAGGTGCGAGCCTCCACAGGGCGATCGAAAGGCAATGGTCGATCCTTGAGGTGCGAGGTACGAGCCTCGAAAGGTCGAACGAGGAGGGAGCAGTTTCGTGAGATTAGTTTTCGCCGGCACGCCGGAGGTGGCCGTTGCTTCACTGGAGGCGCTGGTGGCGTCGCGGCACGAGGTGGTGGGCGTGGTCACCCGGCAGGATGCGCCGTCGGGCCGGGGACGCCGGCTGAGGCCGTCGCCGGTAGCGGAGCGGGCCGCGGAGCTGGGGATCGAGGTCGCGAAGCCGGCGACGCCGAAGGACTCCGGCTTTCAGGACTGGCTGCGGTCCAAGGACGTCGACGTATGCCCGGTGGTCGCCTACGGTGCGCTGCTGCCGTCCTCCGCGCTGAGCATTCCCCGCTTCGGGTGGGTGAATCTGCACTTCTCCGTGCTGCCGCGCTGGCGTGGCGCGGCTCCGGTGCAACGGGCGATCATGGCCGGTGATCCCACCATCGGCACCACCTGCTTCCGGATCGTCGTCCCGTTGGACGCGGGCGACGTGTACCGCATCGCCGAGCGTCCGATGCCCGAGGCCCCGGCGGGGGAGGTGCTCGCCCTGCTGGCCAGGGAGGGCGCCGGGCAGCTCGTGGAGACCATCGATGCCATCGAGGCGGGGGAGACGCCCGTCCCGCAGGCGGCGGACGGCGTCACCTATGCGCACAAGATCACCGTCGACGACGCGCGCCTGGACTGGTCGCGCCCCGCCCAGGAGCTGCTGTGGCAGGTGCGCGGCTGCTCCCCGGATCCCGGCGCGTGGTGCCTCCTCGACGAGCAGCGGCTCAAGGTCTACGACGCGCGCCTCGCCGCGGCCGACCAGGAGCTGGCGCCGGGCGAGGTGCGACTCGGGCGCCGCGAGGTACACGTCGGCACGGGAGGCGGGGTGTTGGAGCTCACCGAGGTGCAGGCGCCCGGCAAGCGGCGGATGCCCGCCATCGACTGGGCGCGCGGCGCCCAGCCGGGGGTTCTCCGGTGAACCGGCCCGATCCGCGCAGGGTGGCCTTCGACGTCCTCCGGGAGGTCACGGGCGAGGATGCCTATGCCAACCTCGCGCTGAGCAAGCGACTGGCGACGGCCGGTCTCGACCGGCGGGACGCCGGCTTCGTCACCGAGCTGGTCTCCGGCACCTGCCGGCTGAGGGGCACCTACGATCTGATCGTCGAGGCCGCGTCGGGACGCGCGCTGGGCTCGCTGCAGCCGGCGGTGGTCGACCTGCTGCGCCTGGGCGCGCATCAGCTGCTGGGCATGAAGATGGCGCCGCACGCGGCCGTCGGTGCCACGGTGGAGCTGGCTCGCAGGACGGTGGGACAGAGGGTCACCGGCTTGGTCAACGCGGTGCTGCGCAAGGTCGCGAAGCAGGACCTCGACGCTTGGACGACGGCTCTGGCTAGGGGCAAGGACGAGTTCGGCGCGCTGGCCGTGACCCACCATCATCCTCGCTGGATCGTGGAGGCCTACGCCGACGTGCTTCCGGATGGGGAGCTGGCGGAGGCGCTCTCGGCCAACAACGTCGCGCCGGAGCCCACGCTGGTGGTGCGGCCGGGGCTGGCCGAACGTTTCGAGCTGCTGCCGGTGGGGGCCAAGCCCACGCCCTACTCGCCCTTCGGGGCCACGGGGGTCGTCCCGGCCGACGTGCCGGCGGTGCGCCAGCGGCGGGCGGGGGTGCAGGACGAAGGCTCCCAACTGGTGGCCTTGGCCCTGACCCGGGCTGAGGCGCCGGACGGCCCGTGGCTCGATCTCTGCGCGGGGCCGGGCGGCAAGGCGGCGCTCCTGGCGGGTCTCGCGCGGAAGGCGGGCACCTGGCTGCTGGCGGGCGAGGCGCAGGAACACCGGGCCGCCCTCGTCGCCCAGGCGCTGTCCGCCTACCCCGCGGAGACGGCTGCGGTGGTGGTGGCCGACGGCACCGCCCCGGCCTGGCTCCCCGCGTCGTTCTCCCGGGTGATCGCCGACGTGCCGTGTTCCGGTCTCGGCGCCTTGCGGCGACGCCCGGAGTCGCGGTGGCGCCGCAGCCCGGCCGATGTCGCGCAGCTCGCCGCGCTGCAGCGCGCCCTCCTGCGCACCGCTCTCGACGCCGCGCGTCCCGGCGGCGTGGTGGCCTACGTGACGTGCTCCCCGCACCGGGCGGAGACCGTCGCCGTGGTCGACGACGTGCTGGCCGAGCGCCCCTCAACGACCCGCCTGCGCGCGGCCGACTACCTGCCGGAGGTGCCGGACTGTGCGTTGGGCGATGACGTGCAGCTGTGGCCGCACCGCCACGGCACCGATGCGATGTACCTCGCGGTGCTCCGTGTAGGAGAAGAACCTGGGGCGCTATAGCCGCAGCCAGGTATGCCCTACTCGGATTGGCCTCGTGCGCCAGTCTGGCGGACGGGACCCTGAGCCGACCTGAACAGTAGGAAGACGGAAAAAGACCGACGGTCGAAGGATGCAGGACCGTTCAATGAAGCCCCGCGTCTGCGCAGGTGCTTGTGGTCGAGTTCGGGAGGGCTGGGAGCCCAGGGCGGCGACCTGCCGTCCAGACTCCTCCACGATGTTGCGATTCGGTGCGCGGTCGGGGTTTTCTTTACGGTCGCCCCCCTGGGCTCCCAGCCCTCCCTCCGGTTCTTTGTGACGATCCCTGCCATCGACCCTCCCTCACGACACCCCTGGCTGACGCTCCCGGGCACGACGCTCCTGGGCACGACGCTCCTGGGCACGACGCTCCTGGCTGACGCTCCCGGGGTTTACGCTCGTTGAGGTGCTCTACCCCGGGTCCCTGAGGGATGCCCGCCCAGCAGGCGATCGTGAACTGGACAGGGAAAGCAGCGGGCATCGTCTCGAAGGGCGAAGCCAGCACCCCGGCAGCCGAACAACAGTCCCTGTCCAAGGTTGCGGACGGATAAGTGCGGCCAGAGGTGGATTCTGCGAAATCCGGGCCTGCAAAAGGCTGATCGCCGCACTTATCCGTCA
>DAOLFC010000007.1:0-57252 GCA_035326505.1 Arachnia sp.
CATGAAAAAAATCATTGACCATCAAAAAACACGCTGTTGAGTTCTCAAGCATCAACCACGCAGGAACATTCAAGAAACCATTGGGATCTCGTCCGCACCAGGAGGCCGTTCTTCATTTGTTTGCCGCCGAGGCGACTCGCTTAACTTTAGTGCATCCTCTCACCCTCGTCAAATCCGAAGATTCAGGGCGAAGTCTCGATACAAGAAGTTTCGCAACACCTTCACGAAATGCTTTCGAGAAGCATTCCATCAAGGCCTCGTCGCACCGTCATCATTCCTCATGAGGATGGCGAACGCTGTTACGATGAACAGCTGGGGCAACGAGTGTTAACTCTACTTTCTTGACCGACCGAAGTCAAACCGGCGTGAATTCAATAACAGACATTCAACAACAGGCACTGAACAAACAGGCACTGGGGAGACCCTGCGATTCGCATCGCATTTCGGCCTCGGAGATGCACGGTGATTGGGCACTCGCGGTATCTACGAACACTGTTCTTAGACTGCGCTTTTCATAGACCCGGCCGTTCATAAACACGGCGACTTCGGGATGCACTGTGAAGTTATTACAGAAACAAGTTCTGCATTCGCCCTTTCAGGCAACTCGCCCAACATTACCCTGATGGATCCGCCTCGTCAAACTCGGCGTTTCCGGGCCGCGCCAGTCGTTCGGACCTTGAGCGGGATCTCTGCGATCACACACTCATCCGATGCGAACTGAGTAGCGGTTGGAAGAGTGCTACCTCGGGAGTTGACCCGCTGGGCTTATCGCCACTGGTGTCTACTCGTTGAGGAGCGAGATTGAACTCTACACGCCGACCCGCAGGTACGCAAGTCGGCGGCGAACGGCCCGTTGTTCCCGTGCGTCGGTTTCCCGTCCAGCGCACGTCTCCTCGCGTAGGCTGGGGCTGTGCGGGGGCAACTATTGCTGGGGCTGGTGGCGTTCCTCCTGGTCGAGGGGTGTACGCCGGTGCTCCTGGCGCCCGAGGGCCACGGCTCCCCGCCCCCACCGTCGGTCTCCCCGAGCGCGGCCTCGCCCCTGACGTCGCCCACCCCGTCCCCCGCGCCACCGCGCACGGCCTCGGTCAACGTCAGCGGAGACCTCCTCTGGCACAACTCCCTCTGGGCGAGCGCGCGACTGGATGCGCGGCGCAGCGGGGAGCCCGAGTTCGACTTCGTTCCGCAACTGGCGTCGCTTCGGAGCTACGTCTCGTCGGCGGACCTGGCGATCTGCCACTCCGAGGTGCCGTTCGCCAAGCCGGGCGGCCCCTACTACAACTACCCGCTCTTCGCCGTACCCCAGGAGATCGCCCCGGCCATCCGGGAGATCGGCTGGGACCTCTGCACCACCGCCTCCAACCACACCATGGACCAAGGGTGGGCCGGTCTGGTGCGCACCCTCGAGGTACACCACGACAACGGCATCCTCACCGCCGGCAGCTACGCGACGGAGGAGGACGCCGTCGCCCCGGTCATCTTCACCACGGAAGGCGGCGTGCGCATCGCCGTCGTGAGCCAGACCTACGGACTGAACGGGCTGCCCAAGGCCGAGGGCAAGCCCTGGTCGATCGAACTGCTCGACCCCGACGTCGCGATCGCGCACGCCCGACGCGCCCGGGAAGCAGGCGCCGAGATCGTGCTCGTTCACATGCACGCCGGCGACGAGTACTCCAGCGAGATCAACGCACAGCAGAGGACCTTCGCCGAGGCGGTCACCGCGTCGCCCGATGTGGACATGGTGTTCGGCCAGCACGCGCACGTCGTGCAGCCGATCGACGTGGTCAACGGCAAATGGGTGATCTACGGCTCCGGAAATCTGATCGCCGCCAGCGGGCCGGCGCAGCCGCGCACCTATGACGGATTCATGGCCCAGGTCACCTTCACCGAGCAGCCGGACGGCTCCTTCCGCGCCACCGCCGCCGAGTTCGCACCCACCATGATCACCAAGCACTCCCGCGGCACGCCCGCACGGGTCTACCTCATCCCGGACGAGCTCGAACGGGGCACCGACCTGGAACAGGCGATGAGGGAGTCGGCCGAGCGCACCCGCGACACCGTGAGGTCGCTCGAGGTCGCGGGTCTCACCGAACGCGCGTGACGTCGCACGACGCCCGACGGTGCGCTCAGCGGCTCGCGAGATAGGCCCCGCCCACCGTCTTGCGCCCGCGGCGCAGCACGGCGAACCGACCGTGCAGCAGGCGGTCGCCGGTGAGCACGAGTTCGGGATCCGCGACCTTCTCGTTATTCAGATAGGCACCGCCCTCGGCGATGGCACGACGGGCGGCCGACTTCGAGTCAACGATACCGGCGGCGGTCAGCGCATCGACGATCGTCGCTCCCGGGGAGATCTCGACCCCGCCCACCTCGGTCATCACTCCCTGCAGCGTCGTCTCCGACAGCTCGGCCAGTTCACCTCGGCCGAACAGGGCTGCCGCCGCCGCGACGGCAGCCTCCCGCTGCTCCACCCCATGCACCAGGTCGGTCACGTCGTCGGCCAGCGCCCGCTGGGCGGCGCGCTTGAAGGGCGCCTCGGCGGTGGCCCGCTCCAGTTCCTCGATCTCCTCGCGGGAACGGAAGCTGAACACCTTGAGGTAGTCGATCACCTTCGCATCCTCGGCGTTCAGGAAGAACTGGTGGAAGGCGTATGGGCTGGTGAGATCGGGGTCCAGCCACACGGTGCCCGACTCGGTCTTGCCGAACTTCGTTCCGTCGGCCTTCGTCAGCAGAGGGGTCGCCATCGCATGTACCCGACGCTGGTCGGAACGCCGGATCAGCTCGACGCCGGCGGTGATGTTGCCCCACTGGTCGGATCCGCCGGTCTGAAGGGTCACCCCGTGGCGACGGTTCAACTCGCGGTAGTCCATCGACTGCAGCAGCACGTAGGAGAACTCGGTGTAGGAGATTCCCGATTCGAGCCGGCGCGCCACCACGTCGCGGGCCAGCATCCGGTTGACCGGGAAGTGCTTGCCCACGTCGCGCAGGAACTCCAGCACGGACATCTGCCCGGTCCAGTCGAGGTTGTTGACCATCGTCGCGGCGTTGGCGCCGTCGAAGGAGACGTACCGCTCGACCTGCGCCCGGATCCGCTCCACCCACTCCGCCACCACCTCGGTGGAGTTCATGACCCGCTCGCCGGTCTCCTTCGGGTCGCCGATCAGGCCCGTCGCGCCACCTACCAGCAGGAAGGGCTGATGGCCGGCCTGCTGAAGACGGCGCGCGAGCAGGAGCTGGACCAGGTTTCCGGTATGCACGCTTCGCGCGGTGGGGTCGAAGCCCACATAGAACTTGACGCCGCCCTCGTCGAAGTGCGCGGCCAGCGCATCCGGATCGGTTGAGTGGGCGAGGAGCCCCCTCCAGGCAAGGTCGTCAAGTAGTGCGTTCACGGGACGACAGTCTAGTCATGGCCGGCCTCGACGCCGCCGCTCGGGTTCAGGGCCGCGGTTCAGGGCCGTGGTTCAGGGCCGTGCGGAGTGGACAACGGGATACACCCGGCGGCGTTGCGCGAGCCAGGTTTCTGCCCGCGCCTGCGACCACAGATGGTCAGGCCTTTTCTTTACACGCCGCCGGGTGTATCCCGCCGTCCACCCCAGAATCCTCCGGGGGTCTGACCAGCGGCTGACCTGCCTTTGGATACTTCATGGTTGTTGGGGACGGCGACCGAGAGCAACGAGAGGCCGGGCCTATCTCTCCACCCCGGTCTCTCCACCCCGGCCGGGACCACGGACAAACCCGCTCGGGGAGAGCTCGCCTACGCCGGGGTCGCGGCCCAGTCGAGCAGAGCGGACTGGGCGGCGCGGAGCTCGTCGAGTTGCTCGCGAACCCGGTCCGGGGCGGTGCCCCCGCGGCCGTTGCGGGCGGCGACGGAGCCCTGGACCGTCAGCACGCCGAGCACGCCCTCGTCGAGATCGGCCGAGATCCGCGGGAGATCGTCGGCCGTCAGATCCGACAGCGTGATGCCGCGGGACTCGCAGTAGCGCACCGTCTCACCCGCGATCTCGTGCGCGGAGGCGAAGGGCACCTTCCGGCGCACCAGGTAGTCGGCGACGTCGGTGGCCAAGGAGAAGCCGTGGGGGGCGACCTCTGCCATGCGCTCCTCGTGGAAGGTGAGCGTGCCGACCATGCCGGCGACGGCGGGCAGCAGGACGTGGAGTTGGTCGATGCCGTCGAAGACGGGCTCCTTGTCCTCCTGGAGGTCGCGGTTATAGGCGAGCGGCAGGCCCTTGAGGGTCGCCAGCAGGCCGGAGAGGTGGCCGATCAGACGACCGGCCTTTCCGCGGGCCAGCTCGGCGACATCGGGGTTCTTCTTCTGCGGCATGATCGACGAACCGGTGGACCAGGCGTCGTCGAGGGTGGCGAAGCCGAACTCCGCGGTACACCAGAGGATCACGTCCTCCGAGAGGCGGGAGACGTCGACGCCGATCTGGGCGAGGATGAAGGTCGCTTCGGCGATCAGGTCGCGCGCGGCCGTGCCATCGATCGAGTTCGGCACCGACGCCGCGAAGCCCAGTTCGGTAGCCACCAGCTCGGGGTCGAGGCCGAGCGACGAGCCGGCCAGCGCGGCGGAGCCGTAGGGGCTGATGGCCAGGCGACGATCGAGGTCCTGGAAGCGCTGGAGGTCGCGGATCAGCGGCCAGGCGTGCGCCAGCAGGTGGTGGCTGAGCAGGATGGGCTGGGCGGATTGCAGGTGGGTGCGCCCCGGCATGACGGCGCCGAGGTGACGCTCGGCCTGCGCGGCGAGCGCGGAGATCACCTCGTCGAGGTCCTCGGCCAGGAGCCGGATCTCCTCGCGCAGGTAGGACCGGATCAGCGTCGCGATCTGGTCGTTGCGGGAACGGCCCGCGCGCAGCCGCCCGCCCAGTTCCTCGCCGACGATGAGCTTCAACCCGCGCTCCAGCGCGCCGTGTACGTCCTCGTCGGAGTCGGCGGCGACGAAGGCCCCCGCCTCGACGCGCCACGCCAGCTCGGCAAGGCCCTCGTCCATGGCCGTGGCCTGCTCGTCGGTCAGGTAGCCGGCGGCGTGCAGCGCCTTCGCATGCGCCCTGGAGCCCGCGATGTCGTGCAGCGCGAGCCGCCAGTCGAACTGCGTCGACTTCGACAGCGCGAACATCGCCTCGCTGGGTCCCCCGGCGAACCTGCCGCCCCACAACCTGCCCTGGTCGGTTCCGCTCATGTTTCTCTTTCTTTCAGGTGGTCTCGTTCGGTCCCTGAGGAGCGAGCGAAGCGAGTGTCTCGAAGGGTGCCGGACCTGGTCATCTCGGTGAGACGTTCCACCACCGCACCGGCGCCGTCCTCGTCGGTGGCGATCACCAGCACGGTATCGTCCCCGGCGATGGTGCCCATCACTCCGGCCAGCTCGGCGCGGTCGAGATAGGACGCGAAATACTGCGCCGCCCCCGGAGGCACCCGCACGACGATCTGGTTGCCGGCGTGGCGCACCGACTGCAGCAACTCGGAGCAGAGCTGCGCGAGGCGCTGCACCACGGCGTCCTCGTGCTCCTCGGGGCTGAGGGCATACACCAGCGCCCCGTCGGCGGTGCGCTGGCGGATCGCCGCCAACGTCACCAGGTCCTTGGACAGCGTCGACTGGCTGACCGTGATCCCATGCCCGGCCAGCGCCTCGCTCAACTCCGCCTGGGACGCGTAGCGCCCCTCCGACAGGAGCCGGCGCAGCGTCGCCAGGCGACCGGATCGCGGGACCTCACCCATGGCGGTCCAGCAACGCCGGAAGCAGGTCGAGGAAGCCCTCCAAGTCCGCAGGCACCGAGATCAGCGGCGGAGCGAGGCGCAGCACGTTCGGCCGCGGGGCGTTGATGATCCAGCCCGCTTCCAGCGCCGCATCGGCCACCTGAGCGGCGATGTCGGCATTCAGCACGACGCCGAGCAGCAGCCCCGCCCCACGCACCTCCACGACGGCGGGATGGCCGAGCCCCTCCAGCCGGGCGCGCAGCCAGGCGCCGGTCTGCCGGGCGTTGTCGAGCACCCCGCCCTCCAGCGCGTCGAGAACCGCGTTGCCCGCCGCGGCCGCCACGGGATTCCCCCCGAAGGTGGTGCCGTGCTGACCGGGCTGCAGCAGATCGGCAGCCGGTCCGACGGCGAGGCAGGCGCCGATCGGGAAGCCATTGCCCAGCCCCTTCGCCAGGGTGATGAGGTCGGCGGTGATCCCCGCGGCCCGGTGCAGCAGCAGTTCTCCGCAGCGCCCCATGCCGGTCTGCACCTCGTCGATCCACAGCAGAGCGCCGGCCGCCGTGGCGATCTCCCGCGCCGCCACCAGGAAGCCGTCGGGCGCCGGCACAACGCCGTTCTCCCCCTGAATGGGTTCCAGCACGACGGCGGCCGTGGTCTCGTCGACCGCCGCCCGAAGCGCCTCCACGTCGCCGTAGGGGACGAAGGTCACCTCGCCGGGCAGGGGCTCGAACGGCTCCCGGTACTTCTGCGTATACGTGATGGCCAGCGCGCCCATGGTGCGACCATGGAAAGCACCCTCCATCGCCACGATCTTCGTGCGCCCCGTCAGCCTGGTCAGCTTGAAGGCCGCCTCGTTGGCCTCGGTTCCCGAGTTGGTGAAGAACACCCGAGCAGGGGCATCCACCGCAGCGGCCAGTCTCTCGGCCAGGCGGACCTGCGGTTCGGAGGCGAAGAAGTTCGAGACGTGGCCGAGGTGCGCGAGCTGGGCGGTGATCGCCGCCGTCACCCCTGCATGGTTGTGACCGAGCGCATTGACGGCCAGGCCCGACAGCAGATCGGTGTAGCTATTGCCGTCGGCGTCGATGAGATGGACGCCCTCACCACGCTTGAAGACCCGCTTCGGCGGGCCGAACGTGTTGACCATCACCTCCGAATAGCGGTCGGTGAGCGCGGCTTGCGCGGCGGGTGCGGTCTGGATGGCGTCGTTCATTTCTTCTTCCCTATCACCATGGTGCCGATGCCGGCATCGGTGAACACCTCGAGCAGCAGGCAGTGCGGCACGCGGCCGTCGATGATCGTCGCCGAGCCCACTCCCCCCTCGACGGCGTGCAGGCAGGCCTCCATCTTGGGGATCATGCCGGAGTCGAGGCTCGGCAGCAGCTCGCGCACCTCGTCGGCCGTGATCTGAGTGATGATCGACTCCTCATCGGGATAGTTGGCGTAGACGCCGGAGACGTTGGTCAGCATCACCAGCCGCCGGGCCCCCAGCGCGACGGCCAGCGCGGAGGCCGCGGTATCGCCGTTCACGTTGTGTACCTGGCCCTTGGAGTCGGGCGCGACCGTCGCCACGACGGGAATCCGCCCCGCGTCGATCAGGTCGAGCAGCGACGAGGGGTTGACCGACTTCACGTCGCCCACCAAGCCGAGATCGATCTCCTGGTCGTCGAGGACCAGGCCTTTCCGCTTGGCCGTGAGCAGGCCCCCGTCCTCGCCGGACATCCCGACGGCGAAGGGTCCGTGCTCGTTGATCAGGTTGACCAGCTCGCGACCCACCTGCCCGACGAGCACCATCCGCACCACATCCATCGCTTCCGGCGTGGTGACCCGCAGGCCGCCGCGGAACTCCGAGGCGATCCCGAGCCGCTTCAGCATGTCGCTGATCTGCGGCCCTCCCCCATGGACCACCACGGGCTTCAGCCCGACGCGGCGCAGGAAGACGATGTCCTCGGCGAAGGCGCGCTTGAGCCTCTCGTCGGTCATGGCGTTGCCGCCGTACTTGATCACGACGGTCTCCCCCGCGAACTCCGCCAGCCACGGCAGCGCCTCGATCAGGGTGTTGGCCTTGACCAGCAGCTGTTCCTGCTGGGGAACGGTGACGATCGGGCTCATGTGGAGTACTCCGCGTTCTCTTTGACGTAGTCGTAGGTGAGGTCGTTGGTGAGGATGGTGGCTTCGTCCGATCCGGCATGCAGGTCGACGAGCACCTCGACGTCGCGGGGGCTGAGGTCGACCAGGGAGCGGTCCTCGCCGATCTGACCGCCGCAGCAGACCATCACGCCGTTGAAGGAGACGTCGATCCGGTCGGGGTCGAAGACAGCGTCGGTGACGCCGATGGCGGAGAGCACCCGGCCCCAGTTGGGGTCGTTGCCGAAGATGGCGCACTTGAACAGGTTGCTGCGGGCGATCTCGCGGCCGACGGTCTCGGCATCCGCCTCGGAGGCGGCGCCGGTGACGCGGATCGCGATGTCGTGGGAGGCGCCCTCGGCGTCGGTGATCAGCTGCCTGGCCAGGTCCTGGCAGACCTCGGTGAGGCAGGCCGCGAACTCGGCCGTGTCGGGGGCGACGCCGGAGGCGCCGGAGGCCAGCAGCAGCACGGTGTCGTTGGTGGACATGCAGCCGTCGGAATCGGCGCGGTCGAAGCTCAGCCGGGTGGCCTCGCGCAGGGCCGCGTCGAGGGTCTCGGCGGGCAGGTCGGCGTCGGTGGTGAGCACCACGAGCATCGTGGCGAGGCCGGGCGCGAGCATTCCGGCCCCCTTGGCCATGCCTCCGATGGCGTAGTCGGCGCCGATGAAGGCCGCTTCCTTGGCGACGCTGTCGGTGGTCATGATGGCCTCGGCGGCCTCCGCTCCCCCGTCCTCTGAGAGGGCGACGCCGGCCGCGTCGATGCCCGGCAGCAGGAGGTCCATCGGCAGCCGCAGCCCGATCAGGCCGGTGGAGCAGACCGCGACCTCGGAGGCCGCGGCGCCCAGGTTCGCGGCGACGCGTTCGGCGGTGGCCTGAGAGTCCTGGTAGCCGGCCTCGCCGGTGCAGGCGTTGGCGCCGCCCGAGTTGAGCACCACCGCCCGGAGCCGCCCGTCGGCGATCACCTCGCGCGACCACTTGACGGGCGCGGCGAAGACGCGATTGCTGGTGAACACGCCGGCCGCGGCGAAACGCGGGCCGAGATTCTGGACCAGGGCGACGTCGGGCTTGCCGCTGACCTTCAAGCCGGCGGTGACGCCGGCGGCCGCGAAGCCCTTCGGCTGGGTGACGCTCACGGTGCGACTCCTACGGTGCTGAGCCCGGTGGTCTCGGGGAGACCGAGGGCGAGGTTCATGGACTGGATGGCGCCGCCGGCGGTGCCCTTGGTGAGGTTGTCGATGGCGGAGATGACGATCACGCGGCCGGCGGTCTCATCGACAGCGACCTGGAGCGCCACGCGGTTGCTGCCCACCACCGACGCCGTCGTCGGCCAGACGCCCTCGGGCAGCAGGTCGACGAAGGGCTCGGCGGCGTAGGCCTCTTCGTAGGCCGCACGCACGGCGGAGGCATCGCCGGTCAGGGGCGCCGAGCAGGTCGCGAGAATACCGCGGGGCATGGGCGCCAGCAGCGGGGTGAAGCTGACGTTGACCGTCGCGTCGGTGGCCGAGGAGAGGTTCTGCACGATCTCCGGCGTGTGCCGGTGTACGCCCCCGACGCCGTACGGCGACATCGATCCCATCACCTCGGAGCCCAGCAGATGCGGCTTGGCCGCCTTGCCCGCGCCGGAGGTGCCGGATGCGGCGACGACGACGATCTGGCTCGCGTCGATCAGTCCGCTGGCCACCGCCGGCAGCAGGGCCAGCGTGGTGGCCGTCGGGTAGCAGCCGGGCACGGCGATCCGCTTGGCGTCTGCGAGTGCCGCGCGGGCGCCGGGAAGTTCCGGTAGGCCATACGGCCAAGTTCCCGCATGCGGGGAACCATAGAACTTCTCCCAGGCGGCGGCATCGGTGAGCCGGAAGTCGGCGCCGGCGTCGACGACCAGCACCTCGTCGCCCAGTTGCTCCGCGATCGCCGCGGAGGTGCCGTGCGGCAGCGCGAGGAAGACGACGTCGTGGCCGGAGAGGTTCTCAGCCGTGGTGGCGAGGATGCGTCGGTCGGCCAGCGGGGCCAGGTGCGGCTGATGCTGCCCCAGCAGATCGCCCACGCTGGAGTTGCCCGTCAGGGCGCCGATCTCCACCTCCGGGTGCTGCAGCAGCAGCCGCAGCACCTCTCCTCCCGCGTAACCGGTGCATCCGGCCAGCGCCACTGTAAAAGTCATGCGGGAAACTATTCCATGAAGGTGGTAGATATTCAACTTACGAGCCCGCCCAGCCAACTACCACCGTCCACACGTCGCACTGGATCCCCATGGGAAGATCGAGCACACGGACGAGATCGCCGTCGACCGAGATCGCCGTCGACCCGGACAAGAACACGGGACGCGTCCCGAAGGAGAAACATGACCGAGAGTCAGCATCCCGATAGCCGCGAACCAGGTGGACGCGCTTGGGTGGTACGTGCAGGACGCTACGGCGAGGACGAGCAGGCCAACCTCGACGCAGGACGAACGACGATTTCATGGCACGAGATGAGCGATCTCACACCGGCCACAACCCGGGAAGCAATGAGCATCGCCGTCGAGCAGACCTACCCCGACGCACCCACCGGCCAGAAGGCCACCTCAACCGGGCAGCTCTGGGCCTTCCGCAGCAAGATCCAGGTCGGCGACCTCATTGTCATGCCATTGAAGTCGGAGTCCGGGCACATCGCGTTCGGCCGTTGCACCGGCCCTTACGCGTACGACCCGAGCCAGCCTGCGAGCAGACGTCACTACCGACCGGTCACCTGGGAGCCGAACACCGTGCCTCGATCGGCACTCGGGGCCGACCTCCTGGCCACGATCAACTCATTGCTCACTGTCTTCAGTCCCTCGCGTAACGATGCGGCACGGCGCCTGGCCATGATCGCGAAGGGTGACGCCGATCCTGGGATCGTTGGCGGGGCTGTCCCGAGGTCGCAGATAACGCCAAGCAAGCAGCCCGATGAGCAAGACGAGGTTACCGATCCACCGTCCGAACCGACGCTGGAAGCCATCGAAGACCGGGTTCGCACCTACATCATGGAGAACTTCCGAGAGCACGAGCTAACCAAGCTGATTGCAGCGATCCTCGAAGCGCTCGGGTTCGTTTGCGACGTCTCTCCGGCGGGACCGGATGGCGGCGTCGACATCCTTGCAGGCACCGGGCCATTCGGATTTGGCGCACCTACCGTGGTTGTCGAGGTCAAGTCAGAGCCCGGTCCTGTCGGTTCCGCGGTCATGCGCACGCTTCATAGCGCCGTCACTCGCTACGGCGCCGACCACGGCGTTCTCGTCGCCTGGGGAGGCATCAGCAGCCCGGCACGCTCCGAATTCGCACACCTGCGGACATCGATTCGCGTATGGAGCGGCAAAGAGATCCTGGAGAAGCTCTTCGAAACCTACCCCCGGCTACCGGACGCGATTCGAAACCAGCTTCCCCTGAAGCAAGCGTGGGTTCTCGACGACACTCAGGTCTGACCTCAATGCCGCGTAGCGTCAATTGATTCGGGGGTGTGCCCTAGATGCGCATACGGCGTTATTCAGGGATGGTGTTGGTTATTGCGCAGGTGACTCCGAGACAGGTCTCTTTTAGGTGATCCAGGCGAGTCCGACAGTCATGTTGGCCAATCGACTGGTCACCAACGAAAGGCGTCGTCAGTGAGGTTAAATCCGTTCAGTTACCCGCCGAATCGAGGTTACTGCGGCTGGATCCATCAGCATAGTGACACCTAGAACCTCACTCCCTCTGAATGGCGCGGGATGCTGACGGATTCAACCTCGCTGGTCGTCGACCGCTGACGGAATCAACCTCAATGGCCAAGAACCGTGTCCCGGCAGGAGGCGTACTCGTCACGCGCCGTCAAACGACCGATGCGGCGCTCGAAGTGGCTTCGTCGAACCGTCGTCAGCTTGTC
Source organism: Arachnia sp. (assembly GCA_035326505.1). Lineage (GTDB taxonomy): Bacteria > Actinomycetota > Actinomycetes > Propionibacteriales > Propionibacteriaceae > Arachnia. The sequence goes on from DAOLFC010000007.1 coordinate 11,680, forward strand.
GATCATCACCCAGGAGGCGCCACCCAGGCCGTTGCTCGCCGAGGGCAGCACCGCAGCCCGGAGCAGCGGAGCATCCAGCACAGACATGCGTCAATGTCACATGTAACTTTGGCGCGCCGCGTCTGGACGTGGCGGTCGCGGTGGTCAACGATCCGAGTAGTGGTAGCGACACTGCAGGACGACGACATCGTCGCCCAGCACCACGTAGACCAAGCGATGTTCCTCCGTGATCCGACGCGAATAGGCATCCGGCACGCCGTACTTGAGCCGCTCCGGCTTGCCGATGCCCTGAAACGGATCCCGAAGGCAGTCATCAAGCAGCCTGTTCACCCGTTTCAGTACAGCCCGGTCAAGCCGCTGCCAATCCTGGTAGTCGCGCCAGCCCTGCGAAGTGAAAACCAGCCTCACGAACGGTCCAGCTCGCGCGGCATCGCGCCACCACGTAGCGCCTCCTCGTACGCATCAAGCAGACGGCGAGCGTTCGCGGGTGAGCGGAAGAGATACGCAGTCTCCTGCCAGGCCGCGTAGTCGTCCGCCGACATCAACACCGCGCCGCCCTTCTTGGACGCGATCTCAACCGCCACACGATCGTCGTTGACCTGCTCGATGAGCGGGAACAGCAGGCGACGCGCCTCCGATGCCGTGATACTCATAACAACCCCTTTCGTACGGGATATTGTACCACCAGCCGGGCGCATGGCGGTCACCACGAGCACAGGCTAACCGCGGCCCTACTCGTCGAAGCCCAAGAGCCCGGAGAAGAAGTAGAACCGGTCCGAAGTGCTCGCGAGGATCGAAGGGGCGTTCGTGGAAACCAGCTGGATCCGGCCGATCTCGGGCTCAGATTCACCGAAAAGCAGCACGACCTCCCCACTGCCCAGTTGCTCTTCGGGCAGCAGCGTCGTCGAGAGTGAATCAAACCCGCCATGCGCATCCACCTGGGCGCGAAGCTGGTCGAGGATCGCGGCCACCTCACCGCGGGGCGTGGGCTGGGCGAACAACTCACATGCCGCATCGACCGCGTCCGATTTGGCTGCTGCCACAAGCACGCTCGCAGCCTCCTCAGCTGTGCGAGCGCCGGAACCGGCACCACAATCGTGCTTTCCCGTCATCACGCCGCATCCCGCGAGGCCGCTGGCGACGAGCACGGGGCCAACCACAGCCGCGCCAATGAACCGACTCCGCATCACAGGACTTCTCTCCTTCTTGGTCTTCTGTCGACCCACGACCCACGACCCACGACCCACGGTAGGCAGCGACAGCCCAGACGACAACAGACCAGAGTCGCCTGCCCCCTCCTCGCATCTGCACCCAAAGCCTGCCGACAACTAAGTGCCCGCAACCCCCCTCAGGCCAACACCCAACCCAGACGAGAGCCGCCCCACCCAGCCCCCGAGGCACGACACGCACTGCCTACAAGTAGGCCGTGTAGACATTGTAAGGTATAGTCGACTTCACGGACGTCACTCAACATTGATGACCCCAAGCTCTTCGCGAGGACGACATGAAGACCGACAGACAGTGCCCACTCACCGGGGAGTTGACCCACCACCGTCAGGGAACAGTCTTGACGAGTCGATCCGCATGACCAGCCTCGTCGCCGACCACGAAGCACTGTCCCTGCAGATCGAGGAGACAAGGAACGCTCTCGCCCGCAATCTCACGGCTGCACGGGGCGCCCTCGGGGTCTCACAGGAGCAGCTCGGAGCCGCAGCCGGGGTCTCTCGAGCGACAGTCAATCAACTCGAAGGAGGTGCCAGCGCGAACGGAGATCCTCGTTTGTCAACGGTGGTAGGCCTCGCGACCGCACTCGGCGTCTCCCCCATGCTGCTGTTGCTAAGCCGAGACGAACTTGAAGCGATCGCTCGACTCGCCGACAGCCCGGAGCGAGCAGCCGTGGCAAGCCATCTCGCCGACGAGGAGTTGACGGACATGCGGAGGCTACTTGGCTCGGGCGTCGCAAAGAATCGAACCAAAGCAGTGAAGATGGGAGCCAATGCCGCGGCCACGGCCGGCCTCGGCTCAGGCGCGCTCGCCGCCGCGGCCATCGGGACCATCCTCGCCCCGGGACTAGGAACCGCCGTGGGCGCAGCCGTCGCTGCCAGCTGGGCCGCCCTGACACGGCTCCGCGAAAAACGGACAAGCACAGACCAGTTCCACTCACGCGACACAAGCCCAGCTCACACCCAAGAGGAATTTGATCGGGAGACACTTCAATAACACACCCACCAGCAACCTCGCCCTCGCCCCCGACTGCCCACTCCTATCCTGACCCCTTTCTCCCCGATTCCAACTAGACCAGAAGTCGTATGGCCACCCAAACAACATAACTCGCCCCCCGGCATAACTCTCACCCTCCGCAGGCGACTCCCCATTACCCACGAAAGAGGCCCTTATGGACTACAACCCATTCACTCCGAAACTGAAAGAGACCCAGGAGCAGATAGAACAGAAAGAGCAGCACAGCGCTCGGCTTCAGAACCAGTTGACCTGGGCCGAGCAGTTCGATCCCATTGCCGCAGCCACACAGATTGAGCAACTGAGACTCGATAAGAAAGACTGCGGTTCTAAAGCGGTCGATCTGAAATCCAAGTTTCGCGATCTATCAGAGCAAAAAGAACAGCTTCAGAACCAGGTTCCGGACCTGATTTCGAGAGCAAAAATCGGAATGAACCCACTATCTTGGTTCTCAAGACAGCGACCAATCCACCGCCGAAATCTAGACAAAATCCGGCGGGAAATCGAGAGCATCTCAATTACCCAGAACATCGTCAAGAGCCGGTACGATCAATCCCTCATCCACGCGTCCAGCATAGAGACCGAACTCTCAACCATCAATGCTGAACTCTCCCAGTTTCAAGAGTTCAACGAGGAAACAACAAGAAACGAGATCCAACGGCTCGACCTAGATTTGAGAACCCTAAAGTCAGAACACGAGGACCTAACCAAGCGCGCGAGAGGAGTCGACCAGAAAATCGCTGAAGATCTAACTCGACTAAATCGCTGCGATTCTGAGATCGAAGCGGTCGCTTCCAGAAAGGAGGAGTTGAAAAACGATCGGGCAGAGCTGGAGTCAGAGATCGACTGGGCAAAGTACTTCGAGGAGCGACTAGGCCAAGGTTCTTCACGTAAAGAACGATGGGAGGTACATAAGGACTGCGAGAACCACTTCGACAACGGATCACCTAGAGAGGTTCTTAAAGACCTACGCGACAAGAAGAAAGAGGTCGAACGCAGTATCAACGAGAGCAATACGGAGTTCAACCGACTCCGAAGGCGACGGAATAAAATCGAAGAACGAGTGAGGCATCTAGCCAACCTCGCATCACGAGAAATCCGCACCCTAGTCATCGACGGAAACAACTGTTGCTGGTTAAACAACCTTGGCAGCAAGCGTTTCATTAGGCTCGCCGCGCTGACCCCATTGACCAAAAACTGGTCAATCAGTACACCGTTTTGGTAATATTCGACCCTGAGATTCTAGACCTGCTTAAAATTAGCAACGACAGCGCTCTAAAACCTGCCCTGCAGCACGCAAAGGTGCATATTGTACCCAGCGGAACCAAGGCCGACGAGACAATCCTAAAGATTGCCGAAGAGCCCACAACCTGGGTACTATCTAATGACAGGTTCGACGACTTCAGCCACACAGCACCAGTGGGAGAGGGACGAATAATCCGCCATGAGATATTGAGCAACCAGATTATGGTACACGATCTTGGAATCCATATGCGAATTGAAACATGACCCAAAGTGGAGCATCCAGGCGTGCTACTATGGCCGGAATTAAACAAAACCGGCGTTCCTAACCCCATGCCCAATGCCGCGTAGCCTAGTTCTGTCATTGTCGTGTTTTAGCTTGTCAGGAGTAGTTTGATCACCCTATCGACGTCTCTGGCGGTGTTTCTGAGGGCTTTGGCGATGTTCGTGGCACCGGCAAGCCGGCGGAGGCTGATCACGAGGTTGCGGAGTGCTGCCATCATCGCGGGCCCGGTACCGGTTCGTAGGCGTGAGCGGTCCCCGTCGAAGGTGACATCCCGCACTGAACGGGTCCATGTTCATGCTCTGTCGCCCGGTCTGCTCCTTGACCTTGGCCCGGCCAACGGGTGAGGGCAGATGCCGTGTGGTTCCCATGTTCACTTGGTCCCGGTCCTCACGGGAGGGACCCGGCTATACCCCGGCGGTCCCCACCCCACACGCAGACACGTGGGGTGGGCTGCCCGCCACGACCGGATGCCGCAGCGGATGGGAGCCTGCTTATCGAAACAGCCAGACCCGCACCGCAGTCCCGTCCCATATCCACCAGGTCTTGGCAACGGTCCTGGCTAACAAGGCGTCAAGCACCGGTTCCTTGCGTATCCCTTCGTGAGTTGCTGGCCGAGCCCGCACGGTCTGGTAGTACCCGCACGTCCCGACGGTGTCAGGGCCGCTTGCCACCACCCCGCCTACGCTTCCTACGGCGCAGCGGCTGCCCTCTGCTTGACCCGACTGCTGCGACAGTCAAGCCCCCGGAGTCTCTCACCCCCGTCCGGAAACAAAGCGCCTCGTGGCGCACCCCGATCGACCAGTGACCACGCGCCCACTCGGCGATCGTTTCGGGTTGGGCTTCGACCATTCCCGTCGAGCTGACCAGGCACACGACCTCGGTGGTCTTCCTCCCTTTGATGGCGTCTGATAAAGCAACCAGACCACGTCGAAGCACCGTCGCCCAGCGTGCGACGGAATTGTCAGTGGCTCACGAGACGATGAAGTATGGCTACCACACCGACGATCAACGACATCCTCACGAAGCACCTCGAAGCGGCCGTCGCGGGCAGGGCAGGGCTGCGGAAGCGGCGCATCGAAGCAGCCGACGAGCGGCTGCGCGCCTTCCTCGAGAAGGAAGGGCACCGCGCCCTCACGAGTGGCAACCTCGCCCTGCTTGACCTGGAGCGACAGCTGAATCCTGAGGGTGCGTTCGTGCGCATCATGCACGCGGACGACCTGGTCTTCGCGCTGCCCGGCTTCATCCACCTCACGTTCGGATGGATGCCGGAGGACCGCGTCGATCGCGGCGTTCAGGTCCGCTTCGCCGACAGCCTGCTCACCTTCATCCTGACGGCCGGGCTGGTGAACACCTCCCATTGCTCCTGCCCCATCATTCAAGCCCAACGCGCGATCAGTCACGCGCGAACGGCACTCAAGAAGGAGATGGCCTCTTAAGGAGCCCGCTGGACGAGCAGGCCGATGGCGAAGCGGAACTGGGCGTCGTAGTCGTCGAGCACCTCGGCGCCGGCGAGGCCCAGGTCGACCATCTGGCGTCTTGTCTGCTCCTCCGTCACCTGGCCGAGCACCAGGTGGAGCAGGGCTCGCATGACGGCGAAGGCGGTGTCGTCGGGGAGGCCCGCATCGACGAGGTATCGACGACCGGCGGTTCGAGGATCGACGTGGCCAAGGCCCATCGCCATGCTGGACGCGACCAGTTCCGCAGCGTCGCGGTGGCGGAGCAGGGTCTCGCGAAGGTTGATGGCCCAGGCGGTGAGCCATTCGGCCGGAGGAAGGTCGCCGTCGGGGGTCTCTTGTTCGGCGAGGATCTCGTCGGACACCGCAGCCAGCAGCGACTGCTTGTTGGGCACGTGGTAGTACAGCGCGCCGGCCTTGACGCCGAGGGCGTCGCCAACCCGGCGCATGGTGAGGTCGGCTAGGCCGTAGTCGTCCAGCAGACTCAGGCCGGCCTCGACGATCGCCGCCCTACTGAGCGCCATCGCCCCGGCGGTTCCGTCGTATCTGCATGCCGGAAACCCTACCGGGACCCGGGAACCGGACGCGCGACCCTCGCGGTAAGACAGTGCCGAACACAAATCTCGCTATCCGCCGAGGCCTTCGCGATATGGCAAGGCCTCGGCGGATAGCGAGATTTGTGTTCGGCACTTCATGGCTGCTCCTAGGATCGAGGGGTGAGTAGCTTCCATAAGCCGGTCCACCGTCCGGGCGATGTCCTCGAACTCCTGGGCGGGGGCGGCGACCCTGCGGAGACGGGCGGCCTGGCTCAAGACACCGCCGCCGCGCTCCTGCATCACGTGCGCGCGGCCCAGAACCCGGAGATGGTCGACCGGGTCATCGCCTTCGCCGATGCCGACGGCATCGACGACCTGGCCGAGTTGTGGGCCGCCTCCCCCGACACCTCGCTCCCGGGGGCGCTGTGGCGGCTCTACCTTCTGCGCCACACCGTGCGCGAGGAACCGACCGCTGCGGCCTATCGGTTCCGGACCGGCATCACGGCCGACACCGTCGGCCAGGCCATCGCCGGCTCCGGGGATGCCCCCAGCCCCGACGAGGTGGTCGCCCTGGCCACGACCATCCTCCGAGGCGCCTTCACCGGCGACTTCGCCGGGGCCCTGGATCGCGCCGCCGCATTCGCCCGAGTCATGGGCATCGGATGCCGAGAGCTGGCCGCCGGGGACACCGACCACAACCGGGCCGCCGACGAGGAACGACGCGCAACCAGCTACGCCGCCATCGCCGGCGAGCTCACCGGCGCCGCCTCGCTCTGGAGGCACGACGCTTTGCATTGAGTGGTCGAGGTGAGTGGCTAGACTGGGCAGCGGTCAGGTCGCGGTAACCCCGGGCTCCACCTTTAGCCGCCACGAGCGGCCACACGCCGAGAGGCGTTCTGCGGTCTGGCCCTAGACAGTACAGAGGTCCCGAGCCGATTGGCTCGGGACCTCTGTGGTTGCCTCCTAAGGGATTGTTGCCGGCCTCGCTCCTCCCTGACGCTCCTTGAGGTGCGGATGCACCGGGCGAGGAACGAGCCCCGGGGCAGAAGCCTCGAAAGGACCCACCGGAAGCCGAACAACAGACCCCGCCCAGGTCACGACCGCTCCTTTCGAGACGCTCGTACCTCGCTCCTCAAGGAGCGTCGGAGGGCGATCAGGCGCGCTGGGTAGCGCCGAAGCGCTCCACCGCGACGGCGACTGCGGCCTGGCGGGCGGCGGCCGCCTCGGCGTCGGTCAGCGTGCGATCGGCGCGGAAGCGCAGCGCGTAGGCGAGTGACTTCTTGCCCTCCCCCACCTGCTCACCGGTGTAGACGTCGAACAGAGCGATCGACTCCAGCAGCTCGCCCGCCCCCTCGGCCAGCGCCGCCTCGACCTCGGCGGCAGGCACCTCGGCGTCGACGATCAGCGCCACGTCCTCCTTGGCCATCGGGAAGCCCGGCAGGGAACCGATGCGCCCGCCGTCGCCGGCGCGATCCAGCAGGTCGCCCACGTTGAGCTCGACGGCACACGCCCGCACGGGCAGTCCGTAGGCCGCGACGACCGCCGGATGCAGCTCACCGGCGTAGCCCAGGACGTGACCGTCCACGCTCAGTTCCGCGCAACGTCCCGGATGCCACGGAGCGACATCCGGGGCGTTGCGCCGGGTCAGCGTCACGCCGACGGCGGAAGCCGCGGCCTCCGCGAGTGCGACGACGTGGGTCCAGTCGGCCGGCACCGCCGCGCGGTTCCACCCGGCGGGCAGCCAGTTCCCGGTCACGACGCCGGCGAGGGTCTCCGGCTGGTCCGGGAGCGCGGCGTCGAGGGCCGACAGTTCGTCCTCCGACGGCCGGGCGGCCACGCTGGGCCGTGGAGCCGCGGGACGGTCGGCGCCGAAGAAGCCAGATCCGGTCTCGAACAGCGCCAGATCGTCGAGGCTGCGCGAGGTGTTGCGGCCCACGGCCGCGAACAGGCCCGGCAGCAACGTGGTGCGCAGAAAAGGCTGGGCCTCGGACAGCGGGTTGGCCAGCCGCACGGCGTCGCGGCGCGGATCGTCCTCGGCGAGCTGCAGTTTGCCGAAGTCGTCTGCGGCGATGAAGGGCAGCGACAGCACCTGGTTGAAGCCCAGCGCCGCCACGGCGCGCACGACGGCACGACGGTCGCGCTGACGCGGGGTGAGGCCGCCGCCGGTGGGCGCGGTGGGCACTCGCAGCCCGATGCGGTCGTAGCCGTACTTGCGGCCCACCTCCTCGACGATGTCGTACGGATCGACGAGGTCGTTGCGCCAGGACGGGATCTCCAGGCTCAGCGAGTCGCCGAGCGAGGTGACGCCGAGGCCGGAGGCGGTCAGGATCCGGACGATCTCGTCGAGGCTCACCTCGACGCCCAGGATCTGGCTGATCAGCCCGGCCCTCAGGGAGATCTTGTGCGGCGCCGGAGCGGCGCCGACGACGGTCTCGGCCGTGATCGTTCCCCCGCCGTGGGCGACCAGCAACTCCGCGGCCCGCATCGCCGCGGCATACCCCAGGGCGGGATCGACGGTGCGCTCGAAGCGCTTGGAGGCCTCCGACGGCAGCGCATGCCGGCGGAAGGTGCGCGAGACCCCGGCGTGCTGGAAGCTCGCGGCCTCCAGCACGATCGACGTGGTCGCCTCGGACACCTCGGTGGTCTCGCCGCCCATCACGCCGGCCAGCCCGATGGGGCCGGAGTCGTCGGTGATCAGCAGATCGTCGGCCACCAGCGTGCGCTCCTGGCCGTCGAGGGTGCGCAGTTTCTCCCCCTCCGACGCCAGCCGGACCCGGATGGGGCCCTGCAATGTGGCGCCGTCGTAGGCGTGCAGCGGCTGGCCGCTCTCCAGCATCACGTAGTTGGTGACGTCGACCGCCAGGGAGATCGCGCGCACGCCGGAGGCGCGGAGCCGGTCCACCATCCACTGGGGGGACGGGGCTCCCGGATCGACGTCGTCGACGGTGATCGCGACGAACGACCGGCAGCGATCGGACTCCAGCACCACCGGGTAGCCACCGGCCACAGGCTCGGGCAGCGACGCACGATAGGCGTCGATGTAGCTGACGCCGTTCGCGATGGCCGCCTCGCGCGCCATCCCGCGCATCGACAGGCAGTACGCCAGATCCGGCGTGACCTCGATCTCCAGCACCTCGTCGGAGGTCCACAGCGCCGCGATCGCGTCGTCGCCGGGCTGAACGCCGGCGGTGGCCGGCAGCACGATGATCCCGTCGTGGTCCTCGCCCAGGCCGAGTTCGAGCTGCGAGCAGATCATGCCGTCGGAGACGTGACCGTAGGTCTTGCGGGCGGCGATCTGGAAGTCGCCGGGCAGCACCGTGCCGGGCAGGGCGACCACCACGAGATCGCCGACGGCGAAGTTGTGCGCGCCGCAGACGATCCCGCGCGAGGCGGGGTACTCGTCGGTGGCGGGATCGTTGCGCTCGCCCACGTCGACGCGGCAGTACCGGATGATCTTGCCGTTCTTCTGCGGTTCGTCGACGACGCTGAGCACCCGTCCGATCGTCAGCGCCCCGGTGACCGGCGCCGAGATCTGCTCGATCCGTTCGACGGTGAGGCCGACGCCCGTGAGCTGAGCAGCCAGGTCGGCGGGCGTGACCTCGACGGGCAGCGTGACCAGTTCACGCAACCAGGAAACGGGGACCTTCATCGGATACCTCCAAGCAGACTGCGGCTGAAACGGACGTCGCCCTCGACGAAGTCGCGGATGTCGCGGGCTCCGGTGCGGAACATGACGGTGCGGTCGATGCCCATCCCGAAGGCGAAGCCGGAGTACACCTCGGTGTCGACGCCGCAGGCGGCCAGCACGCGCGGGTTGACGACGCCGCAGCCGCCCCATTCGATCCAGCCCTCGGACTTGCAGGTCCGGCACGGCGCGTCGGGGTTGCCGACGGAGGCGCCGTGGCAGACGAAGCACTCCAGGTCGACCTCGGCGGACGGCTCGGTGAACGGGAAGTAGTGGGGGCGCATGCGCGTCTTGACGTCGCCGAACATCGCCTTGGCGAAGTGGTCGAGGGTGCCGCGTAGATCGGCCATGGAGATGCCCTTGTCGACGACGAGGCCCTCGATCTGGTGGAACACCGGCAGATGGGTGGCGTCGTACTCGTCGGAGCGGAACACCTTGCCGGGGCTCACGATGTAGAGCGGGAGGTCGCGGGTGAGCAGCGCGCGCGCCTGCACCGGCGAGGTCTGGGTGCGCAGCAGCTTGGCGTCGGAGACGGGCGCGATCCAGAGCGTGTCGGCCTCGCCGCGGGCCGGGTGATCCGCGGGCAGGTTGAGGACGTCGAAGTTGTACCACTCCGCTTCGAGCTCGGGGCCCTCGGCGACCTCGTAGCCCAGGCCGACGAACACGTCGACCATCTTGTCGAGCATCCCGCTGATGGGGTGGACGGAGCCGCGGGGCTGGGTGCGCACCGGCAGCGTCATGTCGACGCGCTCCGCGGCCAGGGCCTCCTCCAGCTCGCGCGCCGAGATCTCCTCCTGGCGCGCCGCGAGGGCCCGGTTGACCGCGCCCCGCGCCTGGCCGACGCGCTGTCCGGCCTCCTTTCGGGCCTGCGGGGGGATGGCTCCGATCGCCCGGTTGGCCAGCGCCAGCGGGGAGTGATCGCCGGCATGCTCCTGGCGCGCCTGCTTCAGCTCCGCGCCGCTGCGCGCGGCCGCGATGGCCGCCAGGGCGTCGTCGACGTAGCCCTGCACCGCCTCGGGGCTGAGGGCGGCGACCTGCTGGGGGTCGAAGGTGTCGTTGGGCCCGGACATGGGCGCTCCTCACTAGTTCTGCGTGTAACCAGTTCTGCGTTGGGCCGACGCGGTGGCATACAGGCACACCGCGGCGGCGCTGGAAAGATTCAGGCTCTCCGCCTGCCCCCACATCGGCACCGCGACCGAGACGTCGGCCAGCCTGGCGTCCTCCTCCGGGAGACCCCAGGCCTCGTTTCCCATGATCCACGCGGTGGGACGGGAAAGCTCGCCCTTGGCGGCCTTCAGGTCGAGCGGCTCCCCCTCGCCGTCGGCAGCGAGAACCTGCATCCCCATGCTGCGGGCGCGCGTCACGGCGTCGCTCAGCGCGATCCCGGTGAGGATCGGCATGTGGAACAAGCTGCCGACCGTGGAGCGCACCGTCTTGGGGTTGTAGATGTCGACGGAGCCCGCCGTCAGCACGACGCCGTCGGCGCCGAAGGCGTCCGCGCACCGGATGACGGTGCCCGCGTTGCCGGGGTCGCGCACCTGGGCGCAGATCACGATCAGCGAGGCGCCGGCCAGGTCGTCCCAGCCGAAGCTGAACTGGCGGCACACCGCGACGATGCCCTGCGGGGTCACGGTGTCGCTGAGCTGGCGCATCATGGCCTCGTCGGCCTGCCAGACCTGCACCGTGGCTCCGGCCAGCAGGTCGGCGTGCCGGGAGGGGTCCTGGACGATCACCTCCTGGACGAGGTGCCCGGCCCGCAACGCCTCGCGCACGGCCTGGCGTCCCTCCACCAGGAAACTGCCGGCCAGATCCCGCCCGCGTCGCTGGGTCAGGCGACGAATCGAACGCAGCGCCCCACCCGGCAGGGTCGGCACTGCGTTCGGCTCGTGGCTCACCGGAGCCCTCAGGCTGCTGCGACCGGCTGGTTGTCCTTGGCGATCTGGACCAGCGCGACGAAAGCGGCGTTGTCGTTGACCGCCAGCTCGGCGAGGATCTTGCGATCCACCTCGACGCCGGCGTTCTTCAGACCGTTGATGAACCGGTTGTAGGTGAGGCCCTCGGCGCGGGCGCCGGCGTTGATCCGCTGGATCCAGAGGCCGCGGAAGTCGGCCTTCTTCTGGCGACGATCGCGGTAGGCGTAGGTCATCGAGTGGAGCTGCTGCTCCTTGGCCTTGCGGTACAGGCGCGAGCGCTGCCCGCGGTAGCCGGAAGCGGCCTCGAGGATTTCGCGGCGCTTCTTCTTGGCATTCACAGAACGCTTGACGCGTGCCATGGTGACTCCTTGGAAAAATTAAGATCTGATTCGGATGGGGGAGATGACGCGGAGGCGCCGGGCGTCGGGGCTCAGCGGCCCTTGTGCTTGCCCAGCAGCTTCTTGGCCTTCTTGGCGTCGGGGGCGGCGACTTCCACGTTGCCCTGCAGGCTGCGGATGCGCTTGGAGGACTTGTGCTCGTTGAGGTGGCCGAGGTTCGCCTGGCGACGCATCAGCTTCCCGGTTCCGGTGGTCTTGAAACGCTTCTTGGCGCCAGAATGCGACTTCATCTTGGGCATGTCAGTGCCTTCTTTCTTCTCTACAGTCAATCGATCGGTGAGCGAACTCAGAGATCGATGTCGGGGTCCATGTTGTCCGCGGGTCCGCGGCGCTTGCGGGGCTGCTTGGTGGCGGCCGCCACGGAACGCAGCTCTGCCTCCGCCGCACGCTCGGCCTCGGCGTTGGTGCGGCGCTCGGCCATGCGGCGGTCGCGCTCGGCGTCCTTGTCCACCCTGGCCTCGGACTTCTTCTTGGTGGGGGCCAGCACCATGAGCATGTTGCGGCCGTCCTGCTTGGGCGCGGACTCGACGAAGCCGTGCTCCGTGACGTCTCCCGCGAGACGCCGGAGCAACTCCATGCCCAGTTCCGGGCGCGACTGCTCGCGTCCGCGGAACATGATGGTGATCTTGACCTTGTCGCCTTCCTTCAGGAAGCGGACGACGTGGCCCTTCTTGGTCTCGTAGTCGTGCTTGTCGATCTTGAGACGAAGCTTCATCTCCTTGGTGGTGACGTTGGACTGGTTGCGTCGCGCGTCGCGCACCTTCTGGGCGGCCTCGTACTTGAACTTGCCATAGTCCATGAGCTTGGCAACCGGCGGGCGCGCCTGGGGCGCCACCTCGACGAGGTCGAGGTCGTTCTCCGCGGCCAAGCGCAGCGCGTCCTCGACGCGAACGATGCCGACCTGCTCGCCGTTGGGGCCGACAAGCCGGACTTCTGGGACTCGGATTCGATCGTTGATCCGGGGTTCAGTACTGATGGGTCCTCCATGGTGTCTGTGATGTGCCGATCAAACCCAAAAAGGTCTCCGCGCATGCGGAGACCTGACGAAGGCGGCACGACGGTATGCGTCGCGCACCATAGACCCGGCAGCAGCACCGCCCAGGTGGGAGATCAGGACTCCGCTTCACGTGGATCAACTCATCGAGGCTGATCGATTGCTCCGGCCATGGTAGTCGGCAGGCAGCGACTACCCCAAATCCTCGCCGTGCCCGGCGGGCTTCACCCAGGCGAACTCGCCGTCGCCGAGCTCCACGAGGGCATGACCCGCGGCCAGCAGCTCCAGGATCTCGCCCTCGATCACGAGCGGGACCGGGCCCGCGACGTCGATCAGCAGGCACGTCGAGTGGGACGCGGCGACGGTGGCGGCCAACTCGTCGAGCAGGCAGAGCACCGGGCGCGCCCGCAGGTTCCACGCCTGCATCGCGTCGAGACCCGTGAAGGCGAGCAGATGGGTGACGCCCCCTGACTCCAGAGTGACCGCGGCCATCTCGGCGTGCCGGTCGGGGTCGGGATGATCGGTCTCGTCCCCGGAGGCGACGATGGGCATCAGCAGCCGCGACGCGCACAGCGCCACGATGGCCCGGACATAGGAGGTCTGATCCGATACCCCGGCCAGCGCGCGACGCGTCAGCGGGTCCGCCACGCCCGTGTCCCCCGCGAACCGGGCACTGGGCTGGGCGAGGGAACGCAGCTGCTCTGGCATGGCACCGACCATATCGAATTGGCCGCTGTGCAAAGCTTGGGGGTATGACCATCGCCCTGCTCGTCACCATCGGCCTCATGCTGCTCCTCGGGGGGATCTCCGCGGGCCTCTGGGGACGGTCCCACCGGTTGCGCCCCATCGTCGGGGGCATCGGGCTGATCCTGATCCCGTTGGGGCTCTGGCTTTTCGGCATCACCGACCTCGCCGTCAACGGGGTCAAGAGCATCATCGCCTGGGCGCAGCGCACGCCGTGGTCGGACCAGCTCGCCTGGGGCGCGGGCCTGGTGGGGGCCGGTCTGCTGCTGTTCATCGCCTCCCGCTGGATGCCGTCGGAGCCCAAGCCCGTGAAGCCGGCCGCACCGAAGCCCGCCGCGCAGGCACCGGCACCAAGCCCCCGCCCTCAGGTGGGGACCCCCGCGACTCCCGCCGGATCGACCCCCGCCACCCGCCCGGCTCCCCCGGCCGCGGCTCCGTCCCCGTCCCCGTCCCCCTCCCCGGCTCCCGCCAAGGGCGGCGTCGATCCGGAGGATGCCGAGATCGAGGCGCTGCTGCGCAAACGCGGCATCATGTGATCCGCACCGGCCCCACCTCACGTCGGCGGCAGCATCAACCGCCTGGTTTTCTTCGGCAATATCCCCCTGCCTGCTGACCAGGTCAGGCCTGACTATGTAGGCGTGAACCTCGACAGGGGAGTTCACTGCAGCAAGGGGACCCACGGCGACCCACTACTGAGGCGACCCACTACTGACGAGAAGATTCCCGGCATTTTCGCCACCCAGGGTGGACATCACCGGTCCGGGTGGTTGAGGAGGCAATCGTGAACGCGACCGCGCGCAGGACAAAGCTCATGACTACAAAGCTCATGACTTGGGCCGGACTGGGGGTGCTGCTGGTCATCGCCTCGATTCTCGGCGCCAGCTACGTCGGGCTGTTCGGACCCCAGCCGACCGTGCAGCAGGTGATTGCGAACAATGACGTCGACGCCGTTGAGGTGACGGGCGATCTCTGCGGTGACGGACGACTCCGATGCGTTGAGGCCTGGCGAACCGATGTCGGCGACTACCTGCAGTTCGACACGGTGGGGGCGGCAAAGGAATGGGCGACCATCCTCGGCGACGACGGTCGGCAGTGGAAATCGATCGTTCTCGACATGCACGAACACGATCTCACCTTCGACCAACGTCGGCATGCCATCGAGATCCTGTTCAGCTACCACGACTGGGGGTGACCTGTGCCAAGCGTTGACGCCTTCAGACGTGGAGTGACCCGATGGGGATGGCTCGCCATTGCTCTGACGATATCCTTGCCGGCTATTGCCGAACCGACCCCCGAGCGACTCCTCGGGAGCCAGATCCTCCTCGCCGTCGGCCTCTTCGCGTTGGCAGCACGCCTGGGCTGGAATGCCCGCAAGAAGCGGCAGAGCAAACCCCTCGAAGGCGAGGACGAAAATCAATAGCGGGGCCTGATCAACGGGGCCTGGCCAGGCCCGGCAGGGCAGGTACTGCCGCAGCCGTCAGCGTGATACCGTGCGGCGTCGGGTACGGTGTGGTCGCGATCGGTGGCGGTACGCCTGGCTACTGCAATCGTGGGACAAAAGGAATCAAGCTCCGGCTCTACTGGAACGGATGGGTGAGTTATGCCAAGCGTTGAGGCCTTCAGGCGCGGAGTGACCCAATGGGGATGGCTCGCAGTCATCCTTGGAATGCTGATCATCGGCTTCTTGGACCCCTTTCCACAGATCCAGCGCGGGCTCAATATTTTCATCGGCATCTTGGCGGTCTGCGCAGTGACAGCGCGCCTGACCTGGGAAATCGCAAAGCGCCGACGAAACAAGCGCATGGACGACGAGAATCCGTAACCTGCCGATTCAAGGGGCCCAGCCGTTGGCTGGGCCCCTTGAACAACCAGCTACCGGAATCCCCTACTTCCGCATCGGGCCCTGTCAACGTCGAGCCTTGGGACACTGCGCGCTTAAGACACTGCACGGTCGGCTAGGATCGGCTCGTGTTTGCCATGGACTGGGCGGCCGGGGACCGCGAACCACGCCCCGTTGATGGCGTCTGGTCGCGGCTGCGGCGGTTGCTCCTGGGGAGGCGGTTCATCGATCTGCCGATCCGCGCTATTGCGCTGCTCCTCGTACTCACGGCTTTCATGCCGGGGACTACCGAGAGCGACGACCCGCTGTATCTCGCGCTGTTCTGGGGATCACAGGGGCTTGTTCTCGCCGCCACGTTCTTCCCGGGGTGGAGCGCAATCGCCGGGGTCGCCCTCTACCTGGTCCACCTGGCTCTCTTTCCCAGCTACTTGAACTCGTTCGAGGAGAGCCTCTACTTCTCGGCAGCAGTTCTCATTGCGTTCGGCCGATGGCGGGCATGGGGGGGCGCTGGCCGTCTCGACACTGGGACTGGCGTGGATCAACCTGCTCCCGCAACCTGATCTCGCGGGGTTCTTCTCGTTGAGCGGAATCGCCCTCGGCTTCGGCGCGGTTCTTGGCTTGTCGGCATGGGGCCTTGAGCGCCGGATCCACACGGAGGTCTCCCACCGCGAGCAGGCCGCCATCGCGCACGAACAGGAAACCCAGCGGCTGCGAGTCCAGTTCGCCGTCGATACCCACGACACTGTCTCCCATTCCCTCGCCACTCAAGCGGCCATCGTCAGTGTTCTGTCCCGAGAGACCGACGATCCCCAGATGCGTGCGGCTTTAAGCGAACTCGCGATGGTCAACGAGGTGGCCCAGCAGGACCTGCGGACCCTCCTCACCCGCCTGCGTTCCTTGAGTGAACCGGGCACTCCGGCGATGACACCGAGGGACGAGTTCACGCAGACCATCGAGTCCCTCGTCCGCTCCGCCGACGCCGGCGGTATCACCGTCTCCACCGACCTGAGCAGGCTCCCGGACGACCTCGACATCACCCTCGCCGAACAGATTTCCTTCATCGCGCGCGAACTTGTCACCAACATGGTGAAGCACTCCAGCGCACCAACCGGCTGCTTCCTTTCCGTCTGGGCCAATACAGATGAGCAGCGTTCGACTGTCACCGTCGCCGCGTCGAACCCGTCAGAAGAGGGCGCAACGGGAATACCGCGCACCCTGTCCGCTCGGGTTGAGGCACTGGGCGGACACATCATCGCCGAGCAGGAAAAAGGTCGCTTTTCTATAGCACTGCAGCTACCCTCGTACGCGACAAGTGGCTCGATTTCCCCCAAACAAGGGATGCCGGCACGATGACCGATGGCGATCTCGCTGAATCGGGCCTCACCGTGCTTGTGGTGGACGACGATCCCTGGACTACCCGGGCGATAGCAGCAGTCCTCGGCGACGACCCCGCCATCACGGCGGTGGCCGTCGCACACGACGGAGCCGAGGCGATCGCCGCCTACGGCGCGGAGCGACCCGACGTCGTGCTGATGGACCTCAATATGTCGCCCGGCATGGGCGGCGTTCAAGCCATCGAAGAGCTCAAACGCCGGGACCCCGACGTCAGGATCATCGTCCTCACCACCGTGTCCCCAGGGCCTGGGCTCGCCAGGGCGTTGGCAGCAGGCGCCCGAGCAGTGGTGCGAAAGACGGCGTCCGACGCGGAGCTTCGCGCCGTCGTGCTCGCCGTTGTGTGCGAGGACGATCCGCGGCTCCTACGGGGGCTTGCGCAGGACATCGTGCTCAGCGGCGACGAACTGCCCGACACCCCGGCGGTCGTCCCCCGTCTCACCGCGACGGAGCGAGAGGTACTGATCCTCATCGCGCAGGGCCTCGGGTACAACGAGATCGCCGAGCGTCAATTCGTGGCGCCGTCTACCGTGCGTTCGCAGGCAAAGAGCCTCCGCGAGAAGCTGGACGCGGATGGTCTCGCACAACTCGTGGTTCGCGCGCTGCAATATCGCTATATCTCAGGCTGAGAAGACTCGCCTCAGACAATACCCGTCGTCTGGATGAACCCTCAACGGCGCACGGGTGGACGTCGCCTCATCCGCGCAGGGCGGCCCCGCTGACCGATACGCCATATCGCGACAGCCGCAACAATGCAGCCGACGTACACCAACCCCAACTCGACACCCCCAATCGGAACGAACCGGGATACGGCCGCGCCAACGAGGATGGGCAGAAGAACCACCAACAAGACAAGCACCAGTGCGAGTAGGGGCCTAGGCATGAGGACTACCGTGGGGTCCTCTTGGTTTTGGTAGAGATCATTTTGCTCCTATCGCAAGTGTTGTGATCTGAGAACAGCCTCTCAAGAATACTGAAGCGGGTCATCCCCTGATCAGGGGATAATCGCGACGAACCCGCCGAACTAGCAGACCGGCATGAGTCGCCGGCCACTACAGGCTCGCCGCAGGAGACCCCTCCCCCACGGGATTTCCGTGGGACCTCCATCTTTGGCCTTTCGGCCGTGGGGTCAGTCGTCGGTGATGGTGACGTCCTCGCTGGTGGCGCCGTGGGCGACCAACCAGCGGCGCAGTTCGCGCACCTTGCGCTGGGCCTTGTCCCCCTCGAGCGACTGGATGGCGAGGACCGCCCGGCGCTTGGTGGCACCTTCATGCTTGACCAGCAGGTAGGCCCACGGGTCTCCCTGCCTCAGCCGGAGCCCGGCGATCTGATCGACGGTGTAGCGACGCACCACGGGGCCGTTGCGCACGACCACCCGGTCGCCCTCGGCCCACAGCCGGGAATAGCCGATCGACAGCATCATTCCCACCATCACGAAGATGAAGAACAACAGCGTCGCGGCCTGCGGCCAGGTGATCTGGTCTCGGATCTCCTTGCCGATCGCCGACCACCCGTACAGCGCGAACGCGAACAGCACGATCGACAGCACGACCGCAGTGGCCAGCACCGTCGAGCTGACATAGTGGAGCCGCTCGGGAACCTCCGGCGCGGGCGGGGTGATCTCCTCTGGGGTGTCCGGCATGTCGTCAGAACCTGCAGGCGGCCAGTTCGCTGAGGATGATGCTGCGGGCACCGGCCTCCCACAGGCGGTCCATCAGGCGGTGCGCGCCCACCTTCGGAACCAGCACCCGCACCGCGACCCAGCCCTCGACGGACAGGGACGAGATGGTGGGACCCTCGACGCCCGGCGCCAGGGCGACGGTCTGCGGGAGGTTCTTCTCCTCCACGTTGTAGTCGAGCATCAGCCGGCTCTGCGCGACGAGGACGCTGCTCAACCGGGTGAGCAAGCTTCTCGTTCCGGGCAGCTCGCCCGCCCCGCGTCGCCGGATCACGACGGCCTCGGAGTGGCAGATGGGATCCCCGAACAGCTCCAGGCCGGCCTTCTTGAGCGTCGTCCCGGTGTCCACCACGTCGGCCACGACGTCGGCCACACCGAGCCGGATCGCCGACTCGACGGCCCCGTCGAGGCTGACCAGCTCCGCCTCGATGCCCCGTTCGGCGAGATAGCCGCCGAGCAGGCCGGGGTAGGAACTGGCGATCCTCTTGCCCTGCAGGTCCGCCAGCTGGTAGTCGGTCCCCTTCGGCGCGGCGAACCGGAACCGGCTGGCCCCGAAGCCGAGCGGCATGATCTCGTCGGCGTCGGCGGCCGAGTCGAGCAGCATGTCGCGCCCGGTGATGCCGACGTCGAGTTGGCCGCGGCCGACGTAGACGGCGATGTCGCGGGGACGCAGGTAGTAGAACTCGACGCCGTGCTCGGCGTCGATCAGGGTGAGTTCCTTCAGGTCGGTGCGCTGCCGGTAGCCCGCGCTGCTCAGCATGGTGGTGGCCGCCTGTGCCAGCGACCCCTTGTTGGGCACGGCGATCTTGAGCAAGGTCTCGGTCATGGTTGGTTCAGCCTTCGTCACAGGTGGCGGTATACGTCTTCGAGGGAGAGGTCGAGCTTCAGCATCATCACCTGCAGGTGGTACAGCAACTGGCTGATCTCCTCCGCGGCGGCGTCCTTCGACTCGTATTCGGAGGCCATCCACACTTCGGCGGCTTCCTCGACGATCTTCTTGCCGATGGCATGCACGCCCGCGTCCAGGCGCGCGACGGTGCCGGAGCCTTCGGGACGGGTGCGTGCGGTCTCGGTCAGTTGCTCGAAGAGCTGTTCAAACGACTTCACGTCGTCCAGCCTAGTGCCAGGAAAGCACCGATCCATCCCGGGCAGAGCGGCGCCACCCCGCGAGGCCGTTACAGGCGGATCCCGAGAAGCGCGTCGAGGGCGGCCCCGAGCGCGGCACCGTCGGCCGGGTCGCCCTGCGCGGCACCGCTGGCCTCCGCCCAGGCGTCGACGGCCGCGACGGCCCCCGGGGCGTCCAGGTCGTTGCGGAGCGCGGCCCGGATGGCGGCGATGGTCTCCCCGGACGGCGCCGGGGTGGCCAGCGCCTCACGCCAGCGCGCCAGACGCCGCGTCGCTGCGTCGAGCTGCTCCGGGGTCCACTCCCACTCGGTGCGATAGTGGTGCGAGATCAGCGCCAGGCGGATGGCCATCGCCTCCGCGCCGCGGTGGCGCAGCCGGGAGACCAGCTCGAGGTTGCCCAGCGACTTGCTCATCTTCTGCCCGTCAAGACCCACCATGCCGGTGTGGACGAAGGCGTGCGCCAGCTGCTCGTGCGACGCGACCACAGCCTCCGCCGCGCACATCTCGTGGTGCGGGAAGACCAGGTCCGACCCGCCGCCCTGCACGTCGAAGCCGGGACCCAGGTGACGAAGGGCAATGGCCACGCACTCGATGTGCCAGCCGGGCCGGCCCGCGCCGAGCGACGAGGTCCAGCTGGGCTCGTCGGGGCGCGCGAAGCGCCACACCAGGCAGTCGAGGGGATGCCGCTTGCCCGGCCGCTCCGGGTCGCCGCCCTTCTCCGCGAACTCGGCGATCATGGCCGCCTCGTCGAGGTGACTGACGCCGCCGAAGCCCGGCGCCGCGACGGTGTTGAAATACCAGTCGGGATGCTCGGGGTCGTCCACCTGATAGACCAGCCCGCTCGGCACCAGGTGCTCGATCAGCTCGATCACGCAGGAGATCGACTCCACCGCCCCGATGTAATGATGCGGGGGCAGCACCCGCAGGTTACGCATGTCGGAGCGGAACAGCTCGATCTGATCCTCCGCGAGCTCCTCCCACTCCTGCCCGGTCGCCGCGGCGCGCTCCAGCAGCGGATCGTCGACGTCGGTGACGTTCTGCGTGTAGTTGACCTCGAAGCCCAGGTCGAGCCAGACCCGATGCACCAGGTCGAAGGCCAGATAAGTGAACGCATGCCCGAGATGGGTCGCGTCGTACGGGGTGATCCCGCACACGTACATCCGGGCGGACTCGCCGGGCGTGCCCACCTCGAGGAGTTCTCCCGTGGCCGTGTCGAACAGCCGGAGCGCGTCGGGCACACCGCCCGACGGAGGAAGGCTGGGCACCGCGACCTTTTCCCACGCAAACATGGCACCAAACCTAGCGGCTGCGATCGAGGACGCGTCCGGTCGCCTAGAACGGCGGCCAGGGGATCGCGGGCCAGCCCTCTCCGGGGTGCGGGAAACGACCCGCCGCCCGCAGCACCCGGGCACGCTCTGACAAGGCCTTCCACTCCTCCTCGGCCAGTCCGTCGGCCAGGGGCAGCCGCCACCCGGCGGCCTCGTCGAGCACGGCCAGTTCGCCAACGGTGAACGGGGAGCCGGCGAATCCCCACAGCACCGTGCGCAGCTTCGGTTCGACGTGCAGGCTCACCCCGTGATCCACCCCGCGAAGGACCTCTCCATCCTCGAGCACATGGGCCGCCTTGCGGTCCGAGTTGTTGATCACGGCGTCGAACAGCGCCATCGCGCGGAGCCGCCGGTCGTCGCGATGGCACAGCACGACGGGCAGGTCGTCCCCGTCGACGCCGGCGACGACGGGCAGCCAGTCCTGCGTCAGGTCCTCGGGACGCCGCAGGTCCACCAGGCCGGTGCGCGGCGCGTCGACCCACCGCTGCAGCGACCCCTCCCCCGCCGGGCCGTCGTGCCACACCGTCAGCGGCACGACGCCGAGACCCAGCGCCTCCGAGATCGCGTAGGCCGCCACCTCCCGGCGGCTCAGGGTGCGCCGGGGGAAGTCCCAGAGCGGCACCTCCCCGGCGACCGGCTTGTACACCCAGGCCGCATCGTCGTCGTCGAGCACCAGGAACGTGCCGTTGGACGCGTCGGCCAGCCTGCCGAGCACGCGCAACCGGCCGGAGGGGAGCATCAGGCCAAGTCCCTCAAAACGGCGCCCATCAAAACAGCGGTCCGCGGTAGCCGTTGGCGCGAGGGCAGATGTGCCCGCCGGGACCGATCGGCTGCGCGCACACCGGGCACGCCTGCCGCCCCGAGGCGACGACCACCTCCGTGCGCGCCGAGAACTCGCGGGCCATCGCCGGGCGCAGCCACACCTGCACCAGCTCCGCCCGCGCCTGTTCGGCCTCGACGGGGAACAGCTCGATCTGCACCGCGTTGCGTCCGCCGTCCCAGGCCAGGCCGATGGCCCCCGCCCGGAAGCTGACCGTCAGCGGAGCGTCGAGCGGCCCGAGGTCTCTCGACTCCCCCCGCGGCGGCACGTCGTGCCCCAGCGCCGCGAGCTGATCCAGGATGTCCCCGATCCGGCGGCCCAGCAACTGGGCCTGCTCCTTCTCGATCGCCACCGCGGCCAGCGTCGACCCCTGGGCGATCTGGATCAAGAAGAGCCTCTTTCCCGGCTCGCCGACCGTGCCGACGACGCACCGGTCGGGGTGGGTGAACACGAGATCCATGATCGCCAGCCTACGTCGCCTCGGGACCGGCGGTGTCACCGCCACCGAGCGTGGGACGGTGCCCGGCCACCAGGAAGCGGGAGAGATCGACGGCGGCGTTGATCGCCTGCACCACGGGGCGGGCCGGGTCGCCGAAGTCGACGAGGCTCGCGCTGCCCGGGGCGACGTCGATGCGCTGGAAGCGATCGAAATCCAGGCCGAGCGCGTCGGCGAGAGCGGCCTTGATGGGGTCGCCGTGGCTGAACACCGCAACGGTCTCGCCCGCCGAGTGCCGCGCGACGACGCCAAGGATCGCGGCGACCACACGGTCGCGCATCTCGAGCATCGACTCGCCGCCCGGAAACCGGACCGCGCCGGGATGGGCCTGCACGCGCCCCCACAGGGGATCGCGGGCCAGATCGGCGAGCCTGGCCCCCGTCCACCGGCCGTAGTCGCATTCGGTGAGCCCCTCCACCACCTCGGCGTCGGCGAAACCGGCGAGGCGGGCCGTGTCGCGGCACCGCTGCACCGGCGAGGTGTAGGCGGCCACCACCCGAAGCGCCGAAAGCTCCTCGCGCAGCCGCTGTGCCTGCTCCTGACCCGCCGGGTCGAGGGCGACGCCCGGCGCCCGACCGGCGAGCACCCCGGCGGCATTGGCCGTCGAACGGCAGTGGCGGATCAGCAAGACCTTGGTCATAGGTCCCAACGGTAGTCGTGCGCGTACAGTGTGCCGCGACGCTCAACGCGCGCCGCTCAACGCGCGCCGCTCAACGAAAGGGTCTCTCGAAACTATGGGCTGGTTCGACGCCATCGTGCTGGGAATCGTGCAAGGACTCACCGAGTTCCTCCCGGTCTCCTCCAGCGCTCATGTCTCCATCGTGGGCCAGTTGCTCTTCGAGGGCCGCGATCCGGGCGCCGCCTTCACGGCCGTCACCCAGCTCGGCACCGAGACCGCGGTGCTGGTGTACTTCTGGAAGGACATTACGAGGATCATCAAGAAGTGGTGCCTGGCCCTGGTGGGACGACAGGAGCGCGACGACCCGGACGTCCGGATGGGCTGGCTGGTGATCCTCGGCTCCATCCCGATCGTCGCGCTGGGCCTGCTGTTCCAGGATGCCATCGACACGTCCCTGCGCAATCTCTGGGTCACCGTCGCGATGCTGGCGGGCGTGGCCGTCGTCCTGGCCATCGCCGACTGGTACGGCCGCCACAACACCCGCGACCTCGAACGCCTCTCCTGGGGCCACGGCCTGCTGTTCGGTCTGTTCCAGGCCGCGGCGCTGATTCCGGGGGTCTCCCGCTCGGGGGCGACGATCTCCGGCGGGCTCTTCCTGGGATACAGCCGGGAGGCCGCGACCCGCTACGCCTTCCTGCTCGCGGTACCCGCCGTCTTCGGCTCCGGGCTCTACAAGCTCAAGGACATCGGGGGCGACACCACCACCGCCTGGGGGCCGACCATCCTGGCGACCGTGCTCGCCTTCGCCATCGGCTACGTCGTCATCGCCTGGCTGCTGCGCTACATCTCGACGCATTCCTTCCGGATCTTCGTCATCTACCGCCTGGCGCTCGCCGCCGTCGTCGCCGTCTTGATCCTGACCGGGGTGCTCGTCGCCTGATGGCTGCCCCTGCGGCCACTATCCTCGGCATATGCAACTTCGACCGCTAGGACATTCCGGTCTCCAGGTCTCCCCCATCGGCCTGGGCTCGATGGCATGGGGCCGCGACGTCGAATGGCCGGTGGTGCGCCAGCTCATCTCGGGCTTCGTCGAGGCCGGCGGCACTCTGATCGACACCGCGCCCGCCTATGGCGGCGGCGTCGCCGAGCGCATGATCGGCAAGATGCTGGCCGCGGGCCTGGCGCGCGACCAGATCGTGATCGCCACCAAGGCCGGCTTCGTCGTACGCGACGGACAACGCGTCATCGACACCTCGCGCACGGCGATGCTGAACGACCTGGAGCAGTCGCTGCACCGCCTGAAGACCGACCACGTCGACCTCTGGCAGGTCCACGCCTGGGGCGACGCGCCGCTCGACGAGACCCTCGCGGCGATGGACTCCGCGGTCTCCCGCGGCCTGGCCCGCTACGTCGGGCTGTCCAACTTCGTCGGCTGGCAGAGCGCCACCGCCGCCACCTGGCAGCAGGCCCTCCCCGGGCGCGCCCGGTTGGTGAGCACGCAGGTGGAGTATTCGCTGCTCGCCCGGCGAGCGGAGGTGGAGGTGGTGGCGTCGGCCAGATACCACCAGCTGGGCCTGCTGGCCTGGTCGGGACTCGGCCGGGGCGTGCTGACCGGCAAGTACCGGGGCGGGCAGAAGCCCCGAGACTCCCGCGCCGCGTCGAGCCACTTCGGCTGGTTCGTCGAGCCCTACCTGCAGCCGCGCTCCGCCGCCATCGTCGACGCCGTCGCGCACGCCGCACAGGGCCTCGGCCTGACCCCCGCCCAGGTGGCCCTGCTGTGGGTACGCGACGCCCCGCAGGTGGCGTCGGCGCTGATCGGCCCGCGCACCGTCGAACAACTCGACGAGTTGCTGGATGCTGCCCACAAGACCCTGCTGGCCCCCATCGCCTCCGCCCTGGACGACGTCTCCGGCGGCGCGAACGCTCTGCGTTCCGCCTGACCTGCCGGGTCTCGGGAGCGGATCGGTTTCCCTGGTCGGCGGACCCGCCGCAGCTCCGGCCGGCCCGTCCCCCGGCCTGCCAACCGTCGATTATGCGTCGCGCCGGATTCCTTGCTAGAGTTCCTTGTCGCTCCCCCAAAGGAGCAGCTCACCGGTCCGGGTGGCGGAATAGGTAGACGCGCTAGCTTGAGGTGCTAGTGCCCGTTAAGGGCGTGGAGGTTCAAGTCCTCTCTCGGACACACAGGAAACCCCGTTTGACAAGGCAAGATGTCAGGCGGGGTTGTTGTTGCCCGCACCCCCGGCCGCTGGGCCGAGTGCTCGAGTCCTATGGTTTGTCCATGACCTCCGACCTCAGCAGCTACGTGTACTGCCCGCCCAGCCAACTCATCACCGACGAGGCGCTCTGCCGCGCACTGCTGGCCGAGGCCGGGGCGGCACTGTGGATCACAGGGGATGGGGTGCCGTCGGCGACGCTGCTGCCCACCGTCTGGCAAGGCTCGTGCCTCCTCGCCCACGCGTCGGCGCACAACGAGCAGTTCCCCATCTCCGACACCCCGGTGCCCTGCCGCGTCGTGGTGCAGGGCCCGGACGCCTACGTGAGCCCACGGTGGTACCCGAGCGTGCAGTCCACCGAACACGGCGGCAGCGCCAAGGGCAGAGCCACGGGCCGCGCCGTCGGCACCTGGAACTACCGACAGGTCCAGATCGCCGGCTGGTTGCGCGTCCACCACGACGTCGACCGCCTACGCGCAGAGGTCATCGACCAAGCGCAGCAGTTCGACGCGCAGCGCATCGCCGACGGAGCCTCCGACACGCCCCGGGGCGCCTGGACGCCCGAGGAGGCCCCCGGCCCCTTCCTCGACGCAATGCTGGCGGGCATCGTCGGGCTGGAGCTGGAGATCACGGAGGTCGTCGGCCGGTTCAAGCTGTCCCAGAACCGCACACGGGCCGACCGCGAGGGCATCATCGCCGGCCTCCACGAGCGCGGACGGACCCGAGATCTCGACGTCGCCGCCGCGACGGCCGCCGCAACGCCGCTCTATGCCCGCTGAACCACTCACCCCAGAGGACAGCACGCCTTGGACGAGAGGCCTCGTGAGAGTCGGTCTCCTACTCGACACGAGGGCTCCACATCGCTGTGTCGATTGCTTTGACGCCCCCAGCCCGCGCTTGCATATTCGCAGCACGTAGCGCGGCACGGCGCCGACAGCCCAGACATCGTCTTCGCCACGCACAGGTCGACGGATCAGCACGGACAACGGTGTCGCGACCATCAGGACAGTCAGGAGACCGCTGCACATGTTCAAAAACGGATGTGTTCAGTTATATTGAACACATGGGACTTTTGAACGCCCGGGGCGAAGGGCTGGCGCGGCTTATCCAGGAGGGTTTGGTACGCGCTGGGTTGGAGGACGTCACCGTCTTGGCAACAGACCCTACCCGCGGCCGACGACTCGTCCTTCGCCACGGGTCGGCGCTGTACCGGGTACAGGTTTCACCTGCCAGCCAAGACCTGAGGGTGCCGAGCGAGGAACCCGGATGGCTACCCTTGCTCGTTAGCAGCGGCTTCACCCAAGCATCCGTCCACCTCCTCACAGACGCAGGGGTCAACTTCCTCGACGAGCTCGGCAACGCACATCTCTCCCTGGCTGGACGCACCGTTTTGTTCGCATTCGTGGACGATCCCGACAACAATGCGATGCACGCCGAAGGCGCGGACCAGCGGGCGCAGGCGAAACGGGCCCCGGGAGCCATGGCGCTCAACCGCGCCAGTCACCGGGTCGCGTTCGCGCTCCTAGCCAACCCAGGCCTGGCGGCCAGGCCTGTGCGCGCACTCGCCGCGGCCGCCAACGTCTCGATAGGCACCGTCCACAACGTCCTGTCCCAGCTCACCGAGGCCGGCCACCTGCTGGACGGGACCCTCCGTCGCCCGGGCGCCTTGCTCGACGCCTGGGCAGACTCCTATCGACGGCTAGCGGTGCGTCCACTCACTCCCCGGACGCTTTACGCGGCAGACGACCAGTGGGCCGACAAGGTGCGCGCCGAAGCCCAGGAGGCTGTTCTGCTCAGCGGCCTCGCCGCAGCCGCCGTCCTGGACGACCAGGTTCGCGCCACCGATGGCATCGTCTACACCCCAGCCCTTGGTCCCGCGGTGACGCTGCTGCGCCTCACGCCCAAACCCACGCCGTTCCGCGTCGACGTGCAACAGCGCTTCTGGGGCGACGGCCTTCCCGCGTCGCTGCCCGGCCTGGCGCCGTCGGTACTGATTTACGGCGACCTACTCCGCGATGGCGAGTCCCGTTCCCTCGAGATCGCAACCAAGCTGAGGAGGAACGATGCGCACCTTCGCACGCTTGACTGATGCCGACCTACCCGTTCCCGGCGAACTGCTGGACGCCCTGGTTGACACCCTAGGCGGTCCCGGACGATGGGTACTCACTCGCCGGTTTCCAATCCAACGAAAGACCGACTGCGTCCGATGCGACATCGAGCTAGCAACCTTGACGGATAAGTGCGGTCGGAAAGCCATTCTGCGAGAAACGCCCCCGCGAAACGCGAGTACGCGCACTTATCCGTCAGAACTCGCGACTCCTCTATGTTCGCTGAACCGCTCAGCCCCCGTACGGGGTGAACACCGACACGATGTGGACGTCGATGCCCTCACCGGCCGCCTCGTCGATCCGCTTCTCGATCGCCTCGTCGGCCACCACGAGATGCAACCGCAGGGTCGATCCGATACCACGCGAGGACTCCAGCACCATGCTGCTGGGCAGCACCGCAAGCACCCGCTTCAGCGCGGCCTGGCGCTCCATGAGCGTGGGCAGGTCGGAGGAAGCGACGCACAGCGGACCGCCGTAGACCTCACGGAACGTCCGGTGCGCGGCCTCGGCGTCGCCGCGGACGAGCACCTGGAAACCGCGCTCGTCCTCCGACGAACCCCACCAGTCGACCACCGGCAACTCGTCCAGCGTGCGTGCGAACACCAGATCCGAGGCCGTCTTCTCCCCGTCCACCTCGACCATCCCCCACACATCCGGGGCATTGCCGGGATCGGCGTCGCGCATCGGGTCGTCGCACAGATATCGAGGGCT
Organism: Arachnia sp.; assembly: GCA_035326505.1. Taxonomy (GTDB): domain Bacteria; phylum Actinomycetota; class Actinomycetes; order Propionibacteriales; family Propionibacteriaceae; genus Arachnia. The sequence continues at coordinate 39,500 of DAOLFC010000007.1, forward strand.
GTGGGTCGGCAGCCGGTCGGGCGTGGGCCACGGACTCGGAGACGGGACGGTGCCCAGCGCGCGGGAAAGGGTGAACGAACCCCGCTCTCCCTCGTCGAGGTCGAGCCGCCCCACCACCAGAACAGTCTCGTCCGTCCAACGAACGCCCGAGTACTCCGAATGCGGAATCGCATCCCAAGAGAAGTCCCCCGTGAGGAGGGGACCGTCGCACTGGGGAGGCAGGGACTGCCTCACCGCGCCGACGCAAAGATGGGGGAACTCGTCCTCGACGTCCTGGAAGATCGCGACGGCGCCGAACACCTCCCCCTGCTCGCCGACGGGCGGGGGGTTCGCGGGATCGGCGAGGGGCGACGCCGTCGAGGGACTCGGCGAGGCCGGGTTCGCGGGCGTGGCGAGGACGGGCGGCTCGTGGCTCAGCAACAGGGCCGCGGGCGTCGCGATCACCGCGAGCAAGGCTGCCACGCCGACGCCCGCCCTTCTTGCGGAGGAGCGCCTCGCGGCGGTCGCCGCCCAGCCGGTGGGGGCCGGCGCCGGGGGGAGCCCGTCGCTCAGCACCGCGTGGACCCGTCGCTCGTCGATGTGGTCGTCGTTCATGACTCCTCCTTCAGGTGGCCCGATGCCCGCAACGCCCGGATGGCGTGGTGGGTGTAGGCCTTGACCGTTCCTTCGGCCAGGCCGAGGAGATCCGCCACGTCGGCGATGGTGCGATCCTCGTAATAGCGCAGCACCAGCACCGCACGCTGCGCCCGAGGCAACTCGGAGAGCGCCCGAGCCAGATCGACGGACAGCTCGGGCTGAGCGAACTCGATGTCGCCCTCCGGCAGCTCGTCCGACGGCACCTCGCCCCGCCACTTCCGCCGCCACCATGTGCAGTAGGTGCGATAGATGGTGGTGCGCACGTAGGCCTCGAACACGCGGTCGTCGCCCGAGTAGCGGGGGTAGGACTTCGTCAACGCGGTCTGCACCAGGTCTTCCGCCTTGTGCGGATCGCCGGTCAGCAACCACGCCGCGCGCCACAGCTCTCGCCCCCGCGCGCCGACGAAGGCCTCGAACCCCGGTCTCATCATGGGACCTCCTCACCGGACAAGACCACTCGGGGACGCCGGAAGGTTACCCGTGAAGGGGGATCTCAGGGGACGTCGGTGACCTCGACGGTGCCGTGGGCGCCCCGCTCGGCGTCGACCATCGAATGCGAGACCACCGAGTAGTGGCCGGCCTCAGGGAAGGTCAGTTCCACGAAGCCGCCCTGGGCCGCTTCCAGGCCCAGCGCCTGGGCTCCGCCGCTGCTCGTGCCGAAGGCGTCCCTGCCATCCTTCAGCAGGTAGCCGCCCTCGAAGTAGACGGTGTCGAACTGACCGCCGACGATATGGAAGGAGCTCGACCGGTTGGGGCCGGCGTCGAGCACCCAGAAGCGGGCCCGCTCGCCGGTCCTGACCGCGAAGGGATGCTGGTCGTACTGGTTCGCGACGCCGTTGAAGACGACGAAATCGGGCTGCTCGGCCGACGCCGCGTCGACGTTCACCTCCGTCGACTCCTCCGGGCCGGCGGCAGCACCGTCGAGGAAGACCTCCGACTGCACCAGCACGTAGCTGTGGTCCACCTCGGGCAGGCCGTCGGGCTCGATCACCACGGCGCCGTGCATGCCCGCGGCGATGTGCGCGCTCATCGGCATCGTGGAGCAGTGGTACATCCAGATACCCGCGCGCTCGGCGGTGAAGCGGTAGACCAGCGACTCGCCGGGAGCGATGGTGCGCATCGGCTGGTCGGGCGCGAGGGCACCGGCGTGAAAGTCGATGGAATGGCCCATGGTGCCGTCGTTGACGAGCGTGATCTCGAACACGTCGCCCACCCGGCCATGCAGGGTGGGGCCGACGGAGGCGCCGTTGAAGGTCCAGCGCTTCTGCCACACTCCCGGCGCCACCTCGAGCGGAACCTCGGTGACGGTGAGGGTGAGCTCGTGGACCGTCTCGTCGGTGAGCGGCGGGAGCACCGGATCGACGACGCCCGCGAGCACCGCGTCGGGATCGGCAGTGACGCGGCCGGAACTCTGATGTCCGTCGTGCCCCTCCTGCCCGTCGGGATCGGTCTGCGGGGGCGCGTCGCCGACGACGACGTCGAGGGTCATGCCCATCTGGCGATGCCCGGCGACGGTACACCACCCTTCGACCGACTCGCCGATGATGCCGAGGTCGAGCTCGACGCTCTCCCCCAGCCCCAGGCGCGGGCTGCGCACCCCGTTGATCAGCAGGTCGTGGAAGTTGGTGGGGTCCTCGTTGGTGAGCTCGATGATCAATTGGTCGCCCGGGTCGACCTCGATCGTGCTGGGCTCGTAGCGCATGTCGACGGCCTTCACCGCGACGCGCACCACCTCGCCCGTCGCCACGACGGCCGGGGACGACGGCCGCGATCCGCCGAGCCCGGCCGCGGCCGGATCGATACCGACGCCGGCCGCCACCGCCACCGCCAGTGCGGTCACGCCCACCAGGATCTGCCCGGCGGTCCAGATGCTGCGAGGCTCCTCGAAGGCCCGCGGTTCGCCGCCCTGCGCGAGTCGGCGGCGCTCGGCCACCGAGTGGCGGATCGCCAGGAACATCAGCGGGATGAAGGGGACCAAGGCGGCCAGCACCAGCGACGAGACCGCCACCTTCACCCAGCTCGGCTCGGCGAGAAGGAAGACGACGATGCCGCCGTTGATCAGCACCAGCCGCAGTCCCGCCCCCTTGTCGAACCACGCGTTGCCGATCCGCACCACCGAGGGACCGCCGCCGAGCACCGACGGGATCAGGTAGCTCAGCGCCCCGGTGAGGATCTGCGCGCCGAACCCGGCGGCGAAGACGCCCGCCAGCAGCGGATAGGACGTGGCCAGCTGGAGATCGTCGGTGGTGAGGAGCAGGTAGCCGAGCCAGACGATGGCGACGAGGAACCAGACGACGGCCGCCCCGATGGCGCCCCCCGCATAGGAACGAGGCGGCTTGGTGCGCGCCGGAAGAATCAGCGCCCGGCCCCACCAGAGGAGGCCGATGGCGTAGAAGCCCAGACCGCCCACCGCGAGCGGGCGCATGCCGAGCAACGACCCCGCGACCAGAATCGCCAGGCCGGTGATCAGGATCGGCAGAGCCTGCTGGGCGAGGACGTCGGCCCGCGGATCCATCTTGGTGCGCAGCACGGTCGGCCAGAACGTCACCAGCGTGCCGGCGACGGTCATCCCGAACCAGCCGAGGAGGTTGGTCATGGAATGCGCCACCAGGAGCCGCGCGTGCCAGTCGTCGGAGAGCCCCCAGGCCAGGGCGACGCCGAAGCCGACGCCGATCGGCAGCGACAGGGCCGCGGCGATGTAATAGCGGATCGAGACGCGGAAGCGGCCGGGCAGCGCCTTCTTCAGCGCGCGCCAGAGCTCCGCGCCATGCCACAGCACCGCCACCGCGACCGCCAGCGCACCCACCAGCGTCACCCCCCAGAGGGTGGTGGGCACCCCGACGAACACCAGCAGCGCCCCCAGGGAGACCAGCCAGAGCCGCAGGGTGTGCCGGCGTTCGGCCGCCTCGTCGAGGCGCACCTTGAGCAGGGCCTGCGAGAAGTGCCGGCTCCACACCATCACCGCATGCGTCAACGCGCCGAGCAGCACGAGATGCACCATCAGCCACGTCGACTCCGGTACCCAGCGATGGCTGAGCGCCACGATGACCGTCCCCAGCAGCCACACGACCACCGGGTAGTCGCGCATGGGATTGGGACGCCTCGTCGCGCGCATCATCGCCGCACCGCCGTGGTGACGATCACCAGCACCATCGCGATCATCGCCAGCACTCCGCCCACTCCGCCGGCCTGCCACAGCGCGGTGAGGCCCAGCACGTCGCCGGCCACCCGCAGCACCATCGCGAGGTGCAGCATCAGCAGCGGCACCCAGAACAGCGGGCGGTACGGCAGGGGCCGGCCGAGCACCGTGGGGAAGATGATGGGCGCGTGCGCCATGATCATGGAGACTCCGAATCCGAGGAAGACGCCGTGGATCACGACATCGTAGGCGGCCTGGCCCACGGGCGAGCCGACCGCGATCCAGGCGAGGCCGGCCACCCCCAGCCAGGTGTAGCCGAGGAGCAGGGCGACGCCGTTATATCGTCGCAGGCCGGTGGTGCGCACCATCCGGCGGGCCACGTCGTCGTGGGCCAGCCAGAGCGCGGTGAGCAGGACGATCACGCCGAAGAGACGGGATCCGGCGTCCGGCCACAGCAGCGTCGACGCGGCGCCGGCGATGAGCCCGATGGCGAGGGCGAGCAGGACGGGGGTGGCGCGCGCCCCCATGGAGAGCTGGGCGAGTTCGGCCCGCTCGGCGGCGATGGTCAGCACCACGAAGGCCGCCAGCCACGGGATCAGCAGCGACAGGTCGACGATCAGCCAGAGAGCCGCGGCCACCGCCGCGGCGACCGCAGCCAGCACCTGCACTGCGACCAGGGGCAGCGGCGCGCGCCGCCAGAGAAAGAGATAGACCACCACGAGCAGCAGCGCGCCCTGAAGCAGCAGCAGTTGCCCGAACGGCACCGGCAGACCCGCCACCAGGCTGATCCCGCCGGCACCCAGCAGGCCGGGCGCGAGATAGGCCCAAGGCCGGCGCAGCGCCTGGGCGCGTTCGAGAGCGATCACCGTGCCCATGAAGCCGAGCACCATGACCATGCCGTGGATCGCACCCATTCGCGCCTCGGCGACCGGCGCCCACACCCCCAGCAGCACGAGGGCGGCGTTCAGCCCCCCGAGCATGGAGATCCCGCCCAGGAGGAGCAGAGCCACCCTGGGCGGGATCCGAGATGCGGTGCGGTCGGTCACGGAAGGAGACGACGGCTCAGGCGCGGGTCAGCTTGAGCTTCCAGGCCTCCGGTCCGCGCTCCAAGTACTCGACCGCCAGCCCGTCCTCGCCGTAACGGCCGACGAACTGGGCCAGCAGCGGCAGCGGGTCGTGCGGGGCGATGAGCACGAGAGCGGCGCCCGAGGCGAGCGAATCGACGGCACCGAAGATCGTCGCGTGCCGGATGGCGTGCGGGATCACCCGCGCGTCCAGCTCGGGCAGCGACTCGTCGGTGCATCCACAGCCGCAGGACGACTTTTCTACAACAGGTAGTTCTTCCATGGCCAGCACCTTACTCACAGGAACTTTGGACAAATCCCGGGGGTCGGATAATGACCCTCCCCTGGCCTTCGCGCCTGGCAGAATCCGTGCATGGGATTCCTCAGCAAGCTGTTCGGCAAGGGCGACGCGAAGGCCGACGACGATGCGCCCGTCGCCCCGACCGCGGTCAATCTGGAGGTGCGACGCGCCCAGCTGGCCGAGCTCAGCGCGGCGCTGACGGCTCTGCGCGTCGCGATGCTGGAACCCGGCAATCCCCTCGACAACCCCGGATGGAAGGGCAGGGCCGAGGACTTCGGGGCCGCGCGCGTCGATATCGATCGCCTCTCGGGACGCACCTTCGGCCGCGACGACATGTACGAGGAGCTGTGCGGTGTCCGTCCCCTGTACCGAGGCACGGCGCCGGAAGGCTACGCCCACCTGGCGGCCCACAATCAGCGGGTGATCGACGCGCTCGATGCGTTGTACGCCCCCGTCGCGGGCGAGTAGCCGCCGCCGGCGCGAGCCGCGCAGAGCAAACCGCGCACGATTCTAGGGCATGGTAGCGGGGCGCCCACATGCTGGGGGGTTCTACGCCGTTTCGCCGTATGCGCAAGAGTGGGGGCATGGCGAAACTCGAAGACACAGCCGCAATCAACCTGCGACTCGGGCTGCTGGGCATCACCCCGCCCACCCCGACCGCCCAGGACGAGATGGCCGCGAGCCTCGTGCAGCCGGTCCTTGCCCGGCAGCGCGAGCTGAACCGGCGCCTCTCCTATCGTCTCCCCGCCGTCGACGGCCGGATCCAGGCCTTCCTCGACGCCTACCTGGACGGGACCGGCGCCGCACCGCAACTCCCCAATCGCACCCTGGCGCTCGACAAGGCGGGCCTCGCCCGCGCCATGTCCCTGCCCAAGGACGGCGACTTCGTGGCGTCCGAGCACCTCACCAGCTACCGCCTGGTCAACGGCGTGCTGCACAACCCCACCAACGACCGCCGCACCACCAAGGGCGTGTTCCACATCGCCGAGGGCGGCCTGCCCATCCAGGACGACAAGATCGCCGTGCCCCGGGAGGCCTTCGGGCGGATCCTCGAGGCCGCGATGCGCCCGCCCGCCGACGCAATGGTGCTGCCCTACGGCGCCAACTTCGACGAGCAGCCGCGCTGCTGGGTCTCCCTGCAGCTGCGCCCCGTCGTCGTGCCCGCCGTGCCCGGCTACACGACCGAGCGCACGATGGAGGTGCGCTTCTTCGCTCCGGCGTCGCTGATCGCCAACCTCGACTTCGTGGAGGGCATCTTCGGCAACGGCGGAGACCCCTACCTCCCCGAGAACGATGCGTCCCTCGACCCCGAGCACTGGACCGGCACCACCGGCGCCGTGATCCTCGCCCCGCACCTCACCACGCTGCGCAAGAAGGACCTGGGGCTGCCGCACTACGACGACGCCACCGAGCGGCAGCGCCGCGACGGCCAGTGCTGGAGCGACGAGGAGGAGCTGTACAACAACGGCACGGCCTTCAAGGTGTGCGCTCGCGACGAACGCGGCGTGATCGTCACGGTGATCGCCGACAACTACTTCGGCTACTGCAAGAAGGAGGTCAAGGCGCAGATCAGCTACTCGGCGAACCTGCTGGGCCTCGTCGAGGAGGAGCACGCGGGCGGCGCCATCTGCCTGCCCCGCTACAACCAGGGCCAGACCTACATTGCCGCGGACGAGCCGGACCATCAGCTCGCCGACGTGGTGAACCGTGACCCCCAGCGCTTCGTGCTGCAGCCCGAGGGGCATGCTCTCGACACGGAGCTGGAGAACGTCGTCCTGGTCCCCGGCGGAGCCCGGTTCTCGCTGCGCGACAGCAGCATCACCTGGAACGGCGGCAGCATCCGGCTGCGCGCGGACCGCAAGTACCTCACGCCGGACGGCAACGTCATCGAGCTGCTGCACCAGGACGTCGACGGCTCCCAGTGGAGCATCGTCAGCTTCGTGCCCAACCCCACGCAGTGCCACAAGCCGGCGACCGTCTCGGGCGGTGGCAAGTCGGAGATCTCCAAGGCCATCACCGATGCCTTCATCCACGGCGACGCCTACACGCCGAACTTCGTGGAGGACATGGAGCAGGTCGCGGCCATCATCGACCGCGACTACACCGAGCGCTTCGTGGATCCCGCGAACAAGAACGAGAACTCCCGCCCCCTGCTGTCCGACCGGCGCAGCGTCGGCTCGGTGATCAAGCTGCTCACCCCGTCGACGGATTACACCGACGAGTACAACGCGTGGGTGGAGCAGATCCCGAACCACATCAAGGAACTCGTGTTCGTGGTGAAGCGCTTCTACCGCCCGGAATGGGGCAGCGACTGGGCGAGCCACTTCTCGGTGGGACGGATCAACGGCCGCCACGGCGTGTCGCTGCGCCTGGACGGGCAGAAGATCCAGGTCAACATGCTGCGCGTCGGTTACGGCGCCGACGGCTCGTGGCGGCTGTTCGGGCTGCGGCACGACTTCCAGCCGTCGGAGAAGGTGCAGACCGAGGACGACATCACCGCGAGCGTCGTCGTGCCCGCCGCCTTCAACGGCCGCGAGGACGGGTTGTCGCGCAAGTACGTGACGAACTGCGAATCGCTGCTGTTCCAGCGGCCCGACGAGGCGATCCACCGCGGCTACGACAAGCAGGCCGAGGCGGACATCGCCGCGCCGGGAACCTTCCTGAGCAACTTCGAGCCGCTGACCCGCGAGGACGCCCAGGCGTTCGTCGAGGACGCGGTGGCGTTCAGCACCTTCTCCAGCCCGATGCGCGAGCTGATCTCCCAGGTGGCCTCCGGTGAGGCCACGGAGGCCGACTACTTCGTCTCCTCGGCGCACCCGCGCATCGTCAACGGGGCGCGGTCGAAGAACCCCCGCTACCTGCAGCTGCGTCCCGACATCTCCAAGCCGGAGGCCACCGCCACGGTGGAGCTGGCGATCCGGGTCAACCGGAAGCTGCCGATGTCGGCGCCCCTGCGGCTGAGCGTCGACGTGGTGGCCGCCGGTCGGCGCAACAACCCGCCGGAGGACGCCGTTCCCGCGCTGTGCGCCTATGCCCCGCTGCACTACATGGAGCTGCCGGAGCTGTTCATGGAGTTCATCTCCTCCATGACCGGCAAGTCGCCCTCCACCACCGGGGCCGGCTCCGAGGGTGCGATGACCAAGGGGCCCTTCAACCCGCTGCCGTCGGTCATCGACCTCAACGCCGCCCTGCTGAGCTTCGTGCTCACCGGCTACGACGGCTGGCTCTCCAGCGCCGGCACCGTCGGCCCGAACGTGCGCGTCGACCACGACATCTCGCTGCTGATCCCCGAGGTGTTCTCGCGGATGTCCGACGACGAGCGCGACGCCCGTCACCTGGTGGAGGAAGGCTCGCTGGAGCCGGTGCCCGATGTCGACTATGAGGGCCGCGTGGTCCCGGGCAGCCGCCTGGGATACCGCATGACCGAGAAGTTCATGACCAAGTACTTCGGCCGGATCTTCATGCACCCGCATGTGGTCTTCTCGGAGAACATGCTGCGGCCCGAGTTGCAGGACCTGGCCACCTACGTGGACTCGATCGACACCATCGTCACCACCCACCAGCGCGTGGCGCAGAGCTACTTCGACGACGGGACCGTCGCGCTGGCCATCCCCCCGATCCGCATCCTGCTCGGCATCATGGCCGAGGGCAGCTACGAGGGCTACACACTCGACGCGCCGGAGTTCCGCCGGATGTTCACCCGGGAGTCGGTGCTCGCCTCCGACTGGTACGCCGAACGCGTGCAGGCCGCTCGCGACGAGGAACTGCGCCAGGCGCGCAACTCCATCGCGGCGATGCAGCACTTCATCGGCGAGTCGAGGAACGCCGAGGCGGCCGTGCGGCTGCGGATCTCGGAGAAGCTGGAGGCGGCACAGGCCGTGCTGGACGAGGAGCCGGAGAGCGCCCAGCGCCGTCTCGTGGGCACCCTCGGCCGCCAGACGCGCTGGCAGGCCTGAACTCTGCCACGCCTGAGACATCGGGCGTGAGATATCGAGCCCGAGAGACAGGGGGACGGGGCGGCACCTCGCCCCGTCCCCTCCTCGGGCAGACTAGTCCCCATGACGCAACCCACTGACGACATCCTGGAGGCCCGCCTCGACGCCGCGTTCGAGGCGACGCCCCGGGCGGACTACCTGCCGGAGAAGCTGCGAGACCGCGCCGGACAGGACCGCCCGCTGCCCATCCCCCGGAACCAGACCAACTCCCAGCCCTCCACCGTGCGCGACATGCTGTGGCTGCTCGACGTGCCCCCGGGCGCGAGGGTGCTCGATGTGGGTGCGGGGTCGGGGTGGACCACGGCGCTGCTCGCCCAGCTCGTGGGTCCGCAGGGCGTCGTGATCGGCACCGAACTGGAGCCCGAGCTGGTGGAGTTCGGGCGGGCGAACCTGGCCAAGGCCGAGCGGCCGTGGGCCGAGATCCGGCAGGCCACGAAGGGGCGCCTGGGCGCCCCCGCCGACGGCCCCTTCGACCGCATCCTGGTCTCGGCGCAGGCCCGAACCCTGCCGGAGGATCTGGTCAAGCAACTGGCCCCCGGCGGCATCCTGGTGATGCCCGTGGCCTCCCAGATGTGGCGGGTGGTGCTCGACGAGAACCGCAAGCGCCGCATCGACCGGCTGGGCGCCTACCTCTTCGTGCCCCTGCGCTGACATGGGACGGCACTAGCCCTTCGTACCGCTGCGCGGAGAGTCACCGCGCGCGGGAAGGCACCAGCCGCCGCGCGCGCCGTCGACGAGCCACCCCCTCTCCACCAGTTCGTGCGCCCCGGCCAGGCAGGCCACCATGGTGCGCCCGGTGCGCTGCGAGAGCTGGCCGGCGTCCACCTCCTCCCCGACGGCGATCGCCTCCCGCAGCTCGCGCAGCGGGATGGGCAGCATGTCGAGGGGCCTGTCGGGCTCGCGCTGGGCCGGTTCGGGGAGCGACCCGACCGGGCTCATGAGTTCCCGCACGTCCCCGGCGGAGGCGACGAGCACCGCCTGCGCCTCCCGGATCAGCCGGTGCGGCGTGGCCGACAGCGACGAGGTGGCCGGCCCCGGCACCGCCATCAGCACCCGCCCCAGCGCCAGCGCCCAGGCCGCAGAGTTCCGGGCTCCGGAACGCAGCGCCGCCTCGACCACGATCACCCCCTCGGCTGCCCCCGCGATGATGCGGTTGCGGGCCAGGAAGGCGTGCTTCATCGCCCGGCTGCCAGGCGGCTGCTCGCTGATCAGGGCTCCGCGCCGCAGGACCGCCTCCGCGAGACGGGTGTGCATCGCCGGGTAGGGGACGTCGACGCCGCCCGCGAGGCAGGCCACCGTCGCCCCGTCGACGCCCAGCGCGCCACGATGCGCCGCCGCGTCGATGCCGTAAGCCAGTCCGGAGACGATGCAGCGGTCCTCACCGGCCAGGTCGGCCGCCAGCTCGGTGGTGATATGCACGCCGTAGGAGCTGGCCGCCCGTGAGCCGACCATCGCCACCGCGCCCTCCAGGTCGGGCAGCCGTCCCCGCACCCAGAGGCCGAACGGCGCGCCGCCCTGTTTGGTGACCTCCACCGCGGCGAGCCCCGCCATCCCCGGCGGCCATTCCTCGTCGCCGGGGATGAGGAACCGCGCCCCACAGGCGGCGGTCGCGCGCTCCAGCTCGTCGAGATCGACGGCCCGGGCCTTGCGCCCCCAGGTGGTGGTCTCACCGTCCTCGCACAGGGCGTGCCAGACGTCCTGGGCGCCATGCTCCTCAACCGCCTTGCTCAGGGCGGGGACGGCCATGGGCACGAGCCCGCACAACCCCAGGCGCGCCCGGCGCTCCTGATCCTGGGCGCCGGTCACGCCGCCACCGCCTGGTCGCCGAGGCGCAGGTGCATGGCGGCGCGCACCTCTGCGGGCCCGATCCGGTCGTGACCGGCCAGGTCGGCCAGCGTCCACGCGATCCGGAGGATCTTGTCGACCCCGCGAGCACTGACACTCCCCCGCGCCAACGCCGTGTTGATGGGCCGCAGGTCGGTGGGCAGGGGCAGCTGCGTGCGCAGGAAGGCGCCGGAGACCTCGCCGTTGGTGCGCCACGGGCTATTCGCCAAGCGCGCCCGCTGCCGCTGCCGCGCCTCCTGGATGCGCTCCAGCACCGCGGCGCTGGGCTCCTCCGGCTGCTCGTCGGCGGGGCCGAGCAGCCGGGTCTGCGGCGAGAGCTGGTGCCGGATGTCGATGCGGTCCAGGATGGGGCCGCTGATCCGCTCCTGGTAGCGCAGCACGCTCAGCGGCTGGCAGCGGCATTCCTTTCCCGCCACCCCCGAGTACCCGCAGGGGCAGGGATTGGCGGCGAGGATCAGCTGGAAGCTGGCGGGGAACCGCACCTGGTGCATCGCCCGTCCGATGGTGATCAAGCCGCTCTCCAGCGGGACCCGCAGCGACTCCAGCGCCCGCGCCCCGAACTCCGGCGCCTCGTCCAGGAAGAGCACCCCGCGGTGAGCCAGCGAGATGGAGCCCGGCCGGATCTCCCTGGCGCCCCCGCCCACCAGGCTCACCAAGGTGGAGGTGTGGTGCGGATCCGAGTACGGCGGACGCGAGATCAGCCCGTCCAACGGCACCCCGGCGAGGGAATGCAGCGCCGAGACCTCGAGCGACTCCTCCAGATCCAGGTCGGGCAGGATCGAGGGCAGACGGGAGGCGAGCATCGTCTTGCCGATGCCCGGGGCACCGTGGAAGAAGAGGTGGTGACGCCCAGCGGCTGCCACTTCCAGCGCGAACTTCGCGTCCGCGTGACCCCGGACATCGGCCAGGTCTGGCTGATACATCAACGGTGGCCGGGACGCGCTCGACGGCGGACGGGACGCGCCCACCGGGACGCCGTTGAGCACATCGACCAACTCGAGGACATGGCCGACGCCCCACACCGTCATGCCTCCCACCAGTTCCGCCTCCGCCGCCTGCTCCGCGGGCACGATCGCTCGCTCGAAGCCGGCCTTCGACGCGGCCAGCAGCGCCGGCAGCACCCCGCGCACGGGGCGGATGTGCCCGGCCAGGCCGAGCTCGCCCAGCATCACCGTGCGAGGCCGGGCCGGATCCTCGACCGCTCCCATGACCCCCAGCACCGCCGCGGCGATGGGCAGGTCGTAGTGGGTGCCGTTCTTCGGCAGGTGCGCCGGCGACAGGTTGATCGTCAGCGCCGAATCCGGCCAGCGGTAGCCGACGCTCGCCAGCCCCGCGCGGACCCGCTCCTTGGCCTCGTTCAGCGCCGCATCCGGCAGCCCGACCAAGACCGTCCTGGGCGTGCCCTGGCCGGACACAGCGGCCTCGACCTCGATCAGGACGCCCTCCAGCCCCATGAACGCCATCGACCAGGTGGCGGCCGTCACCACGGGTCTGCCCCCACCAGGTGACGCAGTTCGGGCTGCCACCCCGGCCTCAGCAGCACGCCAATCCCGTCGACCCGGAACCCCCCTCCCCGGGGGCGGTGCTCCCGCACCCAGCGCGCCGCCAGGCCCCGGAGCCGGCGCGCCTTCTCGTTGGTGATCCCCTCCAGCGGCAGCCCATAGCCCAAGCCGGAGCGGGTCTTGACCTCGACGAACACCAGGACGCCGTCCGGATCGACGGCGACGATGTCGATCTCCCCCTCGTTGCAGCGCCAGTTGCGCGCCAGCACCTCCCACCCGCGGGACGTCAAATGCTGCGCGGCGAGCTGCTCACCCCGTCTGCCCAGACTCTGGGCGGGTTTCCCCTTCTGAACCATGTCCAACCTCCACGACCGTGATAGTCAGGAGAGACACGGATTTCCCGTTTTCCACAGGACGAGTTTCACGCTACTTCGCGTCGGGCACCTGGAACTCGGAATCCGAGTGCGAGATCTCCTCGATCGACACGTCGCGAAAGGTGAGCACCTTGGCCGACTTCACGAACCGGGCCGGCCGGTACATGTCCCACACCCAGGCGTCGCCCATGGACACCTCGTAGTAGACATCGCCGCCTTCGGTGCGCACCTTCAGGTCGACCGCGTTGCAGAGATAGAACCGCCGCTCCGTCTCCACGGCGTAGGTGAAGATCCCGACCACGTCCTTGTACTCCCGGTACAGGTCCAGCTCGAGTCGGCTCTCGTATTCGTCAAGGTCTTCAACGCTCATCGTGAGGACACTCTACCCCTCCGCGCCCGGACGGCCGATCCCATGGGCCTCGGCGGCCCGCACGACGTTGTCGAAGCACCACCGGTGCTCGGGGATGGGTCCCCGCTCTTCCAGCGCCCGCTGGTGCGCGGCCGTGCAGTAGCCCTTGTGGATCTCGAAGCCATAGCCGGGGTAGCGCCGACTCAGCTCCGTCATCGCCCGGTCCCGGGTGACCTTCGCGACGATGGAGGCCGCCGACACGCAGGCCGCCACCTTGTCCCCCTTCCACACGGCCAGGCCGGGCACGCCCAGCCCGTCGACGGGGAAGCCGTCGGTGAGCACGTAGCGGGGCTCCAGGTCGAGCCGGCGCACTGCACGCCTGAGGGCGTGCAGATCGGCGTGGTGCATGCCCAGCCGCTCGCACTCGCGGGGTCCGACGAGCGCGACGGCCACCGCGATCGCCTGGTCGTGGATCTCGTCGAAGAGCCGCTCGCGGGCGGCCGCCGACAGGGCCTTGGAGTCGTCGAGCCCGAGCAGGGGGCGGTTGGGGTCCAGCACCACCGCTGCGGCCACCAGCGGCCCCGCGCACGCGCCGCGCCCCGCCTCGTCGGCACCGGCCACCGGCCCCAGACCCGCGCGGGCCAGGGCTCGTTCGTAGGCGTAGTTGCCGCGGCCCAGGCGAATCATCGGACTCGAGCGGGGAGGAGAAGGCTCAACAGCCCGCCTCGACGTGGACCAGCTCCGGACGATTCGGGGCCGGCTGGGCGGGCTCCGGCACCCCGGCGAAGGTGTCCGGCGTACTGAAGGTGGTGAAACGGGAGAACGGCGCGAGGATGGCCACGGACCGCCCCACCACATGATCGACGGGAACGAAGGCCGCCATCCCCTCCGGCAGGCCCGCGCGGACGTCCTGCAGCATGCAGCGGGAGTCCCGCGACGCGTTGCGATGATCCCCCATCACGAACAGCCGGTCCTCCGGGACCACCACCTCGAACGGCACCGTGGCCGGCGCCACCTGAACGCCCGCCTCGGTGTAGAGGTAGGCGGACTCGTCCAGCGGGTGGCCGTTCACCTCGATCTTGCCGTCGGCGCCCAGCGCGACGCGGTCCCCGGGCATCCCGATCACCCTCTTGATCAGGTGCTCGGTGCCGGAGTTGGGCAGCACGCCGACGAACTCCAGCGCGTCGCGCAGGAGGTTGTCCTCCCGAGGCTGGGGGGTGAGCCAGTTGGCCGGGTCCTCGAAGACGACGACGTCGCCCCGGTCGAAGCCGCCGAACTTGAGCACCAGCACCCGGTCGTCGACCTGGAGGGTGTTCTCCATCGACCCCGACGGGATGAGGAACATCTGACCGACGAAGGTGCGCAGCAAAGTGGCGATGACGATGGCGCCGACGACGATGATCGCGGCCTCCGCCAACCAGCCGAGAACCCTGCGGCCGAAGGAGAGAGGCTGCTGCGGGGTGTCGGCGTCCATGGAGGTTTTCGTCCCATCGGTCAGGTGGCGGAAATGCCTCACCGATCATAGCGCCGCGAACGGAAAAGGCGGGGCCACCGGTTTCCCGATGGCCCCGCCCCTGAACGCGCGGAAGCGATATTGCTCAGCGCTTTTCCTTGATCTTGGCGGCCTTGCCGCGCAGCCCGCGCAGGTAGTACAGCTTGGCCCGGCGCACGTCGCCGCGACGCTCCACCTCGATCTTCTCGATGATGGGGCTGTGCAGCGGGAAGGTGCGCTCGACGCCGACGCCGAAGCTCACTTTGCGGACGGTGAAGGCCTCCTGCACGCCACCGGCGTTGCGGGCGATCACGACGCCGGCGAAGACCTGGACGCGGGAACGGTTGCCCTCGATGACTCGGACGTGGACCTTGACGGTGTCGCCGGCGCGGAAGGCCGGGATGTCGGCGCGCAGCGACGCCTGGTCGAGTTCCTTGATGATCGGGTTGGTCATGGTGATACACCTCGTCAGTGCCACAGGACACCGCGCTCTTCAACGATGCGCCGTCGCGCCCGAACGACCCCCCTGTGGCAGGAGCCGGACGCGCCGGGGCCGCCCAACGGGCAGCAACTCACAAGTATGGCAGTGGGCCGCCTGCCCGCAAAATCGCGGGAGGCGGCCCACCGGTGTCCGGTCGGTTGAGGGCTACTTGCCGTCGCCCTTGAACATCGACGCGATCAGGTCGCGGTTCAACCGCGCGATCGACTCCAGCGGGATGCCCTTCGGGCAGACCGCGGCGCACTCGCCGATGTTGGTGCAGTTGCCGAAGCCCTCCTCGTCGTGCTGGGCGACCATCGACTTCACGCGACGGTAGCGCTCCGGCTGTCCCTGGGGCAGCATCGCCAGGTGGCTGATCTTCGCCGAGGTGAAGAGCATGGCGGAACTGTTGGGGCAGGCCGCCACGCAGGCGCCGCAGCCGATGCAGGTGGCGTTGTCGAACGCGATGTCGGCCTCGCGCTTGGGGGCGGGGGTGGCATGCGCGTCGGGCGCAGAGCCCGTGTTCGAGGAGATGAAGCCGCCCGAGGCGATGATCCGGTCGAAGGCCGAACGGTCGACCACCAGGTCCTTGATCACCGGGAACGGGCCGGCCTGCCACGGCTCGATGTCGATGGTGGCCCCATCAGCGAAGGAGCGCATGTGCAACTGGCAGGTCGTGGTGGCCGAGCCGCCGTGCGCGACGCCGTTGATGACGACGCCGCACATGCCGCAGATGCCCTCACGGCAGTCGTGGTCGAAGGCCACGGGCTCCTCGTTGCGCTCGGTGAGCTGCTCGTTGAGCAGGTCGAGCATCTCCAGGAAGGACATGTCCTCCGACACGCCGTCGAGGTTGTACTCGACGAGCTTGCCAGCGTCCTTGTTGCTGGCCTGACGCCAGATCCGTAGCTTGAGCTTCACTTGTAACTCCGTTGCTTCAGTTCGATGGCCTTGTAGTTGAGCGGCTCACGGTGCAGCACCGGCTTGCCCTTCTCGCCGCCCCACTCCCACGCGCCGACGTAGAGGAACTGGTCGTCGTGACGCAGTGCCTCGCCGTCCTCCGTCTGGGACTCGGCGCGGAAATGGCCACCGCAGGACTCGCGGCGGTGCAGGGCGTCGATGCACATCAACTCGCCCAGCTCGAAGAAGTCGGCGACGCGGCCGGCCCGCTCGAGCGCCTGGTTGAAGTCCTCGTTCACGCCGGTGACCCGGACGTTCCTCCAGAACTCGTCCTTCAGCTTGCGGATGAGGCCGACGGCCTTGATCAGGCCCTGCTCGGTGCGCTCCATGCCGCAGTACTCCCACATGATCTGGCCGAGCTCCTTGTGGAAGGAGTCGACCGAGCGGGTGCCCTGGATGCTCAGCATCTTGTCGATCCGGGCCTGGGCGGAGGCGCGGGCCTCCGCGACGGCCGGATGATCGTCGGCGAGCTTCTCGAACGGCGCATCGGCGAGGTAGTCGTTGATGGTGTTCGGCAGGACGAAGTAACCGTCGGCCAGCCCCTGCATCAGGGCAGAGGCGCCCAGGCGGTTCGCGCCGTGATCGGAGAAGTTCGCCTCGCCGGTGACGTAGAGACCGGTGATGGAGCTCATCAGGTCGTAGTCCACCCAGAGGCCGCCCATGGTGTAATGCACCGCGGGGTAGATGCGCATCGGCGTCTGGTACGGATTCTCGCCCGTGATCTGGGCGTACATGTCGAACAGGTTGCCGTACTTGTTCTCGACGGCCTTCTGGCCCAGGCGGTTGATCGCGTCCGAGAAGTCGAGGTACACGCCCCGACGCATCTGGCGCACGGTGCCGTCGGGGGCGGTCTCCTGGACGGCCGGGCCGACGCCGCGGCCCTCGTCGCACATGTTCTTGGCCTGGCGCGACGCGATGTCGCGGGGAACCAGGTTGCCGAACGCCGGGTAGATGCGCTCCAGGTAGTAGTCGCGATCCTCCTCGGGAATCTGGCGCGGGTCCTTGGCGCAGTCCTCGGCGCGCTTGGGCACCCAGATCCGGCCGTCGTTGCGCAGCGACTCCGACATCAGGGTGAGCTTCGACTGGGTGTCGCCATGCACCGGGATGCAGGTGGGATGGATCTGCGTGTAGCAGGGGTTGCCGAAGTAGGCGCCCTTGCGGTGCGCGCGCCACGCCGCGGTGACGTTGCAGCCCATCGCGTTGGTGGACAGGAAGAAGACGTTGCCGTAGCCACCGGTGGCAAGAACGACGGCGTCGGCGGTCCACGTCTCGACCTTGCCGTTGACCATGTTGCGGGTCACGATGCCGCGAGCCCGCCCGTCGACGACGATCACCTCGACCATCTCATGGCGGGTGTACATCTTCACGGTGCCGGCGGCGACCTGGCGCTCCAGCTGCTGGTAGGCGCCGATCAGGAGCTGCTGGCCCGTCTGGCCACGCGCGTAGAAGGTGCGCTGCACCTGCACGCCGCCGAAGGACCGGGTGTCCAGCAGGCCGCCGTACTCGCGGGCGAAGGGAACGCCCTGCGCCACGCACTGGTCGATGATGTTGGCCGACACCTCGGCGAGCCGGTAGACGTTGGTCTCGCGGGCGCGGTAGTCGCCGCCCTTGACCGTGTCGT
>DAOLFC010000116.1:0-12138 GCA_035326505.1 Arachnia sp.
CGCACCAGCTGCGAGACGACCACGCGCTCGGTGCCGTTGATGATGAAGGTGCCCTTGTCGGTCATGAGCGGGAAGTCGCCGATGAAGACGGTCTGGCTCTTGATCTCGCCCGTGTCGTTGTTGACGAACTCGGCGGTGACGAAGAGCGGCGCGGCGTAGGTGACGTCGCGGTCCTTGCACTCTTCGATGCTGTACTTCGGGTCTTCGAAGCGATGGTCGCGGAACGACAACGACATGGTCTCGTTGAAGTCCTCGATCGGGGAGATCTCGGCGAAGATCTCCTCCAGGCCGGAGCGGGTGTTGACGTCGGTGCGGCCGGCCGCGAGCTTACCCGCGACCTGGTCCTTCCACGCCTGATTCCCGATCAGCCAGTTGTAGGAGTCGATCTGCAAGTCGAGGAGGTTGGGAACCTCCATCGGCTCGTGAATCTTCGCAAAGGAGATCCGCCCGGTGGGCGAGACGACATTGGTGTTCTTCAACGCAGAGCGCGAGGCGGCCAAGATTCGGTCCTTCCAAGAACGCATGAAGCTTCTTCTCTGCACGACGAAGGACCCGCGTCAAATGAAACGGGCGCAACGCATGGCAGGGCAAATAAGCACTATAGACCAAACCAGCCCACACGACAAGTCGTCCGCGGCCGCATCGGCACACGGATCGTCATCCGATCAACATTGACCTCGCGAACGATGATAGCGCCACCGCCTCCGCGCGCAACCCCGCGCCCCCGACCACGCCGAAAACGCTCGTGGCCCGTCCCCCAGGGGGAACGGGCCACGAGCGGCGATGCGGGGGCGGACCCCCTTAGATCACTTGAGCTCGACGGAGCCGCCGGCGGCCTCGAGGGCCTCCTTCGCCTTGGCGGCGGTCTCCTTGTCGACCTGCTCGAGCACCGGCTTCGGGGCGCCCTCGACGAGGTCCTTGGCCTCCTTCAGGCCGAGGGAGGTCAGAGCGCGCACCTCCTTGATGACGGCGATCTTCTTGTCGCCACCCGAGGTCAGGATGACGTCGACCTTGTCGGAGCCGGCCTCTTCCTCCTCCGCCTCGGCGGCGGCGGGCGCGGCAGCCGCGGCAACGGCGACCGGGGCGGCGGCGGTGACGTCGAAGGTCTCTTCGAACAGCTTCACGAACTCGGACAGTTCGATGAGGGTCATCTCCTTGAAGGCGTCAAGGAGCTCTTCGTTGGTGAGCTTCGCCATGTTTGGCGTCCTTTCTCAAGTTTCGCTGCAGCACACGCTGCGACGGATCACTGCGCAGCGTCTGCTGCTACGGTTGCCGCTTCCGCGGCGGGGGTCTCTTCGGCCACGGCGGCCGGCGCGGAGCCGGCACCGCCGATGAGGGCGGGATCGTCCTGCGCCTTGGCCTCCAGCGCACCCATGACGCGGGCGAGCTTCGAGGCCGGTGCGGCGAAGGCGTAAGCGGCCTTGGACAGGTTCGCCTTGAGCGCACCCGCCAGCTTGGCCAGCAGAACCTCGCGGGATTCGAGGTCGGCCAGTTTCAGCACGGTCGTGGCGTCGAGGACCTTTCCGTCCATGACGCCGCCCTTGATGGCCAGAGACGGATGCGCCTTTGCGAAGTCGCGCAGCCCCTTGGTAACGGTGGCCACATCACCCGAGATGAACGCGATGGCCGTGGGGCCGGTGAGGGTCTCGTCGAGCCCCTCGATTCCTGCCTCCTTGGCCGCGATCGCGGTCAGGGTGTTCTTCGCAACGGCGTAGGTGGCGTCCTCACCGAGGGATCGACGCAGATTCTGCAGATCCTTCACGGTGAGACCGCGGTACTCGGTCAGCACTGCCGCCGCAGAGGTGCTGAACTTGTCAGTCAGCTCCGCGACCTTCGCAGCCTTTTCCGGCCTCGCCATTGGGTCTCCTTCCGGTTCATCAACCTGGAACCCGCCCATCGGGGGCGAACCCAGGGCCTCGAACCGCGTCTGCCCAACAAAAAAGCCCCGTGCCGGTGGGCGCGGGGCGGCACGGCAAGCCATGCAACGCGAGCGATCACCTGCGCGGGCCCTCACGATGTGAGCGTTATGACCTTTCGGTCACCTGCGGTCTTCGGCTCGCAGAACATTACCCGCTCCCCCGCCCTTCACCAAATCATCCACATGCAGCACAGGCCCACCCGTGCATAAATCTCGCTCTACGTCGAGGCCTCGCCATATAGAGGAGGCCTCGACGTAGAGCGAGATTTATGCACGGTCGAGGACGGAACGGGGCGGAAAGACGAGAGGCTTGACTCCACCTCGCAATCATGGTTAATTACTTAAGTAATGAACCACTGAAGAGGAGGTGTCGTGATCGAAGAAGGAAGACCGCTGTTCCTCCAGATCGCCGAATCGATCGAGGACTCGATCGTCGACGGCTCGCTGGAGGAAGAGAGCCGGGCGCCGTCCACCAACGAGCTCGCGGCCTTCTACCGGATCAACCCGGCCACGGCCGCCAAGGGCATCAACCTTCTGGTGGACAAGCAGGTGCTCGCCAAGCGTCGCGGGGTGGGCATGTTCGTCACCACCGGCGCCCGGGCTCGACTGCTCACCGAACGGAGGGAGGCCTTCGCCAAGGACTACCTCGACCCGCTCCTCGCCGAGGCCGCTCGCCTCCGGCTCACCCCCGACGACCTGATCGCCGCCATCCGGCAACGCGCCAGCGAATCCGAAAGGAAGTAGAAGATGACCACCGTCATCGAGGTCCGCGACCTCACCAAGCAGTACAAGTCGGTGCGAGCGCTCGACAACGTTTCGCTCTGCTTCGAGAAGGACGCCATCTACGGCCTGCTCGGCCGCAACGGCGCCGGCAAGACCACGCTCATGTCCCTGATCACGGCGCAGAACTTCGCCACTTCCGGCTCCGTGCGGGTGTTCGGTGAGGAACCCTACGAGAACGCCGCCGTGCTCTCCCGGCTGTGCTTCGTCCGCGAGTCCCAGAAGTACCCCGACGACGCCACCCCGCGCCATGCCTTCGGCGCCGCCCGGCTCTTCTTCCGCAACTGGGACGACGACCTCGCCGACGCGCTGATCACCGACTTCCAGCTGCCGATGAAGACCACGATCAAGAAGCTCTCGCGCGGGCAGCTCTCCGCTGTGGGCGTCATCATCGGCCTCGCGGCCCGCGCGGAGATCACCTTCTTCGACGAGCCCTACCTGGGACTGGACGCCGTCGCGAGGCAGATCTTCTACGACAGGCTCCTCGAGGACTACTCCGAGCACCCCCGCACGATCATCCTCTCCTCGCACCTGATCGACGAGATCTCCAGCCTGATCGAACGCGTGATCCTCATCGATCAGGGCCGGATCCTGCTCGACGAGACCACCGACGAGATCCGCGACACCTGCGTCAACCTCGTCGGTCCTCGAGCGGCGGTCGAGGCTTTCGTCGCCGGACGCGAAGTGATTCACACCGAGTCGCTCGGCGGCGTGCTGTCGGCGACCGTCCTCGGGCGCCTCGACGACGCCGAGCGCACCCGCCTGCGGACGGTGGGCGTCGAACTCGCCCCCGTCCCCCTGCAGCAGATGATCGTGCGGGCCACCCAGCACGCGGCTGCCGATACCCCGAACCGTGAAGGAGCACTCCGATGACGCGAATCCTCAACGTGGCGCGCATGCAGTGGATCAACCGAGCCACCTTCGTCACCGTCCCCCTGATCGTCCTCGGCGGTGCGTTCCTCGTCTCGCTGCTGGTCTATGCGGTCATCCCCAGCGACGGCCCCATGTACGGCGGAGGCGGCCAGGCCCCGCTGTGGTACTTCCTGGTGATCGGAATCCAGTCGCTGACCCTCACCTTCCCGTTCTCCCAGGCGATGAGCGTGACGAGACGCGAGTTCTTCTTCGGCACCACCCTGGCCGCGGCGGTCACCGCGCTGCCGCTCTCGCTGATCTTCGTCGTCGCCGGCCTGATCGAGGAGGCGACCGGCGGCTGGTGGATGAACGGCTGGATGTTCTACCTGCCGTGGATGTGGACCGACGGCGCGTTCGGGGCCTGGCTGCTGTACTTCTCCCTGCCGATGCTGTTCTTCATGACCGGCTTCACGATCTCGACGCTCTACAAGCGCTTCGGCATGGTGACGCTGACCGTGAGCCTGATCGGCCTGAGCGCGCTCCTGGTGCTCGTCGTCGCCCTGATCACGTGGCTCGAGGCCTGGATGAGCGTGTGGTTGTGGCTCGCCGGAACCACCGTCATCGGACTGGCGGGCTACCTGCTCCTCGGCTCGGCGATCCTCGGCGTGCTCTCTCTGCTCATGATCCGCCGTGCTGTCCCCTGATCCGAGACAAACTGCTCAGGAAAATCGGCGTCTATCTGCTCCAGTACTGTGGAGTTAAGGTCTAGTTTCCAACTATGGTTTTTGATGTCATCGACGATCCTCGTTGGCGACGGCTGGCGGAGACGTATCTGAAACGCGAGGATTTAGGCTCTCCCGAGTTGGTCGGCAGTGCCCGCTGGAATCGTGCCTTTGACGCATGGAGCGAGGCTTTCGACGCGGTCGTCGGCGACCGGGAGCTGCTGAGGCAAGCTCGCTCGCTGGTCAGCTCAACCTCTGCCGGAACGTCCTTGAGGTTCTTGCACGAAGTGCTGAGGTTGCCGGTCCTCGACTACCAGTTGGACGTGAGAAAGCTGCTCGCGGATCCGCGAGTCGATTTGCGTCCGGGCGACGTGGATTGGCAGTTCGCGCTGTACGTCGTCGAGCACACCATCTGGGGGCGTGAGGATCCCTACGAGAGCGATGCGCTCACTCCGGGCCTCGTTCGGCGGCTATCTCGCATCGGGGGAGCTCCGACCGTCATACCGGGCCGCTTGATTCCCGACGACCCGTTCCTGCTCCAGGTCGACCTGAACGAGCAGTTGCGGGGTTCGCTCTCCCTCTCACCTGCGAAGAGGTTCGTCCGGAACAGCGGCCTACCCAGAGGAGGCCTGCTGCAGCTGTTTCACACCACCGACGGCGACTCCTCCACCAACCCGGCAGTCCCCGGCGGTGGTGCAACAGTCCTCTACCTCACCGAGAAGGAACTGCGCCATCGCCGCACCGCCCACCCATCGAAGGACTGCATCATGTTCCCGGTACATGACGCGAGACTGGAAGTCCTGCCGACGTTTTCGTGGCGGTCCGGCGTCGATGATGAGAAGGTCCTGCTCAAAGTCATCGAGTTGCAGCGCGCCGTCGATCGGCTCGCGCGCGGTGAAGAGGTATCGGCTGAGATGTCCCTGAGCGAGGCCAAGAATCCCTTCTCGGTCGTTGACGAACCACCCAGCAGACTGTTGGGACTCCAGCACTACGACTACCGGCCCCTCGAACCCGCTGATGTCGAGCTATTGGCGAGCCGGCTTCCCCTCGCGGACGCTGAGGACGAGCATGTGCTCCTCTTCAATGTGACCTCCGAGTTTTCCTACGACGGTGTCTTCGGCGACGCAGGTCGACTTGAGATCTGGATGCGTCGTAGTGACCTCCGCGCGCTGCGTTTCGATGATGTCGTCTCCCTCATCCACTCATCCTGAGCCGTTCGCGACGCTATTGCCAGGTGTGGGGAAAGACAGAACCCGCCCCTCGAAGGAGGCGGGTGGTATGCCCTGATTACGCCAGACAGGCATGGCAGAAAGCAATCGCCACGGAACTCACCAGGACCGTATGCGTCGATACTGACAAGCAGAGGGCGATGCACAGAGGGGCCTCTGCTCGAAGATCCGAGCAGAGGCCCCTCTTGCGTTCAACGGCGCCGGTCAGGCGGCGACCTTGGTGACCGAGGTGTCGACGAGAACGCTGGGGCTCATCGTCGCCGAGACGGCGATCTTGCGCAGGTAGCGGCCCTTCGAGGAGGACGGCTTGAGGCGCAGGATCTCCTCGAGCGCGGCGTAGTAGTTGCCCAGCAGCTGGTCCTCGCTGAAGGAGGCCTTGCCGATGATGAACTGCAGGTTGGCGTGACGGTCGACGCGGAACTCGATCTTGCCGCCCTTGATCTCGGAGACCGCCTTGGCGGTGTCCATCGTCACGGTGCCGGTCTTGGGGTTCGGCATCAGGCCACGGGGGCCGAGGACGCGGCCCAAGCGGCCGACCTTGCCCATCATGTCGGGGGTGGCGACGACGGCGTCGAAGTCGAGGTAGCCGCCCTGGATCTTCTCGATCAGATCGTCGGTGCCCACCTCGTCGGCGCCGGCGGCCAGCGCCGCCTCAGCCCTCTCGCCGGAGGCGAAGACGAGGACCCTTGCCGTCTTGCCGGTGCCGTGCGGGAGGTTGACCGTGCCGCGGACCATCTGGTCGGCCTTACGGGGGTCGACGCCGAGCCGGAAGGCCACGTCGATGGTCTCGTCGAACTTGGCGGTGGCCATGTCCTTGATCAGGCGGATGGCTTCCTCCGGGGAGTACGCCTGGCCGGCCTCGCGCTTCTCCGCGGCGGACCGGTAGACCTTGCTGTGCTTCATTCTGGTTCCTTGTGTCGTTGACCAGTTCTGGTGCGGGGTTCAGCGCCCCTTCCAGAGGGGGATGTCTTATTCGGTGGTGACGCCCATCGAGCGCGCGGTGCCCTCGATGATCTTCATGGCCGCGTCAACGTCGTTGGCGTTGAGGTCGGGCAGCTTGGTGGTGGCGATCTCGCGCACCTGATCCTTGGTCAGCTTGCCGACCTTGTTCTTCAGCGGGTTGTCCGAGCCGGAGGTCAGGCCCGCGGCCTTCTTGATCAGCTCGGCAGCCGGCGGCGTCTTCGTGATGAAGGTGAACGTGCGATCCTCGTAGATGGTGATCTCGACGGGGATGACGTTGCCGCGCTGGGACTCCGTCTGGGCGTTGTACGCCTTGACGAACTCCATGATGTTGACGCCATGCGGACCGAGAGCGGTACCGACGGGCGGGGCAGGCGTTGCGGCGCCCGCGTTCAGTGCGACCTTGACGAGGGCCGCCACCTTCTTCTTGGGAGGCATGGTGGGTCCTTTACCTTTATTGATTCGGATGCGCCGTGACGACGGCGCGACGCACAATCCTAGCCGACGCGCGTGACTTGCTTGAATTCCAGGTCGACGGGGGTCTCCCGGCCCAGGATCTCGACAAGCGCACGCAGGCGCTGGGTGTTGGCGTTGATTTCGGTGATCGTGGCATGCACGCCGGCGAAGGGGCCGTCGCTGACCATGACGGAGTCACCCACCTGGAAGTCGACGACCTCGATCTTGCGCTTGCGCTGCGCGTTGGCGCCGGCGAGTTCCGCCGCGACCTTCGACGCGATCGACGGGGTGAGCATCTTGACGACCTCGTCGAGCGAGAGCGCGACGGGCTGCTGGCCGTGGCCGACGAAGCCGGTGACCGAGGGCGTGTGACGCACCGCCGCCCAGGACTCGTCGTTCAGTTCCATGCGCACCAGGACGTAGCCGGGCAGCACGCAGCGAGTGACCGTCTTGCGGGTGTTGTTGCGCACCTCGACCACCTCTTCGGTGGGCACCACGGTCTCGAAGATGAAGTCCTCCATGTTGAGGGACTGCACGCGGGAATCCAGGTTCTGCTTGACCCGGTTCTCCATGCCCGAATAGGTATGGATCACGTACCACTCGCCCCACTTGGACTCGAGCTCCTCGCGCAGCGACGCGATGGCTGCCGCCAAAGCGTCCTCGTTGCCCTCGGGGGCTTCTTCCGCCTGATCCTCCTCCTCGGAGAGGTCGAGGAGAAGGTCGTCGTCGGCATCGGCCACGATGTCGTCGCCGACGCTGAGGTCGATCTCGACGTCGTCGCCGACGCCCAGGTCCTCCAGCTCATCGATGGGACCGAGATCGATCTCGAAGTCCTGGCTCTCGTTCTGATCGAAGTTCTCAGTCATCAGTTCGTCCCCAGTAGTCCTAGTAGCTGCAGCAGACCCCAGCCGAAGCCCAGATCGAGCAAGCCGACGAACGCGATGATGAACAGCACGAAGATCAGCACCGCCAGGAAGTAGGTGGTGAGTTCCGGCCAGGTGGGCCAGACCACTTGCTTGAGTTCGCCCGCGCTCTGGCTGACGAACTCGGCGGGATTGCGCGCCGTGTAGCGATCGAGGTCCTCGTGATCGCGCTCGGCCTCCGCCCGCTTGCGGGTGGGGGCGGTCTTCTTGACGGGCGCCTTCGCCGTCTTGCGGACGATGGGCGCCTCGGCGTCACCATCGGTCTGCGACTCGGGATCGATCGGCAGAGGAGGTACGCCCTCGTCGATGCTCTTGTCTGAGTCGGGCGACTTGTCGCTCACCCACGTATCCCTTCGCCTAACAACAAAAACGCCTCGCCGGAAGGACCGGAAGGCTACGACAGCCTCCCGAGGAGGCTGTTCAGCAGGGCAGGAGGGACTCGAACCCCCAACCTGCGGTTTTGGAGACCGCTGCTCTGCCAGTTGAGCTACTACCCTTTATCGATCCCGTGCCGATAGGCACACCTCAACAGTGTCGAGAAGCGATCGATACAGGAAACTATAGGCGCTTTGTCCCGAATTGGCGAACTGACAGCCCCGGAGACGTCGTCAGGTAGGCCTCGGCAGGCCCCGCCAGGGCCTCGACCTCCAGCACCGCGCCCGGGTCCACGAACCCGCACCCGCCATGGCCCACCGTCGTCGCCACACCGTCGACGACGAGCCGCAGCGTCCCCCGGGTCACCACCAGCAGCGCCGGCCCCGGCAGCTCGATCGCCACGGGTCCGCCGTCCGTCGTCAGGCGATGCACCTCGAACTCCTCGACCGGAGGGCGGTAGCTCACCAGGCTGCCGCCGGCGACGTCGCATCGCTCCCCCGCGACCGGGGACGCGCCGGAGACCTCGAACGCCACCACCCGCTGCAGTTCGCCGACGTCGACGTGCTTCGGCGTCAGCCCGCCCCGCAGCACGTTGTCCGACGGCGCCATCGCCTCGATGCCCACACCGCACAGGTACGCGTGCAACTGGCCGGCATCCAGGAAGAAGGCCTCGCCGGGCTCCAGGTCCACCCGGTTCATCAGCGCGGCCATGACCACCCCGGGATCGTCCCCGTAGTGACCGGCCACGAACCGGATCGTCTGCCCCAGCGGATCGCCCGCGCCCTGCGCGGCCGCGGCCAGGCGCACGGCGAACCGGCGCATCTCGGGATCTCCCGACAGCACGAACCCCGCCGCCCCGCGCAGGTCTCCATCCTCCAGCAGGCCGAGCAGCCGCGCCGCCACCTCGCCCGTCGCGGCCCCGTCCCCCAGGAGGGCCTGAAGAAGCAGCGCGCTGCGTCTCGGGTCGCGAAACCCGCACAACGCGCTGAACGGGGTGACCGCCACCAGGATCTCGGGCTTGTGATGCCGGTCCTTGTAGTTCCTGGCCGGATCCCCCACCGCGACCCCCGCCGCGTTCTCCCGGGCGAAGCCATCCACGGCCTGCCTGCGATCCGGATGCGCCTGGATCGACAACGGGGACTCCGCCGCCAGCACCTTCATCAGGAACGGCAGCTGCCCCGCGTAGTAGTCGTCGAGTTCGCCGAGCCCCGCCACATGCTCGTCGAGGAAGGACCCGTCGGCCAGCATCGACGGACCCGCCGCGTGCCCACCCAACCACAGCTCCGCCTGCGGAGCGCCGGTGGCCGGCGCACCCAGCAACTCGGGGATCGCCGAGACGGATCCCCACGCGTATTCCTTCACAACAGGACGCAATAGATGCACAGGCGACACGAGCTCAACTCGACTTCCGGTAGTAACAGGTCCCGACGAACCACGGAGCATACCGCGCGGGCGCACGGTTTCCCGATTCGCCCAAGCCCGGGACCCCGGGTCGCCGGGCGCCCCTTATAACGTCACACCCACCAGGTTGACCTCCGGCGTCAGGACGATGCCGAACGCGTCGCGAACCCCGTCGCGCACCTGGCGGGCCAGGGCGACCAGGTCGGCGGCCCCGGCCCGTCCGCGATTGGTCAGCGCGAGCACGTGCTTGCCGGAGAGCCCGGCTTCGCCCAGGCGATGGCCGCGCTCGAACCCGGCGTGCTGGATGAGCCAGGCCGCGCTCGTCTTCACGCGGCCGTCCGCCAGCGGGAACCGGGGGGCGCCGGGGGGAAGCAGGTCGGCCTCGTCGGCGCCGAGAACGGGATTGGTGAAGAAGGAGCCCGCCGACCAGGTGTCGTGGTCGGCGTCGTCGAGCACCATGCCCTTGCGCCCTCGGATCGCGAGCACCGTCTCGCGCACCAGGCGGGCATCGGCCCTGTGGCCCAGTTCGACGCCCAGCGCCTGGGCCAGCTCCGCATAGCGGATCGGCGCGCTGAGCGACGCGAGCTCAAGCTGGAAGGTGACGCTCAGCACGACGTAGCGCCCGGGTTCGCGCTTGAACAGGGAGCTTCGGTACTCGAAGCCGCAGTCGGCGGCCGCGAAGGTCCGGGCCTGGCCCGTCCGCCGGTCGTAGGTGCGCACGGAGTAGATCAGCTGGGCCACCTCGACGCCGTACGCCCCGACGTTCTGGATGGGGGTGGCGCCGACGCTCCCCGGGATGCCGGACAAGGCCTCGACGCCGCCCCACTCCTGCGCGACGGCGTAGGCGACGAAGTCGTCCCAGTTCTCACCGGCCCCCACCCGCACGACGGCGCCTCCGCAGGCGGACACGTCCGCCTCGAGCCCGGTGAGGGCGACGCGCACCACGAGCCCAGGGAAGCCCTCGTCGGCGACCAGCACGTTCGATCCGCCGCCGAGCACGAGCACCGGCGTGCCCGCCTCGTCGGCGGCCGCGATCTCGGCGATCAGCTCCCGCTCCGTCCGGGCCACGACGAATCGCCGCGCCGGCCCCCCGACCCGCAGCGTGGTGTGGGCGCTCAGGTGCGCGTCGCCGGAGACGGGCACCGCGACGTCGGCGCGCGAGACCCGCTCGACGCTGCAGGACGCGGGCGCGCCGACCCCGTCAGCCAAGGCGCACCTCGGCGCGGGCCGCTCCCAGCACCGCGTCGTCGCCACAGGTGGCCGTGAGCGTGATCTTCGCCCCCGTCTCGGTGAGGGCCGCGACGGTGGCGCGGTAGACCACCTCGACGCCCTCGTCGTCGTCAGGGACCAGGACGGGCCGGGTGAAGCGCACGAAGTAGCTGGCGACCAGGCCAGGGTCGCCGAGCCAATCGGTGACCACGCGCAGCCCCGCGCCCATCGTCCACATGCCGTGGGCCACGACGCCGGGCAGGCCGATGGCCCGGGCGTGCCGGTCCGAGAAGTGGATCTCGTTGAAGTCGGTCGACGCGCCGGAGTAGCGCACGACCCCGGAGCGGGTGATCCGTACCCGGAGCTCGGGAAGCTCGTCGCCCACCGCGACCTGGTTGCGCTCAGGCATTCTCGTTCTCCCTCGTGTGCATCAGCTGCGAGCGCGCCTCGCACACGCTCTGCCCGTCCACCCGGAGGTCGACGAGCACCGTCACCATGTCGAGAGCCCCCCGGTTGCGCACCTTCTCGATGGTGAGATGAGCGAGGACGACATCGCCCGGCACCAGTGGGCGGATGACGTCGAAGCCCTGATCGGCATGCATGGTGCGGTTGAGCGCCAGCCCCAGCTCCTCGTCGCCGAAGAGCGAATCCCAGGCCTGCGCGGCGATCACCGCGGCGAAGGTGGGCGGGGCGATGGGATCGTCGCCGAAGTAACGGGGGTTGTCGTCGCCGAGGGCCGTCGCGAACTCGGCGATCTTGGCTCGGCTGACCTCATAGGGGACCGCGGGCGGGTAGCTGCGGCCCACGTGCTCGGTGGTAATCGGCATGGGGGCTACGTTACTCGGTGCGGTGGACCCCCGGACACGACAAAGGACCGCCCCTGACGGGACGGTCCTGGCTGCCTCGACTCTGCGTCAGCGGGTCTCGCGGTGCGCCTGGTGGGTGCGGCAGCGCGGGCAGTACTTCTTGAGCTCCAGCCGGTCGGGATCGTTGCGGCGGTTCTTCTTGGTGATGTAGTTGCGCTCCTTGCACTCGGTGCAAGCAAGCGTGATCTTGGGACGAACGTCCCCGCCCTTCTTGGCCATGTTCTACTCCTTGCCTGGTGCGCGCAGATCGAGCGCGTTTGACTCGTGTTCGGTGACGAGGGCGGGACTTGAACCCGCGACACAGCGATTATGAGCCGCTTGCTCTACCGACTGAGCTACCCCGTCGATGCTCTTCCACCCTAACAGGCGAAGAACACCTGAATGGGCAAAGAACAGAGCCCCCATGCGGAATCGAACCGCAGACCTTCTCCTTACCATGGAGACGCT
>DAOLFC010000117.1:0-12110 GCA_035326505.1 Arachnia sp.
CTGACGCACCAGGACGCCGCTCGCTACGACCACCACTTCCGCAACACGCCCTAGCCGCGTGAAACGAGGGGACGCGCTATGACCGACCTGATCGAGACCGAGGGAAGCCCCTGGGCGCTGGACGCCGCCGACGTGCTGAGGAGCCAGGGCTCCTCACCGGACGGCCTTGCCGCCGCCGAATCGGCCAGCCGACTGCAACGCTGGGGTCGCAACGAGCTGTCCGGCGCCGAGGCGGTGCCCGCCTGGAAGCGGTTCCTCCATCACTTCGACGACGTCCTGATCTACATCCTGCTCGCCGCGGGCGTGCTGAAGGCGATCATCGGCGACTGGGTGGACTGCATCGTGATCCTGGTCGTGGCGTTCGCCAACGCGCTGATCGGGTTCATCCAGGAGGGGCGCGCGGCCAGTGCGCTGGAGAGCCTGCGCACCATGATGACCGCGGAGGCCGAGTGCCTGCGCGACGGCTCCTGGGTGGTCGTCGACGCGACGGAGCTGGTGCCGGGCGACGTGATCCGGGTGCGCTCCGGCGCACGGGTGCCCGCCGACGCGCGGCTGCTCGTCGCATCGAACCTGCAGGTGGACGAGGCGGCGTTGACCGGCGAGTCCGTGCCGGCGGTCAAGTCGGTCGCGGCGGTGGGCGAGGACGCCGGCATCGGCGACCGCTCGTCGATGATCTACTCGGGCACCATCGTCGCCACCGGCAACGCGGAGGCCGTCATCGTCGCCACGGGCGGTCGCACCGAGATCGGGCAGATCTCCGAGATGGTCTCGGGCATCGACGCCACCGACACGCCGTTGACGCGACAGCTCGGCAGGCTGGCCAAGCAGCTCTCCATCGCGATCGGGATCACCGCGGGCGTGCTGCTGGTCGTCGGGCGGCTGGTACACGGCTTCGACCGCACCGACCTGATCTCGGCGGCCATCGGCTTCGCCGTCGCCGCGATCCCCGAGGGCCTGCCCGCGCTGGTCACGATCACGCTGGCGCTCGGCGTGCAGGCCATGGCGCGACGCAACGCGATCACCCGCAAGATGGGGGCGGTGGAGACGCTGGGCTCGGTGTCGACGATCTGCTCCGACAAGACCGGCACCCTGACCCAGAACGAGATGACCGCGCGCACCGTCTACACCGCCGACGCGCGCTACGGCGTCGACGGCACCGGCTACCAGCCGGAGGGCCGGATCACCGACGCCGCGGGGGCCGTCGCGGTGCTGGCCGAGCACCCGAACCTCGCCGACCTGGTACTCGCCGCAGGCGTCTGCAACGACGCCAAGGTGGAGCAGACCCCCGAGGGTTGGCGCGTGGTGGGACAGCCCACAGAGGGGGCGCTGGACGTGCTGGCCGGCAAGTCCGGCATCGACGTCGACGCGGTGCAACGTCTCGCCCAGGTTCCGTTCGAGTCGACGCACAAGTTCTCCGCGACGCTCGATCTGCACGACGGCATCCGCACCGTACACATGGTGGGCGCGCCCGATCGGCTGCTCGACCGGTGCCGTACCCAACTGGCCGACGCCGGCTCGGAGACGCTGGACCTCGCGCGGTGGGAGCGCCGCATCGATGAGCTGTCCTCGGAGGGGCTGCGCGTGCTCGCCGCCGCCTCCCGGCCGGCGCGGGAGGGCGAAGAGGAGCTGAGCCTGGACACCGTCGGGGAGGACTTCACCTTCCTGGGCCTGATCGGCATCGTCGATCCGCCGCGGCCCGAAGCCACGGCGGCCATCGCCGAGTGCCAGGCCGCCGGCATCACCGTGAAGATGATCACCGGCGACCACAAGGGCACCGCGGTGGCGATCTCCCGCGAGCTGGGCATCGCGCCCCCGGAGGGCGAGGTGCGCGCGCTCACCGGCGCCGAGTTGGAGGCGATGAGCCAGGAGGAACTGCGCACCGTCGTGCGCGACGTGAACATCTACGCCCGCACCTCGCCGGAGCACAAGCTGCGCATCGTGCGTGCGCTGCAATCCCACGGTGAGGTCGCCGCGATGACCGGCGACGGGGTCAACGACGCGCCCTCGATCACCCGGGCCGATGTCGGCGTCGCCATGGGCATCAAGGGCACGGAGGCGACCAAAGACGCCGCCGACATCGTGCTCGCCGACGACAACTTCGCCACCATCGAGCGCGCGGTGGAGGAGGGACGCCGGATCTACGCCAACATCCGCAAGTCGGTGGTGTTCCTGCTGCCCACCAACGGCGCACAGTCGCTGGTGATCCTGGTGGCGGTGCTGGCGGGCTGGGCGCTGCCGCTGTCCCCGGTGCAGATCCTGTGGGTGAACCTGATCACGGCCGTCACGCTGTCCCTGGCGCTGGCTGGGGAGTCCGCGGAGGACGGCATCATGAACCAGCCGCCGCGTTCGCCCAAGGAACAGGTGCTCTCCCGTCGGGCCTGGACGTTGGTGGCCGTGGCGTCGCTGGTGATCGGCTCGGTCACGCTGCTGGTGTACCAGCTGGAGCGCAATCTGGGCGCCGACTACGCCTCCGCGCAGACCGCCGCCGTGACCATGCTGGCCTTCGCGCAGCTGGCCTTCCTGTTCAACTGCCGCTTCCTGGAGGGCTCCAGCCTCACCCCGCGGGTACTGGTGGGCAATCGGGTGATCTGGATCTCGGCTGCCGTGCTGGTGGCCGCGCAACTGGTGTTCGTCTACGCCCCGTTCATGCACTCCTGGTTCCACTCGGCCCCGATCGGCCTGCGCGACTGGGGCCTGACCCTCGGCTTGGCCGTGGTCGTCTTCCTGGTCATGGAGGTCTTCAAGGCGATCAGCAGGGCTACTCGCCGCTGAGCACAGCCTCCCCGACGCTCCACGGAGACCTGCCTCGGGACTGTCCCTCTTCGATCTGTATTCGCAGTTCAGCGGGCTGGGGGAGGTAGTACAAAGCCAAGCTGTTGAGGATCTGGATCACCTGAGCCAGGGCGGCGTCGCGTTCTGCGTCGACTGACGTTCCCGCCGCGAGACGAGCGGCAGCGGCGGCCCGTCTCGCGGCGTCTCGGGCCGTATCGGGCAGGTGGGCGAGCCCCAGGGTCTCGGCGTTGGCTCTGGCCGCGTCGAAGGCGACCTTCACCAGCGACGCGCGGCGCACGACCTCCGTCTCCGGCGTGGCCGCGTTGACGTCTCCCCAGAGGGCAAGTGCGGTGTCGAACTGTCGGGTGAGCGGGACGGCGGGGTCGAAGAGTGCGGAGTTCTCGATGCGGTAGGCGATGTCGCCGAGCATCCGGCCATAGCTCTCCCGCACCTCCGCGACCTGCGCCTCCGCGCGGAATCGCGGCCCGTGATCGGCCGGCAAGCTGGTGAGCGCCTCGTCGACGGTGAGCCAGCTTCCTTGCTCACGGGGGAGGAGGAGTGGCGAGCGCAACGCTCGCCACTGCAGGTCCGCGAGCCGGAACGCCCGCTCGGGAACGAGCCCCTGCGCGATCGCGAGAGACTCGACGGTGGCTCGCGACGACACCTCGCGCACCCGTCGCCGCGGCAGTGGGCCGCTGTTGCGCCACTGCCTGACGCCGAGGGGGTTCTCCTGCCAGAAGGCGCTGCGGGGGGCCGTGTGCGTGCTCCAATCCGCAACGAGGACATCAGGACCGGCCACGAGGAGTGCGGCCCTGCCCCCGAGCGGCGCGTCGAGATCGAGGGGGAGCCAGAGGGGCCTGTCGATGTGGACGGGACCGCGCCGAGGCACCGCCGGTTCGTCACCTCCGTCGATCGGCTTCCTGGCCGGTTCGGAGGAACTCATCGGCCTGGCTCGATCGCTCGGCGCTGCCCGATCAGGGCCGGGGCCTCTGGGTCGACCGTCGGAAGGTAGTAGAGCGCGAGTGAGTTCAAGATCTCGGCCACGCGGGTTCCCGCGGCACGGCGTTCCGCCTCTGGCCCGGTTCCCAGCGCCACGCCCACGGCTTTTGCGGCGCGCCGGGCGGGATCGCGCGCCGTCTCCGGGAGGTGATCGAGGCCGAGGTGCTCCGCGGTGCGCACCGCGGCAGCGTAGGCCTGCTCCAGCTCCGACGCGAGCCGATCAGCGTCGGCCGAGGACTGGTCCCATGCGACGAGGGCCACCTGAAAGCGCTGCGTCTCGGGGACGGCGGCGTCGAACAGCGCGGAGTTCTCGATGCGGTAGACGATGTCGCCCAGCTGCCGGCCGTACGAGGCCTTCACGATGCCGACTCGTTCGGCTGGCGAAGCCCCCACGGCCGTGTCCGGCGGCGGGATCTGCGCCAACACCCGAGAAGGCATCATCGAGGAGGCGAACAGCGAACCGCGACGCCCGTCGGCGGGGAGAAGGACCGTCGCCGGGCCATTGGCCGTCGAGCTGTTTCGCGCCCGGCTGGCGACCCCTGCGAGGATCGCCGGGGTGAGGAACGCCATCCCCAGAGAACTCATGCCGAGCACGAAGAACACCACGGCGGTGAGCAGCAGCGCGAGGCCGCCGAGGAGCATCCACGGGTTGCCGCCGGGTGGCGTGACGTCGCCGGGCCACCGCGTCTTGTACGGCACGCGGGCCGCCGCGCGTGCGTCGAGGTCGGCGTGGGCCAGGAGCGCGGTGCGCAGCGGGACGGCCTTTCCCGTCGGGGCGCGCGTGGGAATGGGCATGGGGGTGCGCGTCGCCGTGTCGGAGACCCACACCCACACGGTGTCGGGCTTGTGCGCGGTGACCTTGGCCAGCACGAGCGACGGCTTGCCGTCGGGTCCGATGCCGGAGACCGCCAGGTTGTCGCCCACCAGCGACCCCACCGTCGCCTCGAGGGGAACCGGCTGCCAGAGATCCATGGTGCGTTCGATCATACGACCTCCTGCCTGGCGACGACGCTAGGCTGGGTGGATGGCTGAGGAACTGCGGAAGAACGACGCCGAGCGTCACTACGAACTGGTCGTCGACGGGGAGGTCGCCGGGCACATCGAGTGGGTCGAGGAGGGTGACGTGATCGACCTCCCGCACACCGTCGTCGATCCCGCCCATGGCGGCAAGGGGTACGGCAGCGTCCTGGCGAAGTACGCCCTCGACGACGTGCGCGCGCTGGGCAAGAAGGCCCGGCCGACCTGCCCGTTCATCGCGCGTTACGTCGATCGCCACCCCGAGTACGCCGACATCCGCGCCCACTGAGCCTCGGCTGCTCCTGGCGTCGGTGAGGGACCTCGGCTCAACTCCAGGTCAGGAGGGTGTTGACGGTTCTGGCTTTCGCATCCTGTACGACGACGGACCCGCTGGCGCCGGTGGAACCGGTCTGGATCACGAGTTCGCAGGGAGCTGACACCTCGCCGGGTGCGGCCGGGATCGTTTTGAGGATCGTGCCGGACGAGTCGAGCAGCCGGATGGTGCCTGCCCCGTCGATGTCGATGGCGTCGAAGAACCTCTCCCCATGCTTCTGCCAGGTGCCCGTCACGAAGTCTTGGTGATTCGTGGATGGCCTATCCGTCCTCCGGACCGCGAGGTTGCCGTCCTTCTCGAAAGCCACCTTCACGGGGGCAGGGGAAGGTGAGGCGTTGGTGGCGGTCCCTGATTTCGCCCAGTCGAGGGAGTTGCCTCGTTCCAGGCGCTTCCAGCTCAGGAGAGTGTTGACGGTTCTGCCTGTGGCGTCCTGCACGATCACGGCGCCGTTGGTGGCGGTGGAACCGGTCTGGATCTTGAGTTCGCAGGGAGCCGTTACTTCGCCGGCTGTGGCCCAGATCGTCTTGAGAACCTTGCCGAACGAGTCGAGCAGCCGGATGGTGCCTGCCCCGTCGACGTCGATGGCGTCGAAGAACCTCCACCCATGTTGCTGGTAGGTGCCGGCGACGAAGTGTTCGTCGGTCCTTCGGACCGCGAGGTTGCCGTCCTTCTCGAAGGCCACCTTCACGGGCGGACCCTCGACGATCGAGTCGCCTCGCACATAGCTTGCCCGACGCAGGACGTCGTAGAGCCTTGTGATCTGCGATCCGTTCCTGCGCGAGACCGCAACCGTCTTGGAGCGGGGTGAGGAACCACCCGATTCGATGGTGAACACAGGCTCGCCAGCGATGCCGGCCGGGCTGTTGACGGGTTTGGCGAAGGTTCGCCGCGGGTCTGCCTTGGCGTCCGACCCGGCCAGCCACAGTCCGGCGACATCGTCGTTGGAGATGTCCAGCCGGAAGCCGTAGTCCTGCTCGTGAACCTTGGGGTCGAGCGACTCTTCGTAGGTCGCGCCTTGACCGGTGAGCGGGATGGCGGGTCCCCCGTCGATGGTGGGCACGCCGGAGGTGTTGAGCTCGAACGTGCCCACCTCGTTCTTGATCCGCTCTCCCTCGCGAAGGGTGCGGGCCTGCCGCGGTGGCGCCCAGGTGGCGTCGACGCCGACCACCCGGCGGATCCGCGCGCCGGTCGACGTCGGATAGTCCGGCGTGGAGCGGCTGGACAACCCTTGGCTGGAGAACCCCGTGTCCGGCTCGAAGGCGGCCCGGCTGGCGCCGCCGCGCGCTTCACGTTCGGACGGGTCCGTGGGCCGGCCGGCCACGAAAGGCACCATCCGGCCGAGGTTGTCGTCCGCCCGGATCATGAGGACCAGCAAACCCGGGTCGGCCTTCTGCTCGGCTTCCACGGCGAGTTTGGTCGTCTCCGAGCGTCCGATCGCCTGCGGGCGCTCGAAGGCGTAGATCTCCGGGCGTAGACCGTTGGACGCGGGCAGCACGATGACGCCCTTCTTGCCGGCGTCCTGCGCCCGGGTCAAGATGTCGTCGACCGGAAGCAATCCGCGGCGCAGCACCCAGTAGTCCTCGATGTCGTTCCAGCCGAGAGCGAGCTTCTCGATCTCGGTCAGATGCCATGCCGTCCGGCAGTCGCTCATGATCGACCACCCGAACGATCGGTTCGCATCCTTGTGGTACAGGTCCGGAAGGCCGAGGGCGTGGAGGATCTCATGGGTGGTGGTCTTGTGCGTCGTGTTCACCGATACACCCTTGGTATCGACGGACTTCTCTTGGTAGTCCTTCGGATCCACGCAGGCGACGCGGACCTCGCGGCTCGTCCCCCCGGAGCGCGGTGTGATCTTCCGCACGCCGATGTATCGGCTGCCGACGTCGACGCCACTGGATTCGGCAAAGGCGAAGACCAGGATCTCCCACTCCGGAGGGATGGTGGAGGCCGCATTCGCCGCCGTCAGAATGGCCGTGAGGTCGTGGAGGTTCCCGCCCTGAGGGGGATTGGTCATCAGGAAATCGGCACGCTTCGCCAGCGTGATCCAGTTCGTGAACCGCACGTCGAGCTTCACCCGCCCGTTCGACTCGCGCTCGATGTCGGCAAGGACCGGACTCCCCGCCGCTACGGCGGATCCCAGGAGCTTCGTCTGAAGGTCCTTGAGATCCTCGGGCTTACCGCGTGCGTCCTCGAAGTCGCAGAACAGGACGCCGACGGTGACGGTCCTCGGGGCGTTCCGACGGTGACCGCGGGTGTCCAGGGCGCCGTCGAGCCACAGCCGATCGCGGATCTGCTTCAGCACCTCCTTCTTGGTGGCGTCGTCGGAGGTGTCGGCGAGCTCGCTCACCACCGTGGTCGTATGGCCGTCGTTGCGGCCGAGCCAGAAGTCGACGCCGGTGAAGAAGTCATAGGTCGAGGTGTCGCGCTGGCAGTAATAGGCGACTTTGGGATTCTCCTTCGCGAAGTCGCGGGCGAGGGTGGCGGTCAGATTTGCCTTCGTCTCGATGCGACCGCTCTGGGAGGCCCCGTAGTATTGCGATACGTTCGGTATTTCGGTGAAGACGAACGTACTTTTCATCGTGTTCCTCATCCTGTGGTGTGGAGGATCGGGCAATCATTACCGGAAACTCGGGGGTGCGCAGGCCGCCCAGTGGTCGACGGGTCGAACACTACGGCACTCCTGTGCGCAGCCTGCGCCAGCGCGGTCGCCTCTTTGCCGACCGCCGCGACAGCCAGGAACGGCGAGGTATCGTGGCGACGCATGTTCAGTCGAGTCCCTTCGGGAGGTTCGCCGTCATGGCATCGGGATCACGAGCTGACAGACTCCCCGAATGGGTTGCGGCACGATGAAGGATGAGAAGGTACTGACCGGAGGCAACGCCACCGAGTCGGTGGTGCGCGTCGGATCGACCGTGCGCAAGCCCTGGACCTTGGCGACTCCCAGCGTCCGCGCGTTCATGGACGCGATCAGGGGAGCGGGCGTGACCGTTCCCGAGACCTATGGGCGAGACGAACAGGGCCGCCTGGTGTTGGAGTACATCCCGGGCGCGCTCGCCACGGACGCTCCGCTGTCCAGCGCGGAGCTTCGCAGGGTGGGGGAGATGGTCAGGGCGATCCATGACGCGGCCGACGCATTCGTTTCGCAGGCCGACGATGTCTGGGACACGGCGATTCCGGCTCCGGGCGCCGACCTGGTCTGTCACAACGACCTCGCGCCGTGGAACCTGATCGTCGGAGAGCGCTGGGTATTCATCGACTGGGACAGCTCGGCGCCCAGCACCCGGCTCTGGGACCTCGCCTACTCGGCGCAGGCGTTCACCCTCAACGATCCGAGCGCCGAACCCGGCGACGCCGCGCGAGGCCTGCGTGCCTTCATCGAAGGGTACCGCGCCGATCGCACCTTGCGCGAGCAACTGCCCCGGGCGATGGCGCGCCGGGCCGAGGCCATGTTCCGGCTTCTCCAGACCTCCCACGAGACGGGCCGGGAGCCTTGGGCCTCGATGTACGCCGACGGCCACGGCGCGCATTGGCGAGCCGCGACCCAGTACGTGACTCTCTGCGAGGAGTACTGGCGGCAAGGCCTGCTCTCGCCGTGACCTCTGGTCAGTGGCCGAGGAGGGTGGCGAAGTCGACGAAGCCCTGCGGCTCGTCGCGTCGTGGCGCCGAGGCCAGGGCGGCGGCGAGTTCCGACGTGGCCTGCTTCACCCGGCGGTCGAGGGAGGCTGCCCCCGATCCGCCGAAGTCCGAGGTGGCGGCGAAGACCGCCGTGCGAACGGGCGTGGCGCCCAGGTAACTGAACAACGGCCTCATGGCGAACTCGAGCATCAGGGAGTGACGCTCGGTGCCGCCGGTCGCGGCCATCAGGACGGGCTTCCCGGTGAGGGTGCCGGGCTCCAGGATGTCGAAGAAGCTCTTGACCAGACCACTGAACGACGCGGAGAAGGTGGGGCTGACGACGACCAGCGCGTCGGCGGACGCCACCTCGTCGACGACGCGTGCCAGCTCTCCGATGGGGAAGCCGGTCAGCATGGCGTCCATGATGGGGTGCGCCAGCTCGCGCAGCTCGACGACGGTGGCATCGAGGTCCTGTCCCTCCAGGGCGAGGGCCTCGCGCAGCCGGGTGACGATGTCGTCGCCCAGGACTCGGGTGGAGGAGGGCGAGCCGAGGCCGCCGGAGATCACGATGATGCGAGACATGGGTGTTTCCTTCCTTGGTGTCAGAGCCGGTTGTGGTCTTCGGCGCGGGTGCCGGTCCAGCGGTCCGCCGAGGCTCCGACCGGCACGGCCGCCGCGGGGACGGTGGGCAGCCGGTTGGCGTGTGTGGGCGCGTCCGGAGTTCCGGGAGCGCGGAGCGCCGCGAACTCGCGGCGCAGCACCGGGACGACCTCCTCGCCGAGCAGGTCGAGCTGCTCCAGCACCGTCTTCAGCGGCAGGCCGGCGTGGTCCATCAGGAACAGCTGGCGCTGGTAGTCGCCGGCATAGTCGCGGAAGCCGAGCACCCGCTCGATCACCTGCTGGGGCGACCCCACCGTCAGCGGGGTCTCGCGGGTGAACTCCTCCAGCGAGGGACCTCCGCCGTAGACCGGCGCGTGATCGAAGTACGGCCGGAATTCGCGCACCGCGTCCTGTGAGTTCTTGCGCATGAACACCTGCCCGCCGAGCCCGACGATGGCCTCCTCCGGCCGACCGTGACCGTAGTGCGCGAACCGGCGGCGGTACAGGTCCACCATGCGCCGGGTGTGCGACGACGGCCAGAAGATGTTGTTGTGGAAGAAGCCATCCCCGTAGTAGGCGGCCTGCTCGGCGATCTCGGGGGACCGGATCGACCCGTGCCAGACGAACGGCGGCACGCCGTCGAGCGGGCGCGGGGTGGCGGTGAAGCCGTGCAGCGGGGTGCGGTGCGTGCCTTCCCAGTTCACGACGTCCTCGCGCCACA
Source organism: Arachnia sp. (assembly GCA_035326505.1). Classification (GTDB taxonomy): domain Bacteria; phylum Actinomycetota; class Actinomycetes; order Propionibacteriales; family Propionibacteriaceae; genus Arachnia. The sequence goes on from DAOLFC010000117.1 coordinate 10,059, forward strand.
GCCGGTGCAGCAGGGCGTAGTTCTCGACGGCCAGGGCGATGCCGTCGCGGATGTCCTTGCCGAACCACGGGTAGACCGGGCCGGTGTTGCCGCGCCCGAGCGTCAGGTCCATCCGCCCGTCGACGAGATGCTGCAGCGTGGCGTAGTCCTCGGCGATCCGGACCGGGTCGGTGGTGGTGATCAGGGTGGTGGCCGTCGACAGGATGATCCGCTCGGTCTGCGCGCCGATGTAGGCCAGCGTGGTGGTCGGAGAGGACGCGACGAACGGCGGGTTGTGGTGCTGTCCGACGGCCACCACGTCGAGCCCCACCTCCTCCGCTTTCTTGGCGATGGCAACCGTGGCCCTGATCCGCTCATGTTCGGTGGGGGTGCGACCGGTGGTGGGGTCGGTGGTGATGTCCCCGACGGTGAAGATGCCGAACTGCATCATGTGTGCCTCCTGTGTTTTCATCAGGATACAACATGGTTGACTGTTCAACTATTCCCGTCGGGCTTCGGTCATCACTCCGCCAACTGGACGAACCGCGCGAAGCTGAGCGCGCTTCCTCCGTTCCAGGCGCGCTCGGCGAACGCCGCCAGCGGAAGGCGGAGGCCCCGGGCCACGTCGTCGAGCGATTCGGTCTCCGGGCGGTCGCTCCACACCGAAAGATAGGCGCCGCTCAACTGGGCCGGATAGGGCGGACGCACCTCCTGTCGTGTGCCGTCCGGAAGACCTCGGAAGAGGCCGGGGTGCCAGTCCTTCGCCCATGCGCTTTCCGCGGTGGGATGGTGGTAGCCGGCATTCTCGCCGAGCACGTAGTACCACTGCAGGTCGTTGAAGTTGAGGACGTTATGCCCGGTCGTGAACGCCTCCGCCACCGGACGCATCCCTTCGTGCCAGTTGGTCCACCAGGCCAGCTCGATACGGGGGTCGAGCGTGACGAAACGGCTGCGCAGGAGCCCGTCGTTCCATGCCCGGGGAGTGAAGCCGCGATCGATGAGGTGGGCGGCGATCTCGTTGGTGAACTCGGTGAGCAGGTCGAAGCCGGTGGCCTCCGGCCCGAAGCGACGATGCGCCTCCTCCGCGAGCACTGGATAGTCCTCGATCCGCTCGAAGTGGACGAACTCGTCCGCACCGAGATTCCAGTGAGCGGAAGCCGTGAAGAGTTCGGCGTAGTCGTCGATCAGCCGCTTGGCGAAGTCCAGCGCCTCGGGCTTGGTGATGTCCAGCGCGTGCCGGGTGTCGGCACCGTTGCGGCCCTGGGGGAGGCGCAGCTCGGGTCGGGTGGAGAGCACCTGTCGTAGATGCCCCGGCATGTCGAGTGAGGGCACGACGGCGATATGGAGCTCCTCGGCATGGGCGAGGATCTCGCGGGCCTCGTCGCGGGTGATGTGGTCGTCGGACAGGATCTCGGGAAAGACGAGGCTCTCCAGCCGGACGCCCTCGTTCTCCGAGAAGTGCCACTGGAAGGCGTTCAGTCCCAGCGACGCCATGCGCTCCAGCAGGTCGTGAATCCATCCGGCAGGGAAGAACTTGCGCGCCGCGTCGAGGTGGAACCCACGCTCCCCGATGGAGGCCTCCCAGCGGAAGGAGCCGCGGGGAAGATCCCCGCCCCCGCGCAGGCCTCCCGCTACCGACTGCGCCGCCCGGAAGGCCCCTCCTTCCGATCCCGCCCGGATGACGACGTCGTCTCCGACGTCGATGGTGTAGGACTCGTCGCCCTGCTCGTCGAGAACGACGCGCAGCGAGACATCGGCGGAAGGGAGGATACGGAGTCCCCGCTCAGTGCAGGAGGCTTCCAGGCGACGAGCGACCGGCGCGAGCGACTCCGTCGCGACCTCGATGCGAAGCTCGGGAGGGGACCACCGTCCCTGCCCGTTGTCCCAGTGCGAGGGGGAGGGGAGAGAGGGCCAAGCCGGGAGGGGAACCTGGTGGCCGCCGGAGGGCCAGAGGGAGGACGTCATGCAGATCAGCCTGCACCATGCCCGTGCCATTCGGCCTCAAATTCTGGCCGGGACCTAGGGAACCACTGATCAATCATTCCTCGGCTGCGGCGCACCAGATCGGGCGAT
>DAOLFC010000118.1:0-12095 GCA_035326505.1 Arachnia sp.
TCATCCCGCCTGGCACGTCCTCGCCGGAGGAAGCATTAATCAGTGCTTCCCTAGCGCAATCCGAGCTCTCCGCTGGCCACGCACACGGCCAGCCTCTCCGAAGAGCAGGCAAAGTTCGCGCAGCAGATCGAGCTGGGAGCGAGGGTCGAGGCTGAGACTCACCCGGTGATGCGCAGACTCGATACGTTGTCATTGAGCGACGACCCGTCCTCGAACTTGAACGCCTTGAAGTCGGGGATGTTGCCGGCGCGGAACGGCTGGACCGACCGAACGCGCCAGCTGTTGTGCTTGTAGAGCCAGACCAGCGTGTATTCGCCGCCACCGACGACGCGCATCGATGATGCCTTGTCGTTGCCGACGACGGCCCTGATGGAGTCCTCGTTGTAGGACACATTGCCGAGTTCCCAGTAGGCGCACTTGCCCCGGTAGGTGTTGTCGGAGTACAGGTAGACGCCGGGCTCGTTCTGGTTGCCGCAGGTGCGGCCCGGGCCGTTGAACACGTCACCGGGATTCCCGACCAGGGCGCCCATGTTGATGGCGTGGGCGCCAGCGACGGGCCCGGCCAACAGCCCGGCGACCACCAGCCCGGCTACCGTCGCCAGCTTGATCCGCCGTCTGGTTCCTCCAACGTTGCTCATGTCCCGCTCCTTTCGATTCCTCGTCGCCACCACGGCCACGAGTTGATGTATCAAGCGTCGCCTGGCAGCCCGCGCGGACGACTGTCCGTTGCGGACAGTTCGTTGCCGGAGCGGCTGATCGGCGGCGGCCGCGACGTCAGCGTGCGGCCGGCTGTGCCATGCGCACCTGCCGGATGAACTGGTGGCGCGACTCGACGCCGGTCTTGGCGTAGATCCTGCCGAGGTGGAAGGCGACGGTGCTACGCGTCACGTACAACTCCTCGGCTATCTGGGCGTAGCTGAACCCCGACAGGAGCAAGGCGGCGACCTCGCGCTCCCGGTCGCTGAGGGAGCCGAGCGGGTCGTCGCCAGACGCGGGGGCGACGTCCCGCAACCCGGGATTCCGCAGCCGGGGGTCACGCGACTCGGCGAGATACACGGTGGCGCCCAGGCCGGCATACAGCTGCCTGGCCCGGTCGGTCGAGCGCGCGGCGGCGTCCTGGTCTCCGGTCAGTGCGGATACGCGCGCGAGATCGGCATGCACGTGCCCGCGATAGAGCGGCAGTTCGCTGGTGAACGCCGCGACGGCGGCGTCCAGGAACCGGCGCGCCTCGTCGAGCCTGCCGGCACGCTCGCTGCGCAGGCCGGAGAGCCAGGGACGGCACCATCGAGACCAGGCGGGCACGATCAGGTCGGTCTCGATGGCGGCCAGGTGGGCCTCCACGTTGTCGAGGTCTCCCGCCCAAATGTGCGCAAGGCCGAGGTGGAGCTGGCCGAGCGGCTGACCAGGGTGGTCGGGCGAGGCCACGTCCGCACCGAAGCGTGCGCGAAGCCGCGGCAGGCATGCCGCGCGAGCGGCGGCGTCCTGACCTGCATGGAGCCGCGCGATCCTCGCCAGGACATGCACAGAGACCGGCACCTTCCACGGCAGGTCGACCAGGACAGCCTCGGTCTCACCGAGCAGCGCGTCGGCCCGAGCGAGGTCGCCCCGCACGGCGGGGATCAGGGGCAGCACGGCTTGTACCAGGGGATGGAGCGTGGCAGGGGAGAGGGCAGTGGCCGCTTGAAGCTCGATGCACGTCCGTTCGAACTCGCCGTCAAGCCACAGGGCCAACCCATGGAGCGCATGCGGGACGCCATTGGCGCCGTCGACTCGCCCGGAACGGATGCGTGAGACCGTCTCCGACAGGTCGCGGCGGGCCTCGGCGACGAAGCCGGACACCGCGTACACGGCCCCCCGCCACGCCAGCTTGTCAGTGTCGTCCATCGGTGTGGTACGTGCGTCGGCGGGGATGGCGGTCAGGTCCTGCCGCCAGTGGTCAGCGTCCATCGAACGCAGGGCTATCTCGCCGGCGGCGCGCCGGTAGAACGGGCGCAACGCGCGGTCGAGATCGGCGACGCCGGGCAACTCGTCGAGCAGGACCCGGATGGGTTCTGTGGGATAGCCCGATGCGAGCATCGTCCAGGCCATCAGGGTGCGCCACCGCGTCAGCACCTCCGGATCGGCCTGGTCGAGGGTGTCTGGTGTCATCGCTTCCAGCGTGTGCCGGGCATTGGCGATCCGGTTCTCGACGACGAGCAGCCAGGCCATCAGCACGTCCCGGCGTGCCACGTCGCCGACGTCGCCGACTTCCTCCAGGCGCGCTCGTGCGGCCCGGGTGTCGCGGGCGAGCACGGTAGCCAGTTGCGACTCCAGCCAACGCCGCTCGCGCTCGGCCAGGGACGCCGTAAGTTGCGATGCCCACTGCCATAGCTGGGATTCGCGGCGATGGTCCGCCTGCTGGTGGGCGGCCAGGGCGGCGTCCTCGAGTTGGTTCGAGAGGGCCTCGTCTCGTCGCTCGGAGGCGGCGACCGCATGCTCGAGACGCTGCATCGCCGGGAGCACCACCTGCGATGCGCGCCGGTGCATGGCCCGGCGTTCGGCCGGCGGCGTGGATTGGTAGACGGCGGCGCGCACGAGAGCGTGGGCGACGCGGATGTCGGCGAGAGGCTCGGCCGAGCGCGTCACTATCAGACCGCTGTCGTGGAGGAGTGCCAGCGCCGACGAGGGATCATCGACCTGCGCGATGGCGGCGGCGTCGAATCGGTCGACCCACGACGACCCCGCCACCGCCGTCGCCCGGAGGAGTCTGGCGGCGTCGGCGTCCATCGCGGCAAGGCGGGCGTTGAGATCCTGGGCCACTTCGCGTGGGGCGGGGAGGTCTGTCAGCGCCGCCAGCCGATCGAGGCCGTACTGCGTGACGAGCGACGCTAGGTGCATCGGGTTTCGATCGGTGTGTTGCCACAACCGCTCGAGGAGGTCGTCGGGACAGACGGCACCGTGCATGACGGCACGGACGAGCTCGCCCGCCTCGTGCCGATCGATGCCGTCGAGGGTGAGCAGCGATCCCGTCATCGAGGCAGCGCCGTGACCTAGCAACGGTGCCGGCTCGCCTACGGGAAGTGGACGGCTAGCGACGATCACGAGCAGGCGATCGCTCACGGCCCTCTCCAGAACCAGGCGGATCGCCTCCAGCGACTCATGATCGGCCCACTGTGCGTCGTCCACGGCGATCGCCAGCGGCCGATCGTCGTCGGTGTCGATGACCCGGCGCAGCGACTGGGCTGCCACGGCAGGGGCGTGCGGGTCACCCCGCTCGGTGACCGTGCGCGGGACGCCGAGACGTTCGAGCAGCCCATAGGCCTTCCGGTAGGGCCGTTCGTCGCAGTCCGACTCGATGATCCGGAACCCGCGCGCGGCATCGAGAGCGGTGCGCAGGTGGGTCGTCTTCCCCATGCCGGAAGCGCCCTCGATGCGGAGCAGTCGGGGTCGCCCGGCGCGGGCGTCGGCGACGGCGGAATCGATCAGCTCTCGCCGGACCGGCCGGATGTCCACCACCAGAGTTCCCTCCTTGGCCACACCCTACCGTTGGAGCCTTCGGACCGCCGTCCGACGAGACACAGCCCAAGGGCCGGGAAGGGCTGCGGGTGCCACAGCTGAGGATGCCCGCCCCGCTTGATTATCGAGACGCTCGTACACCGGTCCCTGAGGGATGCCCGCCCGATGCACAGTTGTGAGACGACCGGAGAAGCAGCGGGCATCGTCTCGAAGGGCTCGAAGGGCGAAAGGAGCAGAGGCGCGACCCACTACGATGGCGGGATGCTCGCTGTCCTGTCCCCCGCGAAATCTCTGGACTTCAGCACCCGGGTACCCACTCCGCGGCGCAGCGAACCGCGACTCCTCGACGACGCGGCAGCCCTGATCGAGGTGATGGCGGAGAAGTCGCCGGAGGAGATCGCGGAGCTGATGGGCATCTCCGACGAGCTCTCCCACCTGAACGCGACCCGGTACCGCACCTGGGAACCGGAACACACGCGACGCAACTCGCGCCAGGCCGTCTTCGCCTTCAACGGCGATGTGTACCAGGGCCTCGACGCGCGCTCGCTCGACGCCCGCGACCTCACCGAGGCCTCCAAGACCGTGCGCATCCTCTCCGGGCTCTACGGGCTGCTCCGGCCGCTCGATCTCATCCAGCCGCACCGCCTGGAGATGGGGACGCGGCTGGTCACGTCGCGTGGCAGGCGGCTCTACGACTGGTGGGGCACCACCATCACCGACCTCCTCCGGGAGGATCTCGCCTCCTCCCCCGGCCCGGAAGTGCTGATCAATCTGGCGTCGGCGGAGTATTTCGCATCCGTCGACGTGGACCGCCTGGGCGTGCCGGTGGTGACGCCCCGGTTCGAGGACCGCGACGCCGACGGAGTGCCGCGCATCGTGTCCTTCCACGCCAAGCGCGCCCGCGGAACCATGGCCGCGTGGCTGGTGCGCAACCGGGTGCGCTCGGTCGCACGACTCCGGGCCTTCGACGGTGACGGCTACGTCCTGGACGAGGCGCGCTCCACCCGGCTGGCCCCCGTCTTCGTCCGCTGAGATACCGACCATCTAGACTGGCCATCGATGTCATCTTCACCTCGCTTCCCCCTGCCCAGCGACCTGCGACTCGTCGTCACCGACATGGACGGCACCCTGCTCCGGCCCGACGGGACCACCCCCGAGGGACTCTGGCCGATCCTGGCCGAACTCCGGGAGCGCGGCGTCCTGTTCGCCGCCGCGAGCGGCCGGCAGCACGGCAGCCTGACGCGGATCTTCGAGGAACGGGCCGACGGCGTGGTCTACATCGCGGACAACGGCTGTCTCGTCGTCGAGAACGGCGAGGTGATCAGCACCACCCCCCTCGACCTGTCCGCCGCCGAACGGATGGTGCATACCGCGCGAGACTTGAGCCGACGGCTCGGCATCGGACTGGTGTGGAGCGGGCCGCGCTCGGCCTATGTGGAGCGGGGGGACGAGCGCACCTACTCCGGCTCCCAGCAGTACTACGCGGCGATGGAGCTGGTCGACGATCTGCTCGACATCGGCGAACCGCCCCTGAAGGTGGCCTTCTACGGACCCGACGGCTTCACCGAGGAGACCGTCGCGACCATCACCCGGGCGGCCGGGTCGAGCCGCACCCTGGTGTCGGGCCGCCGTTGGGTCGACGTGCAGAACCCCGTCGCCGACAAGGCCGTGGGCGTCCGCGACCTCCAGGCCCGCCACGGCATCGGGCCCGACCAGACCGTCGTCTTCGGCGACTTTCTCAACGACCTTCAACTGATGGGAACCGCCACCTACTCCTACGCGATGGCCAACGCGCATCCCGAGGTGCTCGCGGCCGCCGCCTACCGTGCGCCGAACAACGCCGAGCAGGGCGTGATCCAGGTGCTGAACCAGATCCTCGAGCCCAAAAAGTAAGGACTTCCACCGTGGACGGTGGAAGTCCTTACTTTCGAGCCGGCGTGCGGGCCTCCATCGTGCGACGGTCTACGACGAGACCATCGCCAGAGGAATCAGGATCGCGAAGATCAGGATCGCGAAGACGATGCTGGCGATCACCAGGATGCTGACCACCATGCCCAGGATGTAGCCGATCTTCAGGGAGCCCGACCAGGCGTACGGGGCGCCGGCGTCGATCTCCTTCTTCGCCTTGCGGCCCATGTACCAGGCGACGAAGGACACCACGTTGACGAAGATGCCGACGATGCCCAGGATGAGCACGGTCTGGGCCTGGGGATGCTCGGCGAGCGGCTGATTGCCGTAGTAATAGCCCTGCGACCCGTACGTGGGCTGCACCCCGTAACCGGGCTGAGCGCCGTAGCCGGCGTCGGCACCATAGGCGGAGTCCGCGCCGTACCCGGGGGCCTGGCCGTATCCCGGCTGGGTGTACGGGGCCGGCTCTGCCGGAGCGTAGGGCGCCTGACCGTAGCCGGCGGCCGCATCGGCGGCGGGCTGAGCGTCGGCGGGCTGGCCGTAGCCCTGCGAGGCGCTGCCGGAGGACGACTGGCCGTAGTCGGGCTGCCCGTAGGAGGGCTGGTGGTAGGACGGCTGGTCGGGGGCGCCGAGGGGAGCCTGGCCGTAGGGATCGCCGGTGGGCTCGAAGCCGGTCGGGGCGTCCGGGGCCGGCGTGCTGGACGAGGCGACGGGGGCCTCGAAGGACGGGCCGGACGATTCCGCCTGCTGCCCGGGGTCGTGACTCTGCGGGTCTTGCGGTTGGCTCATTGCTGAGGCTCCTCTCGATTTTCTCCGCCCAGGATACCGCTCCGCCGCAGAGGGTCGTCGTCCGCTCATGGGGGAGACCGTCTTGACGGATGATACCCCGGGGGGTATACGATGGGCGTCAGGAACTCACCGCAACACCACCGAGGAGACCCCAACATGTGCCGAGCGACGACATGCCGCACCTGCGGAAAGACCACCTGGGCCGGCTGCGGCCAGCACGTCCAGATGGTCAAGGCGGGAGTCCCTGCGGCGCAGTGGTGCGGCGGAAAGCACACCCAGGCCCAGCTCGACGCCGCCAAGGCCAACCGGGGAGGATTCTTCTCCCGCCTGCTCGGCCGCTAATCTCGTTCCATCTCACCCCGCGAAACAGAAACCAAAGGAGCACCATCATGTGCAGTCGAGTCACCTGCAACCGTTGCGGCAAGCCCACTTGGCAGGGCTGCGGCGAACACATCGAGCAGGCCCTGAGCGGAGTCCCTCAGGCCGAGCGCTGCCAGTGCCGCTGACCCCAGACCCCGCTCCCCAGACAGCGTAATCCTCAAGGAGCGTGGGGGGAGAGCACGTCGCCCAGGTTGTAGCTGAGGGGTTCCTCCAGCTGGGCGTAGGTGCAGCTCTCGGGTTCCCGGTCCGGGCGCCAGCGCACGAACTGCGCGGTGTGCCGGAACCGTGGCCCCTCCATGTGGTCGTAGCGCACCTCCACGACGCGCTCCGGGCGCAGGGGCACGAAGGACAGGTCCTTCTTCGCGTTCCAGCGCGAGTGGGCCGACGACGTGGGCGTGCGCTGTTCCTCTCCGGGTCCCCACGGATGCTCGTCGAGGTCCGTCACCAGCGGCTGCAACTCGTCGAACAGCTCGCGGCGGCGCGCCATGGGGAAGGCCCCGATCACGCCCACCGCGTGGAGCAGGCCCTGGTCGTCGTGGAGCCCCAGCAGCAGCGAGCCGATCGCGTCGGTCTCGTCGCGGTAGAGCCGGTATCCCGCCACGACGCAGTCGGCGGTGCGCTCGTGCTTGAGCTTGTACATCACGCGCTTGTCCTCGGCGTACGGTTCGTCGAGCGGCTTGGCGATGATCCCGTCGAGCCCGGCCCCCTCGAAGCTGTCGAACCAGCGCATCGCCAGGTCCTCGTCCGTGGTCGCCCGGGTGAGGAAGACGGGAGGGACGGCGTCGCGGAGGGCCTCCTCGAGGGCGGCCCGGCGCTCCCGGAAGGGGCGCTCGGCGTAGTTGGTCTGACCCAGGGCGAGGAGGTCGAAGGCGACGAAGGTCGCCGGCGTCTGCGTCGACAGCTTGGCGATCCGCGACGCGGCGGGGTGGATGCGCTGCTGGAGGGCGTCGAAGTTCAGTCGGTCGCCGGTATCGGGGTCGACCATGACGATCTCGCCGTCGATGGCGGAATGGTCGGGGAAGCTCCGGATGACGGCGGCCACCAGCTCCGGGAAGTAGCGGGTCATGGGGCGGGTGTTGCGCGAACCGATCTCCACCTGGTCGCCCGAGCGCCAGATGATGGCCCGGAAGCCGTCCCACTTGGGCTCGAACAGGTACTCGCCCTTCGGCAGCTTCTTGACGGCCTTGGCCAGCATCGGGCCGAAGGGCGGCGCGATGGCGGTCCCCCATTCGGCGTCGCGCTCGGACTTGGGCGCCATGTAGTCGTCGTCGGCGCGGTCGGCCTTGCGCTTGCTGGGCGGCACCCGGGGCGGCTCGTTCGGCATCTTCGGGTAGTCGGGCGGGAAGTTGAGCTCCCCCAGGCCCCGCTCCAGGTCGGCCTCCCAGAGGGCCAGGGCCGGGCCGATGTGGCCGGGGTGCTCGTCGATGCCTGCCCACGCGCACGGGCGTTCGTCGAGCAGGGCGGGGGCGCTGCGCACGGTGAAGCGCCGCGGGTCGGCGTCGGCCAGTTCCTCCCAGGTGAGCGGCATCGACACCGGCGCCCCGGGCAGCGGGCGCGGCGAATAGGCCGCGGCGATAGTGCGATCGCGGTTGGCCTGGTTGAAGTCGACGAAGACCCGCTCCCCCCGCTCCTCCTTCCACCACGACGTGGTGACCAGCTCCGGCAGACGCCGTTCCAGCTCCCGGGCGATGCCGATCACCGCGTGGCGCACGTCCTGGAACTCGTGCGTCGGCCGGATGCGGGCGTAGACGTGAACGCCCCGGTTGCCCGAGGTCTTGGCGTAGGCCGTGAGGCCCAGCTCGGCCATGAGCGCCCGCAGCGCGACGGCCGCGGTGACGGCGTCGTGAAAGTCGCGGCCGGGCTGCGGGTCCAGATCGACGCGCAACTCGTCGGGATCGTCGACGTTCGCCGTCCGCACGGGCCACGGGTGGAAGGTGATGGTGCCCATCTGGGCGGCCCAGGCGAGCGCGGCCGGCTCGTCGAAGACCAGCTGGTCGTGGCGGCGCCGCGACGGGTAGGTACACAGCACCGTGCGCAGATACGACGGCATCCCGCGCGGCGGGCGCTTGGAGAAGAACTCCTCCCCCTCGATGCCGTCGGGGAAGCGCTGCAACGTCATGGGCCGGTCGCCGGCCAGGTGCAGGAAGGGGTCGGCGACGCGCAGCAGGTAGTCGGCGAGCTCGCGCTTGGTGACGGGGTCCTGCCCGTCGACGCCGGGCCACAGCACCTTGTCGGGGCTGCTGAGCTTCACCTCCCGCGGCTCCGGCCCGGGAATCTGCACCATGATGTCGGCCATAAGGCACGGTATCGCGCCGACGGGCTCCTAGTCGGCTGAACAAGGCGTGGTTGACCGGATGTGAGGTGAGCACAAATCTCGCTATGTGCCGAGGCCTGCCGTATATGGCAAGGCCTCGGTGTATAGCGAGATTTGTGCTCGGGAGGGGCGGCTGACGGCGGAGATGGATTCGGACACCGTGACCCGAAGCAGCGACACAGCGATGTCACCGTAGCCGTGGGCCAAGCGATTCCTCATTCCGCTTGCGTGGCACGATCTCCGGTCACGGCAACGACACCGCCTGAGCCCGTGCATGATCAGCCGCCCTTCCCACAGAGTTCACCGACATCACGTCGACGGAGCGACCCAGCAGCTCCTCCAACTCCAACTCGACGGCAACAAGATCGAAAAGGCTCGCGCCGGGAAGGAACTCGACCAAGAGATCGATGTCGGAATCGGGACCGGCCTCACCACGGGCGACGGAGCCGAAGACGAGGACCTCCCCCGTGCCCTTGTTTCGCCTGACGACCTCACGGATGGCTGACGCGACATGGCGCAGGCCGTCCACCGATACCGGGTGACGACCGGCCGCCGCGGCGCTAGTCATGCTTCGGAGGATACCCAGGAATGCGCGGACCAGGAGATTCCTCAGCGGGAAGCGGCCTGCTTCGGCGGGCGGGTGAACAGCGGCAGCAAGACGCCCGCGACCGCGAGGGCGCCGACCACGCTGAAGGCCAGCGTGTAGTTGCCGGTCTCTCCCACCAGCGACGAGGCCGCCAGGGGGCCGAGGACCCCGCCCAGGCTCCAGCCCACCAGCATCAGGCCGTAGATCGCCCCCGCGTGGGTGAGCCCGAAGAAGCGTCCGGCCGTCGACGGCATGGTGCCGAAGGCGCCGCCGTAACAGAGGTACACGACCGCGGCCAGGGCCAGGAACCACATCCCGGTGGTGTGCGGCAGCACCAGCAGGGCGGCCCCTTCGATCACGAGGATCGCGATCAGCACCGGCAACTGGCCCACCCGCTGCGCGACGGCCGCCCACGCGATCCGGCCGCCGCCGTTGAACAGCGCGAGCACGCCCACCGCGGCGGCCGCGGCTCCGACGTCGAGCCCCGCGACGTCGACCGCCGCCCCCGCCATCATCGAGATCAGCGCGATGCCGGCCAGCACCGCGATGGTGAGGGTGCCGGTGAGCAGGTACCACTGCGGAGTGCGCAGGGCTTGGGCGGGCGTGAAGTCGCCCTCGCGGACGGCCTTCCGCGCCGACGAGGGCGGGCTGACCAACATCGCCGAGCCCACCAGGCCGGCGACGAGGTAGCCCAGTCCGAGGAGACGGAACGCCCCGGCCGGGTCGGCCGGGGACTGCGCGATCAGATGCTGCGCGATCGGGGAGGTGAGCGTCGCCCCGAAGCCGAAACCGCCCACGGCGAGGCCGGTCACCACGGCGGCCCGCTCCGGGAACCACTTCTGCAGCAGCGCGACGGGCACGATGTAGGCCACGCCCAGGCCGAAGCCGCCGATCAGGCCGTAGCCGAGCACCAGCAACCAGTACTGCTCCGCGGAGTGGGCGAAGGACGCGAGCAGGATGCCCGCCGCGTACAGCGCGGTCCCGACGAGCGCGACGACCCGCGGGCTGCTGCGGTCCTGCAGCCGCCCGCCGATGGAGGCCCCGACGAAGATCATCCCGATCGCCACCTCGAACGGCACCGAGGCGAGGACGTGACTCAGCCCCATCGCCTCCGGCGCCTGCAGCGCCCGCCCGAACAGGCTCCAGGCGTACACCCCGCCCAGGACGATCTGAACCAGGACCCCGCCCACCAATGCCAACCAGCGCATGGGCGAAAGTCTGCCCTATGGCTCCCCTGCCGCGCGGGCCGGGGCCCCTCTGGAGGGTAACGGCTATGCTGATGCGCGGCGGGGCGCTCGGCCCTCAAGATGCGAAGAAGGCGGGGAGAGATGGCGCACGACGTCACGAGCCGGTTGAAGATCGCGGTGGTGGGCACGGGCTACGTGGGCCTGTCCAACGCGGTGATCCTGGCCCAGCACCACCAGGTGGTCGCCGTCGACATCAACCCGGAGCGTGTGGAGCTGATCAACCGCCGGGTCTCCCCCATCGAGGACGTCGAACTCTCGGACTACCTCCACCGGGTGGCGCTGGACCTCACCGCCACCGGCGACGCCTCCGCCGCCTACGCGGGCGCCCGCTTCGTCGTCGTCGCCACCCCCACCGACTACGACCCCCAGACCAACCACTTCAACACCTCGTCGGTGGAGTCGGTGGTCGCCGACGCGCTGCGCGTGAACCCGGAGGTGAGCGTCGTGATCAAGTCGACGGTGCCGGTCGGCTTCACCGAGCAGCTCCGCGACGCGTACCCGGGCGCGAGCATCATCTTCTCCCCCGAGTTCCTGCGCGAGGGCCGGGCGCTCCATGACAACCTGCACCCGTCGCGGATCGTCGTCGGCGACCGCGGCGAACACGGCCGGTTGTTCGCCGACCTGCTGCGCGAGGGAAGCCTGGAGCCGGAGGTGCCGGTGCTGCTCACCGACTCCACCGAGGCCGAGGCCGTCAAGCTGTTCGCCAACACCTACCTGGCGCTGCGCGTCGCCTACTTCAACGAACTCGACACCTACGCGGTCTCGCGCGGGCTGGACTCCCGGCAGATCATCGAGGGGGTGGGGCTGGACCCCCGCATCGGCGACCACTACAACAACCCGTCGTTCGGCTACGGCGGCTACTGCCTGCCGAAGGACACCAAGCAGTTGCTGGCCAACTACTCGGAGGTGCCGCAGAACCTGATCGGCGCCGTCGTGGAGGCCAACCGCACGCGCAAGGACTTCATCGCCGAGGACATCCTGCGCCGCAGGCCCGAGGTGGTGGGCGTCTACCGCCTGGTGATGAAGGAGGGCTCGGACAACTTCCGCCAGTCCGCCATCCAGGGGATCATGAAGCGGATCAAGGCCAAGGGCGTCGAGGTGATCGTCTACGAGCCCGCGCTGACAGAGGACCACTTCTACCACTCCGAGGTGATCCGGGACCTCGACGAGTTCACCCGCCGCGCCGACGTGATCATCGCCAACCGCCGCACGGACGCCCTGGCCGGCGTGGAGGACAAGGTCTACACCCGAGACCTCTACCGTCGCGACTAGGGCGTGTTGCGAAAGTGGAGATGGCCTACTCCGCGACGCCCTGGCACATCATCTGCTTCGTTGCACTCGTCGTCGGGAGGACAAACTAGCGACTTCCTCCTGC
>DAOLFC010000119.1:0-12004 GCA_035326505.1 Arachnia sp.
CTCATCCCGCCTGGCACGTCCTCGCCGGAGGAAGCATTAATCAGTGCTTCCCTAGAGCGCGCAGGTGGCCTGCGGGGGCAGGAGCCCGGCGGCCTCCTCGTCGAGGTACCAGATCGTCGACTGCCGGCCGTGGACATGCGCGGCCGGCAGCGTCATGTCCGAGGCCAGCGCCCCGGCCACGGCCACGGCCTTGCTGGCGCCGGTGGCCAGGAACCAGACCTGATCGGTCCGGTTGAGGGCGTTGAAGGTGAGCGAGATCCGCTCGGCCGGCTTCTTGGGCGAATCATCGACGCCGATCACCAGCTTCGCGGTGGGCTCGAAGCTGGGGTGGCCCGGGAAGATGGAGCCGACGTGACCGTCAGCACCCACACCGAGCAGCGTGATGTCGAAATGCACGTCGGTGAGCTCGGCCTCGTACTCGGCCGCGTTCTCGTGGCTGTCCTTGCGACCGTCCTTCGCCGCCATCATGTGGGTGTCGGCGGGGTTGATCGCGATGGTGCGGCCCAGCCGGGTGAGGGCCTGCAGGGAGTTGCGCGCCGGATCCGTGGCGGGAAGGAAGCGCTCGTCGCCCCACCACAGCTGCAGCCGGCTGGGATCGAGGTCGGAGGCCGGAGCGAGTTCCGCCAGATGCTCGTACATCGCGTTGGCCGCGTCGCCGCCGGTCAGGCACAGATGCACGCTGTCGCGGTGGGATTGCAGTTCCACCAGCGTCGCGAGCAGGCGCTCCGCGACCAGCCGTGACACGGCCTGAGCGTTCGGCAGACGAACCACACGTGTATACATGCGGTTTATTGTTCCATCCCGCGGGTCAGGTGACGGCAGGCCGCCTCGAATACCTGATCGGGTCCCATTCGGCCGAGTTCCTCGGTGAGCAGGTCGGTCAGCGGGCGCCGCTTCAGCGCGACCGTGCGCACCGGCTGGCCGGGCACCCGGTACTGCGCGGTGGAGTCGGTGGGCCGATGCAGGACGATGTCGCCCACGGGGGTCGTCAGACAGACCTCGTGGACACCGACGTACTCGCCGGAGGTGACCGTCACCGGGAGCTTCAGGCTCTCGCTCAGCCAGGCCGCGAGCAGTGTGGCGGGCGCATTGTCCGGGGCCGCCGTGACCCGGGCCGCGGTCACCGTCGTCTGGGTCTGATCGAGCGCCGCTGCCAGCAGGGCGCGCCACCGGGTGAGCCGGGTCCAGCTCAGGTCGGTGTCGCCCGGCGCGTGGTGGCGGGCGCGGATCAGCAGGGCGGCCTGGGGATCCTTGGCGCCGGAGGAGTCGGTGATGCGACGGTCGGCCAGCCGCCCCACCGGATCCGTCGCCAAATGGTGCGGCGACGTGTTGGGCCACCAGGCCACCACGGGGGAGTCCGGGAGGAGCAGGGGCAGCAGGATCGCGTCGGCGTGGTCGCGCAGCGCGCCATGCACGGTGAGCTGCAGCAGCTCGCCCGGCAGGTCCTCGCCCACCTGAAGGGTGGCGTCCAGATGGGAGTCGTCGCCGTCGACGTAGTTGACGACGATGACCCGCGACGGGTGGGCCGTCGCGGAGGCCTTGGCGGCCTCGAGAGCGCGGGCCGCGTGGTCGTCGTCGGTGACGATGACCAGCGTCAAGACTTGCCCGGCGGCGCCCGCGCCGCGCTTGGCGCGCACGAGGGCCGCGGAGATCTCGCGCGAGGTGGTCTGATTCAGCTCGATGATCACAGTGCTTCTCCTGTCACAGTGCTTCTCTTGTCACAGTGTTTCTCTTGTCACAGTGCTTCTCTTGCGACAGTGCTTCTCTCACGGTTGCGGGGGTGCTCACGGCCTGCGCCAGGCGAAGCCGTCGCGCGCGAGCATCTGGACGCCGCAGGGCGGACCCCAGGTTCCGGCCTCGTACTGTTCGGGCTGTTCGGGCTGTGCCGCCCAGTAGTCCAGCACCGGATCGAGGATCTGCCAGCTGAGCTCCACCTCCTCCTGCTGCGGGAACAGGGGCGGGTCGCCGAGCAGCACGTCGAGGATGAGCCGCTCGTAGGCCTCGGGGGAGGACTCGGTGAACGAGCCGCCGTAGCCGAAGTCCATCGACACCTCGCGGATGTCCATCTGGGTGCCGGGGACCTTGGCGCCGAAGCGCAGCGTGACGCCCTCGTCGGGCTGGATCCGCATCACCAGTGCGTTGGTGCCGAGCTCCTCGGTGTCCGTGGCGGCGAAGGGAAGGTGCGGGGGCTTGCGGAAGCTGAGCGCCACCTCGGTGACCCGCCGGGGCATCCGTTTGGCGGCCCTCAGGTAGAACGGCACGCCGGCCCAACGCCGGTTCTCGACGTCGACGCGGATCGCGGCGTAGGTCTCGGTCTGGGACGCCGGATCGACCCCCTGCTCCTCCAGGTAGCCGATCACCGGCTGCCCGCCCTGGAGCCCCGCCGAGTACTGGCCGCGTGCGGTGTGCAGGTCGTAGCGCTCGGGCACCCGTGCGGCCGCCAGCACCTTCTTCTTCTCGGTGCGCAGCTGCGAGGCCTCGAACGACGTGGGCTCTTCCATCGCTGTGAGGGCGAGCAGCTGGAGCAGGTGGTTCTGGATCACGTCGCGGGCGGAGCCGATGCCGTCGAAGTAGCCGGCGCGGCTTCCGATGCCGATGTCCTCGGCCATCGTGATCTGCACGTGGCTGACGTAGTGGTTGTTCCAGATGGGTTCGAACAGCTGGTTCGCGAAGCGCAGTGCCAGCATGTTCTGCACCGTCTCCTTGCCCAGGTAGTGGTCGATGCGGAACACCTCGTGCGGCTCGAAGAGCTGGGAGATGACGCCGTCCAGGGCCTGGGCGGAGGCGAGGTCGTGGCCGAAGGGCTTCTCGATGACCACCCGGTTCCAGTTGTCCTCCGAACGCTCCGTCAGCCCGTGCCGGCGCAGCTGCGAGCCGACCTTCTCGAAGGACGACGGGGGGATGGACAGGTAGAACGCGTGGTTGCCGCCGGTGCCGCGCTCAGTGTCCAGCTCGCGCAGCGTCTCGCGCAGCTGGATGAAGGCGTTGTCGTCGTCGAAGGTGCCGGAGACGAAACGGATACCCTCGAGCAGCTGCTCCCAGACCTCCTCGCGGAAGACGGTGCGAGCGTGCTCCTTCACGGCATCGTGGACGACCTGCGCGAACTCCCGGTCCTCCCAATCGCGCCGGGCGAAGCCGACCAGGCCGAAGCCCGGCGGCAGCAGGCCGCGGTTGGCGAGGTCGTAGACGGCGGGCATCAGCTTCTTGCGGGAGAGGTCGCCGGTCACGCCGAAGATCACCAGCACGCAGGGGCCGGCGATCCGCGGCAGCCGCCGATCCGCCGGGTCGCGCAGGGGGTTGTGGTATCCGTTGCTCATCTGGTGCCTCTCGGAGAATGTCGCGACGACCACCTTAGACCGAACCTCGCCCCGATCGCGAGGGTGTCTGAGGGGACAGGCCCCCCAAGCGTCGTGCGGCGGGGGACGTGTGGTAAAAGACGCGGTAGACTCCGGGCTATCTGTTCACCTCCCATCGACGAACGGGGTCCCTTTCGTGGTTGTCGGTACCGCAGAGCACCTTGCCCACTCCCCGGCGAGGACGCTCGACGTGGTCAAGGCCTATGTCGCACTCACCAAACCGCGCATCATCGAACTGCTGCTGGTGACGACGCTGCCTGCCATGTTCCTCGCCGAAGGAGGGTTCCCGCCCTGGCGCCTGGTGCTGTGGACCCTGCTCGGCGGTCTCCTGGCGGCGGCCAGCGCCAACACCTTCAACTGCGTCCTCGATGCCGACATCGACGAGGTCATGCGTCGCACCCGCCGGCGCCCGGTGCCCCGTCACCAGGTCTCGCCGCGCAGCGCGACGGTGTTCGGGGTGGTGCTGGGGGTGGCCGCCACCCTGGTCCTGGGGTTCGGCGCGAACTGGCTCTCCGCCGTCCTTGCGCTCGCCGCGAACGCCTTCTATGTCTTTGTCTACACCTTGTGGCTGAAGCGCCGCACCTCGCAGAACATCGTCTGGGGCGGCATCGCGGGCTGTTTCCCGCCGTTGATCGGCTGGACGGCGGTGACGGGTCAGGTGGCCTGGGCGCCGTTCGTGATGTTCGCCGTCGTGTTCCTGTGGACTCCGCCGCACACCTGGGCGCTGGCCTTCCGGTACAAGGACGACTACGCCGCCGCGGGGGTGCCGATGCTGCCGGTGGTCAAGCCCGCCCCGGTCGTGGCCGCGCAGATCTTCTTCTACTCGCTGGCGACGGTGCTGGTGTCGCTGCTGCTGTGGCCGGCCGCCTCCACGGGGCCGCTGTACCCCGTCGCGGCCGCGGTGCTCGGATTGGTGTTCCTCTGGGAGGCCGCGCAACTGTGGCGTCGCGCCCGGGCCGGCCTGGAGGGCGCCCAGTTGAAGGCCATGCGGCTGTTCCACTGGTCGAACAGCTACCTGGCGCTGCTGTTCCTCGCCATCGCGCTCGACCCGCTGATCTTCTGACGACTGCTCCTCAGCGCCGGAAGGCGCAGGCCTCGCCGCGCAACTCGCGGATGAGCAGTGTTCCGCCGACGATCGCGGCGGGAGTTCCGAACACCGCCACCCCGGGGATCAGGAAGACCAGGTAGGCGGCCACGCCGAAGCCCAGCTGCCGTGCCCGATGCCCGGCCAGCAGCCGCTGCCGGTCGTCGAGGGTGAGGCCGCGGGCGTCACCGGGCAGGGAGGTCAGCTCGATGGACAGCATCCGCCCGGCCAGGAGCGCCCCCAGTATCCCGGCGACCGGCGCCCCGACGCCGGGGATCAGGCCGACGAGAAAGACCACGACGGCGGTGGACAGCGCCACCATCACCAGGCGCAGGCCGTCGCCGATCCCGCGTCGCACGGAGGTCCACAGCGACATCTCGGCTAGTGCTGCGCCGCCCAGATCGCGTTCGGCGTCGCGCCAGACCCGCTCGAAGAACGGCTGCCCCACCAGCAGGGTGACCGCCGCGTAGCTGATCACCATGAGGAAGCCCGCGCCGCCGACGATGGCGCCCGCGACCACGCCGCGCAGCGCGACGATCAGGTAGGGCGCCCATGCGGAGGCGAACCCGGTGAGGTCCGTCGCCCAGTCGTACGACGAGGCGCCGATCCAGATCAGCAGGCCGAACATGACCGTCCCCACCAGCACGGCGGGGATCGCGCTGAGGGCCATTCTGCGAGGATTGCGCGACCAGTAGCCGAAGCCGCGAAGCAGCGTCGCGAACCCGCCGATGAACTCGTTGACCATGGTTCAACTGTGACAGATGTCCGAAGCGGGGCGCGGCCGGCGCGATGAGCCTGAGGGCTGGCTGAGAGCATTCCTCAGGGGGCTGGGAGCGTTGGTTGCGAAGTTCGCTAAAAGTCCTTGTCGCGCGCCCGTTGGGGCGCGCTCCGCCCGATTGAAGCTGAGGATTTTTTGGTAATCTCTCAGGAAACGGGTAGTTTGCTGTCCGTCCGGTGCGGCCGACGCGCCGGACGAACGTCATGAATCCGGTGTTGTTAGGGAGTTCCTCATGGTGGCAGCTGCGTCCAGGCCTCGATGGTTCCGATGGGTGAGTGCGGTGCTCGCCACCGCTGTCGCTCTCGGCACGATGTGGGTGGCACAGCCCGCATCCGCATCCAGCTCGTCGACGACGTGCGTCGGCTTCGCCTCGTGCAACAAGGCAGGGAAGGGCAACGCCGGGTACGAGGGCGTCTACCGGAAGTCCTTCTGGGGCATGAACGGCGGGCACAACTGCACCAACTACGTGGCCTACCGCCTCCAGAAGAGGGGCGTGGCGAAGTTCACCGCCCCCGGGAGGGGAAGCGCGCTGCACTGGGGCCCGCAGGCCAAGGCCAAGGGCATCGCCGTCAACAAGGCGGTTCCGAAGCCCGGCGACGTCGCCTGGTGGGCGCCGGCCTCGTCCCGGTTCCGGAACGGGCATGTCGCCTACGTCGAGTCTGTGAACGCCGCCGCCGGCACCTTCGTCGTCTCCGAGGACAACTGGGGCGGCAACTTCGACTGGCGCACCTACCGCATCTCCGAGGTGAGCGGCTTCCTGAAGCTGGGCGCGCAGCCCGCCGCGCCCGCTCCCGCCCCTCAGGCGGCGAGCGCCGCTGCCGTCGCCATGGTCGCCGCGCCGAAGCCCGTGGCCGCGAAGGCTGCTGCGGCACCCAAGGCGGCGGCCAAGCCCCAGGCGATGAGCGGGGCGCCGACCCCGAAGTGGGTCGGGTCCGTGCGGGTGGGCAAGACCCTCACCGCGAGGCCGGGAACCTGGAAGCCCGCGCAGGTGGCGCTCAGCTACCAGTGGCTGCGCGACGGCAAGGCGATCAGCGGCGCGACCGCCCCCGCCTACAAGCTCGCGGCCGCCGACAAGGGCAAGCGGATCAGCGTGAAGGTGACCGGAACGAAGGCCGGCTTCGCCACCACCGCGAAGACCTCGCGCAGCAGCATCAAGGTCCGCTGACCGCCACTCAGAGGGTGAGCCCGAGCCGCTCCAGCAGCGGCTGGATCCGAGGATCGCGGCCGCGGAAGCGACGGTAGGTCTCCATCGCGTCGACGGAGCCGCCGGGGGCCAGCAGGGTGCGGCGGAAGTGCTCTCCGGCCTCGCGCAGGTCCTCCTGTTCGTCGAACCAGGCCACGGCGTCGGCATCCATCACCTTCGCCCAGGCGTAGCCGTAGTAGCTGGCCGCGTAGCCGCCGCCCCAGATGTGGGCGAAGTACTGCGAGCGGTAGCGCGGCGGAACCAGCGGCTCCACCAGGCCGAAGCGCGCCAGCGCCTCCTGTTCGAAGGCCTCCACCTCATCCGGGGAACCGGGGAGCTCGTCGAGCGGCGTGGTGTGCCACACCAGGTCGAGCAGCGAGGAGATCTCCGTCTCCGCCGTCGCGTAGCCCTGGCCGAACTTGCTGGCCTCGGTCAGCCGCTCCACCCATTCGGCGGGCAGCACCCGTCCCGGCGTCCAGGCCCAGTGCTCGTTGACCTGGCTGGGGAACTCGACGAAGTCGCGCGGGGTGTTGGCGCCGGAGCGCGACGCGTAGCGGCTGTCCGCGAGCAGCCCGTGCAGCGCGTGGCCGAACTCGTGGAACATGGTGATCACGTCGTCCCAGCTGATCGTCGTGGTGCTGGGGGAGTAGTTGCAGTTGTTGGTCACCACGGGCAGCGCGCCGTCGCGGGTGGACTGATCGACCAGATTGCTCATCCAGGCGCCGCCCTGCTTGGTGGGCCGGCTCCAGAAGTCCATCACGAACAGCCCGATGACCGCGCCGCCGGCGTCGTGGACCTCGTAGACCTGAGCATCGGGGACGTGCCCGACGAGATCCTCCCGGGCGTGGAAGGTGAGGCCGTACAACTCCTCCGCGGCGGCGTAGACCGCGGCGAGCACCTCCTTCACCTGGAGGTACTCGGCCACGTCGGACTCGTCGAAGGCGAAGCGCTCGCGTCGCACGACGGCCTCGACGAAGGCCCAGTCGGCCGCCGTGAACTCGGCGCCGGGGTTCAGCTCCGCGTAGCGGGCGCGCAGCTCTCCGGCCTCCTCGCGCGCCTTCGCCAGCGCCGCCTGGGCGAGCGGAACCAGCATCTCCAGGATCGCGTCGGTGCTCTTCGCGCAGCCCGACTCGGCGACGATCTGCGCGTGGTTCGGGTAGCCGAGCAGGTTCGCCCGCTCGGCCCGGGTGCGCGCGGTCTCCAGCAGCACGGCGCGGGTGTCGACGTCCCCGTCGAGCGCGCGCTGGGTGGAGGCCTCGTGCAGGCGCCGGCGCACGTCCGCGTCGGCGAGCTTGGCCGCCACCGGTTGCTGGGTGGTGTTGACCAGCTCCAGCCGGTAGCGGCCGTCGTCCCCGAGCAGGGCCTGCTTCTCCGCGACGCTCAGGCCGTCGAGATCGGCCTCTGTGACCAGGAAGCCGCCCGCGTTGCGGGCCTCGCGGTTGAGGCGCTCGAAGCTGCTGGACAGCTCCGCCAGCCGGCGGTTCAGCTCCCTCAGGTGCGCCTGGTCCTCGTCGCCGAGCGCGACGCCGGCGCGGCGGAAGGCGCGCAGCAGCTCGTCGAGGGCGAACCGGTCCTGCTCGTCGGCGGAGACCTCGCCGTCGTCGATGCGGGCGCACAGGCTCCCGAGCCGGGCGTAGAGGGCACGGTCGAGGAAGATCGCGTCGTCGTGCTCCGCCAGGCGCGGCGCCATCTCCTCGTCGATCGCCTCGATCTCGGGGATGGCGTCGGAGCCGTGGACGGCGTAGAAGGCATTCAGCGCACGCCGCAGCACGGCCTCCGCGTCCTCCCAGGCGCCCAGCACGTTCTCGACGGTCGCCGGCGCGGTGTCGTCGCGGAGCGCGGCGAGGCCGGCGAGCTGAACGGCCATGCCCTCCTCGATCGCCGCGCGATAGTCGGCGGGGGTCGCGTTCGCGAAGTCCGGGAGCCGGTAGGGCAGGTCGAGGCGCAGGATCGGGTTCATGGGGCGGGCCTTCCGGGCTGGGTGGAGGAGCGGGTGGAGCTGAAGAGCACCGTGGCCGCGGCCGCGGTGACGATCGGGAGCCCGATCATGTGCAGGATGACGACGGTCAGCGGCAGGCCGGCGAAGTACTGGATATAGCCGATCGCCCCCTGCGCGAGCACCGCGGCGAGCAGCCACAGCGAGGAGCGGCGAGCGAGGGTGCCCCGGAGGCTCCGCATGGCGATCAGGTAGGCGACGGTCGCCAGCACCACCAGCCACGCGCTGATGCCGTGCAGCTTGGCGACGAACTCGATCTCGAAACCGGTGCGGGGAGCGTCGGCGTCGCCCGCGTGGGGCCCCGACCCGGTCACCACCGTGCCCACCCAGATCGACACCATGGTGAGGGCGAAGGTGGCGACGGCCAGGAGCCGCCGGCCCGCGGATACGCGGGTGGGGACGGCGCCGTAGCCCAGGAACAGGGCCCAGACGCACAGCACGATCAACGCGACGGAGAGCAGCAGGTGCAGCGCCACGACGAAGGGGTTCAGGCCGCTCCAGACGGTGAAGCCCCCGATCACGCCCTGGAACGGGATGCCCAGGCCGATGCCGAGGGTCAGCCACCAGAGCTTCCCGCGCCCGAGCGTGCGCCACACGCTGAGGAACGCCCCGAGCGCCGCGATCATCAGGACGAAGGTGAGGGTCCTGTTGCCGAACTCGATCACGCCGTGCAGGCCCAGTTCGGGGTGCGGCACGTAGGACGCGTCGGTGCATTTCGGCCAGGTGGGGCAGCCGAGCCCCGATCCGGTGAGACGGACCACGGCCCCGGTCACGATGATCCCCATGTTGCAGATCAGCGACGCCCACAGCCAGGCGAGCATCGCCCGTCGTCCGGTGATGATCTTGGCTAGGACGTCCACGAGAAGACCTTCCGGGTGAGGAACCAGAAAACCACGGCCCAGACCGCGGCGACCGCCGGGGGCCACAGCAGCGCCGTGCCGTCGGCGGCGGCGCGCATCGCCTCGCCGAGCGCCGCGGTCGGCAGGGCGGAGAGCGCCGGCTGCACCCACGAGGGATAGGCCGCGACGGGGATCAGGATGCCGAGGGGCATCCCGACGAGGTAGAGCAGGTTGGCGACGGCCAGGGTGGCCTCCGGGCGCAGCGATCCGGCCAGGACGAGCGCCAGGCCGGCGAAGGCCGCCATCGCCAGGATGGCGGTGAGAGCGGACACGGCGAGCGCCGGCACCGTCGGCTGCGGTCTCCAGCCGAGAGCGAGGCCGGCGGCGGTCAGCACCAGGGCCTGGCCGGCTGCGATGGCCGCGATGCCGAGCGCCTTGCCCAGCAGCACCCCGGGCTTGCCCAGCGGGGTGGCGGCCATGCGCTCCAGCACGTGGTAGCGGCGCTCGAACCCGGTGGCGATCGCCAGGGTGGTCAGGCAGGTGGACCACATCGCGAGGCTCAGCACCGACGGGGCCACCGCCTGGGCGTCGATGCCGAAGCGATCGCCGAAGAACCGGGCGACGATCAGGAGGGCGAGCGGGATCACCAGTGCGAGGACCAGCTGCTCGCCATTGCGCACGATCAGCCGCGCTTCGGTGGTGGCATGGGCGATCACGCGCTGGCGCGCGGGGGCGGGGCGGGCGGCCGGGTGGAAGTCGAGGGTCACGGCGTGTTTCCTCCGGTGTGACGCAGGTAGGCCCCTTCGAGGCCGCCGCCGGCGGCGAGCTGGGCGACGCTTCCCTCGGCGCGCACGGCGCCGCGGTCGACGATGTAGACCTGATCGGCGAGCCGTTCGGCCTCCGTCATGTCGTGGGTGGTCAGCACGACCGCGACTCCCGCGTCGCGCGCCATGCCGATCACGTCCCAGGTGAGGCGCCGGGCGCGGGGATCGAGCCCGGCGGTGGGCTCGTCGAGGAACACCAGCGACGGTCGGCCGACGAGCGCCCCGGCCAGGTTGAGGGCCTTCTGCTGGCCGCCGGACAGCCGTCGATAGGGAGTGTCCGTGAAATCGTCGATGCCGAGCAGGGCCATGAGCTCGGGCAGCGGCTGCGGGTTGTCGTAGAGCCGGGCCAGGTAGCGCAGCAGCTCGCCCGCGCGGATCCCCGACCAGGCCCCCGTCGACTGCGGCATCAACCCGATCCGGGCCAGCACCTCCGGGGAGCCGGGCGGGCTGCCGAACACGGTGAGGCTGCCGGAGTCCGGTCGCGCGAGCGCCGTGCAGCAGCGGATGAAGGTCGTTTTCCCGGCGCCGTTCGGGCCCAGCAGAGCGGTCACTGCGGCCGCCTCCGCCCGAATCGTCAGCCCGTCGAGGGCGCGGGTGGAGCCGAAGGCCAACCTGACATCACGCGCGTCCAACACTGCCACTCCGACAGCCTAGTGGGTCCCGCGGACGGTGTTCGCGCGTCCGGCGGGAGGCGAGCGCGTCGCCAGGAGGGGCATATTAGGTGACCCTAACCTCTTAGGCCACCCTTGCTTGAAAGTATGCTCAGAAAAGACAAGACTGGGCTTTGCAAAATGCGAGGAGGTGTGGTGCGTGACCGGAACGACTGACGTCGAAGAAACGCCCACGAGGCAACGAGTGATCAACCTGATCCTCAATGACGGACCCCAAACCGCCAAGGAGCTGGCGGAGAAGCTCTCGCTCACCCCCGCCGCCATCCGTCGGCACCTGAGTGCTCTCCTCGACGACGGCACGCTCACCTCGCGGGAGCAGCGTGTCTATGGTGCCCGAGGCAGGGGGCGTCCGTCAAAGGTGTTCTCGCTCACCGACGAAGGACGCAACGAGTTCCGGCAGGCCTACGACGAACTGGCGCTGTCGGCCATCCGGCAGCTGCTCGATCTCGCCGGGCCCACGGCCTTGCAGGAACTGGCCGCCGAGCGAGCCGAAGGGATCGAGCACCGCTACTTGACCGCCCGCGAGGAGCATCCCGACGCCACGGCGATGGAACTGCTGGTGGCCGCCCTGGGGATCGACGGCTACGCGCCGTCGGTGCGCCCGGTGGCCTCCGGCGACCAGTTGCTGCAGCATCATTGCCCGATCGCCCATGTGGCGGCGGAGTACCCTCTGCTGTGCGAGGTGGAGACCCAGTTGTTCTCCCGGCTGCTCGGCAGCCACGTGCAGCGCCTCGCCACCATTGCCCACGGGGACGGCGTGTGTACCACCCATGTGCCGCGCCGGCTCCCCACGCCCCAGATTCCGAAGAAGAAAGTGACGATATGACGCAGACCATGCCGCAGGCGCCGGGCACCGGTGCCACGCAGGACGAGCACATCGAGGCTCTCTCGAACTACCAGTGGGGCTGGCACGACAAGGACACCGCCGGCGCCGCCGCTCAGCGCGGCCTGAACGAGGCCGTCGTGACCAACATCTCCCAGCTGAAGAACGAGCCGCAGTGGATGCTCGATCTCCGGTTGAAGGGCCTGAAGCTCTTCGGCAGGAAGCCCATGCCCAACTGGGGCGCGGATCTCAGCGACATCGATTTCGACAACATCAAGTACTTCGTGCGCTCCACTGAGAAGCAGGCCCAGACCTGGGAGGACCTTCCCGAGGACATCAAGAACACCTACGACCGGCTGGGCATCCCGGAGGCCGAGAAGGCCCGCCTCGTCGCGGGCGTCGCCGCGCAGTACGAGTCCGAGGTGGTCTACCACAAGATCAACGAGGAGC
>DAOLFC010000120.1:0-11971 GCA_035326505.1 Arachnia sp.
TCGGCCACCGGCTGGGTGAACACCGACTCGGCGCGCAGCACGCCGGCATTGGAGATGAACACGTCGACGCCGCCGAACACGCCCACGGTCTCCGCGACGGCGGCCAGGCAGGAGTGCTCGTCGGAGACGTCGATGCGCACCGCGACGGCCCGGCCCGCCCCGTGCTCGGCGCACATCTCGGCCGCCTGGGCCTCGGCGCCGGCGAGGTTGAGGTCGGCGAGCACCAGGGAGGCGCCCTGCGCGACGAGCTGCTGCGCGATGCCCAGGCCGAAGCCCTGCGCCGCGCCGGTGACCATGACCACCTTGCCGTCCAGCCGGCCGGAGGCCTGCGACGCGGCCACCGACTTGCGGTAGGCCTCCGCCTCCCAGTTCTCGATGAAGCCGCGCTCGACGGCCGACATCACCCTGACCGTGCCGATCCGCTCGGCGTCGCGCGCCACCCGGAGGGCGTCGGTGAAGGTGCGGAGCGCCGTGCGCGCGGAGGCGAGATCCTTGCCGACGCCGAAGGCCACCAGGCCGGGGACGACGACGATCACCGGGTCCTTGCCGTATCGGGCGCGGAACTCCTCGACGGCGGCTGTCGCGGCCGCGGCCGGGTCGGTGGGATCGGCGGGGTCGTCCAGCCGCAGCACCGCGGGCAGCGAGCCCGCGTAGACGATCTGGTCGGGGATCAGCGGCCCGCCGCTGAGGATCGCGTCGCCCGCGGGGGTGAGCGTGACGCCGCGCACCAGGTCGCCGGCGTCCGAGGTCACCACCGGCAGCGCGCGGTCGTCGCCGAGCAGGCCGCGCAGCGTGGGCGCCACCGCCGAGCGGACCCGGGCCAGCCGGTCCTCGTCGAGGGCGGGCGCGACGGGCTCAGGAACGGCGTCGATCGCCGCGCGGATCGCGCCGGTGACCCGCTCGGAGCGCTCGTGGATCTGCGCGGCGGTGTCGCCGGAGACGATGATGCCGTGGTTGCGCAGCAGGGTGATGCCCGGCGCGGGGCGGCCGGTGCGCGCGGTGTAGGCCTCGCGGGCCGCCGCGACGCCCCGGGCCAGCGGGACCCCGGGATCGATGTAGTCGACGAGCACCGCGTCGTCGCCCAGCAGCTCGGTCGCGAGCCGCTCCGCCTCGGCGTTGCAGGTGAGCGCGTTGGCCACCAGGGGGTGGGTGTGCAGCACGAGCGCGTCGGGGATGAGGGCGTGGAAGAGGATCTCGACGCTCGGCCGGCGGCCGGTGTCGCGCACCAGCGCCCTGGCCGCCGCGGCCCGGACCGGATCGCCCTCCCCCTCCTCGTCGGAGACCAGCGCGTCGAGCAGCACGTCGATGCGCAGCGGCACGAGGTCGCCGGCCGTGAGGGTGGCCAGCGGCACCCCGCTGGGCTTGATGTGCAGCACGCCGTCGATCTTCGCGCTGGCGTTGCCGCCGCCGGCGCGCGAATACTCGGGATCGGCGCCGTAGTGGTTGGCGACCTCGATCAGCTGTTCGGTCAGGCGCTGTTCGGTCAGGTCGGGGCTCATGCGCGGTCCTCCTTCGGCGTGCCCGCGTCCGAGGACGAGGGTGTGGTGATCAGGCGGGCCCCGAGCGCGGCCAGTTCCGCCCGCCGGGCGGCGGGATCGTCGCCGACGAGGTCGCCGTTCGCGTCGACGTAGCCCGGTTGCCCCGCGGCGACCAGACTCTGGTGGGCCGCGACGATGCACGCGCCCTCCCAGAACGCGGCGCGCGCGGCGTCGGAGAGCGGCCCGTCGGCGCACGACGGCTGGTAGGCGATCCGCTCGGGGGTGTTGTGCTCCGTGCCGGCCACGACGACCAGCCCGGCCGCGGTGAGGGCGGAGACGTACTCGTCGACCATCGCGGAGGCGTTGCGCAGGGGGATCAGCTCGGCCGCGTGGATGCCCCGCTCGCGCAGCCGGTCGGCCAGCCCGGCGGGCGGATACTCGAAGGCGCTGGGCGGGGGCGCGCCGTCGGCGATGATCGGATAGGTGGGGATGCCGCCGCTGGCGAGGACCAGCGCGCGCGCCTCCGCGAAGCTCAGCGGCGCCTCCGCGACGAATCCGGGGGTGCCGGCCTTGAGCAGCCGCGAGCGGAGCTCGGCCTGGAGCGCCCCGGCGTCGTCCGGGTCCACCCCCGACGCCCGGCCGTAGGCGCGCTCCAGCACGGCCGCCCGCTCGTCGCGCGGGAGTTCGGCCAGCGCCTCCTGGAAGGCGGCGGCGATGTGGCGCTCCTGCAGCGACACCCACGAGGACGGCACGTCGGCGCGGCCGGCGACCTGCTCCGCGACGGAGGCGGCGGTGACGCCGGTGTCGAACCCGTGGGCGGCGAAGTGCTCGGCCACCCGGGAGACCATCGCCTCGGCCCGCGCGTCGTTGGCCTCGCGGATCTTCGCCGCGGTGGCCCGGGCCTGCTCGGTGCGCGGACCGGCGGCCGAGATGCCCTTGCCGCAGAGGTAGATCCGGCCCGGGTTGGCGGGATCGTTGACCCGCGCCCCGGCGGCCTCCAGCTCGGGATCGAGGGTGATGAACTCCAGCCCGAACAGCGCGACGATGCCCGCCTCCGCGGCCCGCTCGGCGAAGCGCGAGTAGACCTGCTGGTCGTAGAAGTTGGAGATGCCGATCGCCGCCACCGACTCGGCGACCGCCGCGTCGATCGCGTCGTCGACGGTGGCGAAGGCCGAGAAGTTGGGCGGGAAGTGGACGTGGGTGTTGACAACCGGGAGGCTGTTAACGTTAACAGTCATGGGGTGATCCTATCGTGCGGGCGGTGTCTGCGCGCCAGTCGTGTCTTCAGGTGTGTGTCCCGGGGTGCGGGCGGCCAGCCGGCGCTCGGCGGCGTCCCAGTGCTCCGGGGAGAGGCCGAGCGCGCCGGGCTCGTAGCGGGCGAGGTCGGAGGAGGCGACGGCCACCCGGCGCAGCGCCTCCAGGCCGCCGGTCAGCGCCCCGCACGCCCGGGCCTGCACCAGCAGGTTGCCGAGCGCGGTGCCCTCGGCCGGCCCCGCGATCACGGGCAGCCCCGTGGCGTCGGCGGTCAGCCGGCACAGAAAGCGGTTCTGGACGCCCCCGCCGACGATGTGGACGACGCGCACCTCCCGGCCGGCCAGCCGGCAGGCGGTGCGGATGGCGCCGCGATAGGCCAGGGCGAGGGAGTCGAGGATGCAGCGCGTGACCTCGGCGGGGTCCTCGCCGAGACGCTGGCCGCTCTCGGCGGCCAGCTCCCGCAGCCGCCGCGGCATGTCGCCCGGCGCGAGCAGGCGCTCGTCGTTCATGTCGATCACGCAGCGCAGGCCGGGGTGCCGCTCGGCAGCGGCCAGCAGGCCCGCGAGGTCGACATCGAGGCCGCCCTCCCGCCAGGTGCGCACCGACTCGTTCAGCACCCACAGGCCCATCACGTTCTTCAGGTAGCGCACGGTGCCGTCGACGCCGAGCTCGTTGGTGAAGTTCTCCCGCCGGCTCTCCTCGGTGAGCACGGGGGACGGCAGCTCCAGCCCCACCAGCGACCAGGTGCCCGAGGAGATGAAGGCGAAGTCGGGCGTGGTGGCGGGGATCGCGACGACGGCCGACGCGGTGTCGTGGCCGGCCACGGCCACCACCGGCACGGGTGCGTCGAGCACCCCGGGCAGGGTGTCGGCCAGCACCGTGCCCGGCTCGACCAGTTCGGGGAGGATCCGCGCGGCGGGGACGCCGTGCGCGCGCTCCAGGTGGGTGCAGATCGTCGTCGACCAGGCGCGGCGCCGCACGTCCAGCAGCCCGGTGGTGGACGCCATGGTGACCTCCGCGATGCTCCGGCCGCTCAGCCAGAAGGAGAACAGGTCGGGCATCAGCAGGAGGCGCGAGACCTCGTCCCAGTCGCCGTCCTCGGCGATCAGCTGGAAGACGGTGTTGAAGGGCTGGGTCTGCACGCCGGCCACCGCGTAGAGGTCCGCGGCGGGCAGGCCCTCGAACAGCCGCTCCGGGATCGTCGCCGTGCGGTCGTCGCGGTAGTGGAAGGGCTCGGCCAGGAGCCGGCCGGCGGCGTCGAGGCGGCCGTAGTCGACGCCCCAGGTGTCCACCGCCACGGCGCCCAGAGACCCGGCGCCCAGCGACCCGGCCCGGCGCTGCGCCTCCCGGAAGCCGTCGCGGATGTGGCGCCACAGCCCGGTGGCGTCCCAGCGCAGGCCGGTGGGGGTGGCGACCGGTCCGTTGGCGAACCGGCTCACCTCGTCGAGCCGAAACCGGCCCTCGGCCAGCGTGCCCAGGATCACCCGGCCGCTGGAGGCGCCGAGGTCGGCGGCGGCGAAGGCCGTGACGGAGGCGCCGCTCATGCCGCGCCCGCCTCGCGTCTCCGCCCGACCCGGAACCGGACGCGCATCAGGCGCCCCAGCCGGCCTGGGTTCCGCCGACGCGCTCGTCGGCGATCCGCGCGAGGTAGCCGGAGGCGGCGAAGGCCGCCATCGGGTCGCCCGGCAGGCCGCGCGACTCGCGCCACCGCGCGAGGTCGGCGCGGACGTCGGTGTAGAACGCGTCGACGAACACCTGGTGCGCGCCCAGCACGTCGTGCGCGCGCTGCGCCGCGGCCAGCGCCTCGGCGTCGACGAGCAGGGCCTTCGCGGTGAGCTCCTGCACGTTGAGCACGGAGCGGATCTGGCCGGGGATCTTGTCCTCGACGTTGTGGCACTGGTCGAGCATGAAGGCCACCTCGGAGTCGTTCCCGTAGCCGCCGCCGCGGATCACCTCGTAGAGGATGCGGAACAGCTGGAACGGATCGGCCGCGCCGACGATCAGGTCGTCGTCGGCGTAGAAGCGGGAGTTGAAGTCGAACGCGCCCAGCTTGCCCAGCCGCAGCAGCTGCATGACGATGAACTCGATGTTGGTGCCGGGGGCGTGGTGGCCGGTGTCCAGGCACACCAGGGCCTGCGGGCCGAGCGCCGCGCACTGCGCGTAGGAGGTGCCCCAGTCCGGCACGTCGGTGTGATAGAACGCGGGCTCGAAGAACTTGTACTCGAGGACCAGGCGCTGCTCCGGGCCGAGCCGGTCGTAGATCGTCGCCAGCGAGTCGGCCAGCCGATCCTGGCGCCCGCGCAGGTCGGCCTGGCCGGGGTAGTTCGACCCGTCGGCCAGCCAGATCTTGAGGTCGCGGGAGCCCGTGGCGTCCATGATGTCGATGCACTCGAGGTGGTGGTCGATCGCCCGCCGGCGCACCGCGTCGTCCTCGTGGGTGAGGGAGCCGAACTTATAGACGTCGTCCTGGAAGGTGTTGGAGTTGATGGTGCCCAGCCGCACGCCGTGCTCCTGCGCGAAGGCGGCCAGCGCGGCGTAGTCGTCGACCTTGTCCCACGGGATGTGCAGGGCGACGGTGGGGGCCAGTCCGGTGTAGGCGTGGACCTGGGCGGCGTCGGCGATCTTCTCCTGCACCGTGCGGGGGGTCCCGGGAGTGCCGAACACCTTGAACCGGGTGCCCGAGTTCCCGAAGGCCCACGACGGCAGTTCGATCGCCTGCTCGGCGAGCTTCTCAGTGATATCGGCAAAGGTGGTCATCGCGCGCGTCCTTCGAGGGAAAAGGGAAAGGGGGAGAGGAGTGGGCCCGGCCGGGGTGAAGGCCCCCGGCCGGGCGGGGAGGTCAGAAGGCGGAGATGTCAGAAGACGGGGAGATCAGAAGTTGAAGTCGTCGATGTTGTCGGCGTTGAACCGGTAGGGATCGCCCAGCAGCACGGTGGCGTCGGCCCCGACGGTGTACTCGCCCAGGTCGCCCGCGTCGAAGGTGTCGCCCTCGGCGCCGGTGATGGTGCCCTCCACCAGCGCCGCGGCGGCGAAGGTGGTGAGGTAGCCGAGCTCCTCGGGGTTCCAGAGCGCGAACTCGGTGGTGGTGCCGTCGGCGATGTAGGAGCGCATGTCGTTGGGCGTGCCGAGGCCGGTGACCAGGACGCGTCCCTTGGCGTCAGAGGTGGAGACGTAGCGGGCCGCCGCGGCGATGCCGACGGTGGTCGGCGCGACGATCACCTTGAGGTTCGGGTACTTCTGGATCAGCGACGCGGTCTCGTCGAAGGACTTCTGGTCCTGATCGTCGCCGAAGACGACGTCGACCAGCGTGATGTCGGGGTGGTTGGCCTCGAGATCGGCCTTCATCGCCTCGATCCAGGCGTTCTGGTTGGTGGCGTTGGCGGTGGCCGACAGGATGGCGATCTCGCCGGAGCCTCCGGCCTGCTCGACGGCCATCTCGGTCAGGGTCTTGGCGATGCCCTCGGAGGTGGCCTGGTTGATGAACAGGTCGCGGCAGGTGGGGGCGTCGGAGTCGAAGGTGACGACCTTGATCCCGGCGGCGCGGGCGGCCTCGATCGAGTCGCAGAGCGCGGTCTGGTCGTTGGCGGAGATCTGGATCGCGCTGACCTTCTGCTGGGTGGCGGTCTCGATGTACTGCACCTGGGCGTCGGCCGCGGCCTCGGCCGGGCCCACCAGCTCGGTCTTGATGCCGAGCTTGTCGGCCGCCGCCTGGGCGCCCTTCGTCGAGGTCTCGAAGTACGGGTTGCCCAGGTTCTTCGGCAGGATCGTCATCGTGATGTCGCCGCCGGCCTCCCCGGGGGTATCGGTGGCGCCCTGCGTGCCGCCGTTGGTGGGGGTGTCGGTGGGGGTCGTGCAGGCGCTGGCCAGCATCAGGGCGGTCACCGACAGCAGTGCGGCCGTCTTCTTGAACTTCATCTCGGTTCCTTTCGGGTTGTTCGCCCCCGGTCCTCATTGGCCGGCGGGATGGATGTGGGGTCGATTCGGGTGGTCTGTATTCGGATGGTCTGTGTGGGGAAGGGGAGCCCGCGCCCGGTGCGAGGGCCCGTGGGCGGTGGTGTCAGCCGGCCGCAGGCTTCGGTCGCTTGCGCCGGCTCTTGAGGGTGGTGAACAGGGCGCCGAGCACGACGGAGCCGATCAGCAGCACGCCGGTGATGATCTTGATCACCTCGGCGGTGACGCCCATCAGCCGCAGCGCGCTGGACAGGGTGCCGATCAGCAGCACGCCCGCGACGACGCCGTAGAGCGCGCCGACGCCGCCGAAGACGGAGACGCCGCCGAGCACGACGGCCGCGATCACCTGGAGCTCCAGGCCGTCGCCGATGTCGCCGCGCGCGGTGCCGCGCAGCAGGGTCCAGTAGATGCCGCCGAGGGCGGACATCGTCCCGGCCAGGACGAACAGCGTGATCCGGATGCGGTCGCTGTCGACGCCGGAGAAG
Source organism: Arachnia sp. (assembly GCA_035326505.1). Lineage (GTDB taxonomy): Bacteria > Actinomycetota > Actinomycetes > Propionibacteriales > Propionibacteriaceae > Arachnia. Next base: position 7,169 of record DAOLFC010000120.1, read on the forward strand.
ACGGCGGCCTCCGAGTTGAGGCCGATCGCGTAGACCCCGCGGCCGAAGCGGCTGAAGTGCAGCAGCAGGATGAACGCGGCCAGCAGCACCAGGTAGAAGACGATCATGAAGGGGATGCCGGTGCGCCCGATCTCGTACTTGGTGAGATTGGTCCACGCCTCGGGGAAGCCGGTGACGGTCGAGGTGCCGAGCAGCCCGACCGCGATGCCGCGGAACAGCGCCATGGTGCCGATGGTCACCGCCAGCGCCGGCAGCCCCACCTTGGCCACCAGCACGCCGTTGAGCAGGCCGCCCAGCGCGCCGATGACCAGCACGATCACCATCGCCAGCTCGAACGGGAGCCCCGCGGTGAAGAGCAGGCCGAGAACCGAACAGGACAGGCCCACCATGGAGCCCACCGAGATGTCGATGTCGCCGGTGATCATCACCAGCGCCATGGGCAGCGCGATCAGCAGCGTCGCGAACATGTCGCGCAGCAGGTTGTAGACGGTGAGCCGGTCGGCGAAGTGCGGGACCAGGAGGGCGGCCACGAGCAGCGTCGCCACCAGCAGGCCGACGATGGCCATCTCGCGGGTGAGGAGCACCCGCTTCCATGCCGGCTGGCCGTATTCGGGGTAGAGCGCGGACCCGGTGGTCGCGATGGATGCGCTCACGACTCCATCCTTTCTGCGATGAGTTTGCGGTTCTGCCGGACGGCGAGCACCCGGTCGAGGATGATCGCGCCCAGGATGAGCACGCCGACCACGGCCCGCTGCCACAGCGAGGGGATGCCGAGCACCGGCAGCGCGGAGTTGATCGTCGCCAGCAGGATCGCGCCGAAGGCGGCGCCGATGGCGGTGCCGACGCCTCCGCTGATCGAGACCCCGCCGATCACGGCGGCGCCGATGGCCTGGAGCTCATAGCCGACGCCCGCGTTGGAGGCGATCGTGCCGTAGCGGGCCGCGAACATCACGCCGGCCAGCCCGGCCAGCGCACCCGACAGGACGAAGGTCATCAGCATCCGGCGCCCGACGGGAAGCCCGTAGAGCTCGGCGGCGGCCGGGGCGGAGCCGATGGCGTAAAGCTCGCGCCCGGAGCGGATGTTGTGCAGGTACCAGGCGGCGACGATCAGCACCGCCACCGCGAGGATGGTGAGGGTCGGCACACCGAGCAGCCGCGCGTTGCCGAAGGCGAGGAAGCTCTCGCCCATCTGCGACGCGTTGATCCGCGTGGTGCCCGCCCACATGATGTTGATGCCGCGGTAGATGTACATCGTGCCGAGGGTGATCACCATGCCGGGCACCTTCGCCACGGCGATCAGCGCCCCGTTGATCAGGCCCAGCGCCGCGCCGAAGGCCGTCCCCGCGAGGAAGGCGACGACCACCGGCATATCCGGCCAGGCGAGGTAGAGGGTGCCGATCAGGAAGGCGGTCAGGCCCATGGTCGACCCGACGGACAGGTCGACCGAGCGGGCGATGATGACGAAGGCGACGCCGACCGCGAGCACCATGTAGATCGCGGGGTTCAGCAGCAGGTTGCGCCAGCCGTCGGGGCTGAACACGAAGGTGGGGCTCATCGCGGTGGCCGCGACGACCACCAGCACGACGGCGATCAGGATCGAGGTCTCTCTGCGGCGCAGCAGGTCCAGGACGCGGGAGCCGATGCTCTTCGTCGGGGGCTTGGCCAGGTCGGTCGCGGTCATGCCGGGATCTCCTTGGGGGCGTGCGTGGCGGCGAACATGACCGATTCGGGGGTCGCCTCGTCGCGGGACAGGGTGGCGGTCAGCCGGCCCTCGTGCATCACGAGGACGCGGTCGGCCATGCCGAGCACCTCGGGCAGTTCGGAGGAGATCATCAGGATCGCCATGCCGTGGCTGGCCAGGTGCGACATCCGGCGGTGGACCTCCGACTTGGTGCCGACGTCGATGCCGCGGGTGGGCTCGTCGATGATCAGCAGGATCGGGTTGGCGGCCAGCCACTTGGCCAGCACCACCTTCTGCTGGTTCCCGCCGGATAGGGTGCCGGCGAGGGTGTCCAGCGCGTTGCACTTGACCTCGAGCGCCGTGGCCCAGGTGCGGGCGGCCGTGTTCTCCGCCTTCCGGGTGATCAGGCCGGCCTTGGTCAGGTCGCCGCGGATGGCGTCGGTGATGTTGGTGGCCACGCCGGCCTCCAGCACCAGGCCCTGCTGGCGCCGGTCCTCCGGGACGAAGCCGATCCCGGCCCGCATCGCCGCGGCCGGCTTGCCCGCGGGAAGCGGTTCGCCCTTGAGCAGCACCTCGCCCGAGGAGTAGGGGTCGACGCCGAAGACCGCGCGCGCCACCTCGGAGCGACCGGCCCCCACCAGCCCGGCGAGGGCGACGATCTCGCCGGCATGCACGTCGAAGTCGATGTCGGCGAACTTGCCGGGGAAGGTGAGGCCGCGCACCCGCAGCACGACGTCGCCGATGGTCGACGCGAACTTGGGGAAGAGCTCGTCGACGTTGCGGCCCACCATCATCCGGACGATCTCCGGGACGGTGGTGTCCTGCGTGGCGACCGTGGAGACGTAGGCGCCGTCGCGCATCACGGTGATGGTGTCGCACAGCGAGAAGACCTCTTCGAAGCGGTGCGAGATGAACATCAGGGCGCGCCCCTCGTCGCGCAGGCTGCGCGCGACGGTGAACAGCCGCTCCACCTCGACCCCGGACAGCGCCGCGGTGGGCTCGTCCATGATCAGCACCTTGGCGTCGAGCGAGATGGCCTTGGCGATCTCGATGATCTGCTGGTCGGCGATGGAGAGGCCCTGGGCCGGACGGTCGGGGTCGATGGACACCCCGAGCCGCTGCATCAGCCCCGCGACCTCGGCGCGCATCGCCGGGCGGTCGATGCGGCGGAACCGGTCGACGGGCTGGCGGCCCATGAAGATGTTCTCCGTCACCGAGAGGTCGGGGAAGAGGGTGGGCTCCTGGTAGATGACGGCGATGCCCGCCGCCTTGGACTCCGCGGTGTTGCGGAACTCGACGCCTCGTCCTTCGAACTCGAAGTCCCCGGTGTCGCGCGTATGCACGCCGGCCATGATCTTGACGAGCGTCGATTTGCCGGCGCCGTTCTCACCCACCAGGGCGTGGATCGACCCGGAGCGCAGCTCCAACTGACCGTCGCGCAGCGCCGCGACGGCGCCGAAGCTCTTGGATACCCCTCTGAGGCAGAGAGTGGGGGTGCCCCTGTCAATACTCATCCGCGCCCTCCTCGCCGCTGGATTGAAACGTTCCATTAGAACACCTCAAGATTAGGCGGGCCGGGGGAGAGCTGTCAAGGACGCGGAGATAACGATTCGGTCACGACGGTTTCGGGCTCCGTCGTCAGAGGTTGCACCGTCCACGGTGGAACATCTGACGATGGAGCGGAGCGGCGGTGGGCCGGGGGCTGGCGACCGGGCTACGCCCTCCGGGGGCGGGCCGAGGACTGCCGGACGATCAGCTCGGGGGTCATCCGCACGGTGCGGTGCTCGTGCGGGGTTCCCGAGTCCGCGTCGCGGATCTCATCGAAGAGCAACCGCGCGGCCTGTGCGCCCAGCTCGGCGCGGGGCTGCCGCACCGACGACAGGGGCACGGCCGCGGCGGAGGCGAAGGCGATGTCGTCGTAGCCGACGATGGCCATGTCCTCCGGCACCCGGACGCCCGCTTGGACGAAGCTCTGGAGCAGCCCGATGGCGAGCAGGTCGTTGGCGGCGAACACCGCCGTGGGGCGCTCCGCGTCGGACAGCAGCAGGATCTCGGAGGCGGCGCGCAGGCCGCAGGCGACGTCGAGCAGGTCGGTCGAGATCACCAGGACGGAGGCCTCCGGCGTGTCGCGGAGCGCGAGGTCGAAGCCCAGGCGGCGGTCGCGGATCTGGGGCAGGTCGCCCGGCCCGCCGACCATCGCGATCCGGCGGTGGCCCTGCGCCAGGAGATGGGCGCCGGCGAGCCGGCCCCCTTCGACGTCGTCGGCGCCGACGGTGCAGAAGTCTGCGACCCCGGCGGCGCGATCCAGCAGCACGACGGGGATGTCGCGCTGCCGCAGCCGGGCGGCGTGCTCCACCGCGTCGGGGCCGATGGGGGCGACGAGGACGCCGCGGACCCGCTGCTCCTGGAAGTTGTCCAGAAGGGTCGACTCCCGAGCGGTGCGCTGGTCGCTGTTGCCGATGTGGACGGAGTACCGCTGCTCGTAGAGGACGTCCTCGGCCCCGCGCACCACGTCGGCGAAGAACGGGTTCGCGATGTCCATCACGACCATTCCTATGGAGCGGCTGTGGCCGGCGCGCAGTTGGCGGGCGGACTCGTTGCGCACCCAACCCAGCTCCCGGATGGCGTCCTCGACGCGCTGCCGGGTGGCCTCCGCCACCAGGTCGGGGGAATTGAGGACGTTGGAGACGGTGCCGATCGAGACGCGGGCCAGCGCCGCCACGTCCTTCATGCTCACCGAGTCGCGGTGTCTCCCCACGGTCTCACCCTGTTTCCGGCTCGCCCTGTTGCTGGCTCGCCCTGTCTCCGGGACGGCCCGTGCGGTCGCGCCCCCGCTTTCCGAGGCTAGCAGGTGGCCGACGTTCCGCACCTTGCCCGGGAGTCCTTCTGTCCACGATAGACGCCTCCAAGATAGGCGCCGGCCGCCGGCATGGGCGTCTCGACATTCAGGAGGGGGCGCAAAGCGCCACGCTGCATTCCATGGGGACCTGTTCACGGGTCCCTGCACTTCGAGACGCTCGTCCCTCGTGGTCCCTGAGGAGGGCGCCCCGCGCCCGTCTCGAAGGGCTCCTCAGCACCCGGGATGCCCGCCCTGTGTGTGGTCGTGGGGTTCGGGTCTTGGG
>DAOLFC010000121.1:0-11918 GCA_035326505.1 Arachnia sp.
TCCTCAGCACCCGGGATGCCCGCCCTGTGTGTGGTCGTGGGGTTCGGGTCTTGGGTCTTGGGGTTGGGTTCGTGGTGTTGCGGGTGGGGTCCGCTCCTGCCCGGCCGCCTCACGGCGCTTCGCGCGTGCGGCGCGGCCCTGACGCCCCCCACACCCACTCGCGGACCCCACCCTCCACACCACTAGGCCGTACCGGCACGTGCTGCGCGGCCCTGACGCCCACCACACCCACTCGCGGACCCCACCTCCACACCACTCGCTGTACCGGCACCGGTTCACGAGTTGAGGAAGTGCCGCAGGACGGCGACGAAGCGCTCGGGCTGGTCGGCGTGGACCCAGTGCCCGGCGCCCTTGATCGCGACCTGCACGCAGCGGGGGAAGAGCGCGCGCATGGGCGCACGGTGCTCGGGCTGGACGTAGGGTGAGTCGGCGCCGTTGACCCACGCCACCGGGCCGTCGTAGACCGCGTCGATGGGCGGCCAGCCGAGCACCAGGGGCAGGGAGTCGCCCAGCAGATCGAGGTTCGCGGTCCAGTACCAGACCCCGCCGCCCTCGCCCTTGTGCCGCAGGTTCTGCAGCAGGAAGCGTCGCACCCCCACGTCGGGGACGTCCTCGGCGAGCAGAGCTTCGGCCTGGGTGCGGCTGGCGACCCGCTCCAGGGGGACGCGGGTCAGCGCGCCGATGAGGTGGGTGAACTGATCGGAGACGTCGTTGCGCGCGGGCGAGATGTCCACGACCATCAGCCTGGAGATCAACTCCGGGTAGCGCAGCGCGACGCGCATCGCGAGCTTCCCGCCCATCGAATGGCCCACCAGCGCGACAGGCTCGGGGAAGCGTTCCGAGAGCCAGTCCGCCATGATGGCGGCCAGTTCGTCGTAGTCGAACTCCCTCGTCCACGGCGAGGACCCGTGATTGGGCAGGTCCGGCAGGGTGCTGGTGGCCAGGTCGCCCACCGCCTTGGCGATCCCGGCGAAGTTCTTGCCCTGCCCGAACAGGCCATGGAAGAACACCAGCGGCCGGGCCCCGTGGCCGACGGTGCTCTCGGAGAGGATCACGTCTCGCGCTCCCAGCAGGCGGTGTGCCAGTGCCGGCGCACGTCCAGCCCGGAGTCGTAGCCCAGCGGCGCGCTGTCGGGCCAGGCGACGATGTGGGGCACCCCGGGACGCACGTCGTGCTGGCAGCCGGGGCAGCGATAGCTCTTGACAGCCCGATCGCCGGAGACCCGCTTCACCACGAAGACCTGCCCGCGCACCGTGCGCTTGCTGGCGAGCGTGCTCGTGCTCAGGGGGCGCGGTTCCCGGAGGTGCTTGCTGGGGCGGCGCTTGGCCATCAGAACAGCCGGTCCTCGTCGTGATCGAGGCCGCGGAGCGCGTCGTAGTCGACCAGCAGGGTGGCGATGCCCCGGTCGTGGGCGAGCGTTTTGGCCTGCGGCTTGATCTGCTGGGCGGCGAACACCCCGGTCACGGGGGCGAGCAGCGGATCGCGGTTGAGAAGGTCCAGGTAGCGGGTGAGCTGTTCCACGCCGTCGATCTCGCCCCGGCGCTTCACCTCCACCGCGACGTGGGCGCCCGTGGCGTCGCGCAGCAGCAGGTCGACCGGGCCGACGGCGGTGGGGTACTCGCGGCGCACCAGGCGATATCCGGCCCCGAAGGCCTCGGGATTGCCGGCCAGCAGCTCCTGCAGGTGCGCTTCGACGCCATCCTTCTGCAGACCGGGATCGACGCCCAGCTCGTGGTCGGTGTCGTGCAGCACCTCGGCGATGCTGATCCGCAGCGTGTCCCCGCTGGCCGCCTTCACATGCCAGACCTGGGTGATTCCCAGCTCCGCCTCGGTGTCATCGGGCTCGCCGGTGCTGAGCGCGCAGGGCGGCGACATCCAGTTGAGCGGCTTGTAGGCCCTGTCGTCGGCGTGAACCGAGACCGACCCGTCGGCCTTCAGCAGGATCAGCCGCTTCGCCATCGGAAGATGCGCGGACAGCCTCCCGGCGTAGTCCACCTGACACTGCGCGATCACCAACCTCACCCGGCAAATCTAGCAAAAGAGCCGGGGGCGCATTCTCACCCGCGCGCCTGCAGCGTCATCCCTACAGGGTCATCGTGTCCTCGGAGGCGTAGTCGTCCTTCGACTGCTCGGCGAGGGCGCGCAGGTTGTTGAGCTGGGCCAGGATGGCGCTCTTGCGGCTCTCCAACGACGCCACCTCCCGGGCCAGCTGCTCCTTGCGCCAGGCCAGCTCCTGTTCCACGGTCTCGTAGGCCTCCAGGGCGCGCGCCCTGGAGGCGGCCGTCATCTCCTCGGCCTCGCGAATGGCGGCGAGCTTGATCTGCTCGGCGTTGTCGATGGCCTCCCGGATGAGGGCGGCGTTGCGGTCGTGAATGGCCTGGGTCTCCTCGGCCGCGCGGGCGACGTTCTCCTCCGCCAAGCGGGCGTGCTCCGCCAGAGCCTCCTCGCCCGCTCGTGCCGCCTCGGACGCCTTGGCCAGGCTGTTCTCGGCCCGCGCCGAGGCTTCGGCGAGGATCGTCGCGGCCTGGTACTGGGCCTCCTGGAGCATGCGCGCGGACTCGACGCGCGCGGACTCGAGCGCGGCGGCGGCATGCGAGCCGGCCGCCTCCACCTGCACCGCGGCCCGGGCGTGCGCGTCCGCGATCGTCGCCCCCGCCGCCGCGCGCGCCTCCTTCAGCGCCACATCCCCGGCCTCGGCCTGCTCCTGACGCAGCTGCCGCAGCGAGGCGAGACCGGCGATCCGGATGTCGTCGGCCTCCTCGTGCGCCAGGCGTCGCGCCTCCGCGGCGGTGCGCCGGGCCTCGGTCTTGATCCGCTCCGCCTCGTGTTCGGCCCGGTCGACGATATCCGTGGCCTGCGCCTCGGCCGCGCGCAGCAGCCCGGTGGCGAAGGCCCCGAGGCGGGTGAACTCGCTGCTCCCGATCTCCGCCTTGACGAAGTCGATCTCCCGTCGCTGCTCCCGCACCCGGGACTGCAGCTGGCTCACCTTGCCCTCCACCTCGCGCACGTAGCCGTCGACGGAGTGCCGGTCGTAGCCCAGCACCGACGTGGGGAAGCTCCCCGCGGCGGAGGCCTGCTCGTCGAACAGGTTCAGGCCGGTATCTTCGGACTCGAAGTCTTGCGTCACGAGGCTCTGCCTTTCGGTTGGCCGTCTCAGAAGGATCAGAAGGATCAGGATGAGCTTATCCCGATCTCAGCAGCTACCTTGAACAAGCCAGGGGGCGGGCTATCGGCGTGTCGCCGCTATCCCGCCCCCTTCAAGAAGCAGCTGTTTCGAGGTCTAGCCTCAGTGGGCGTCCTTCGGCAACTCGACCAGCTCCAGGAGCACGCCGCGGGCGTCCTTCGGATGGACGAAGTTGATGCGCGAGCCGGCGGTGCCCCGCTTGGGCTCCGGGAACAGCAGGCGCATGCCGCGCTCCTTGAGGACCGCCGAGACGTGGTCGAGATCGGCGACGCGGTAGGCGAGCTGCTGCATGCCGGGGCCGTTGCGATCGATGAACTTGGCGATCGTCGAGTTCTCGTTGAGCGGGGCGAGGAGCTGGATCTTCGCGTTCTCCGCGCCCTGCTCGCCGGTGCCGATCATGGCCTCGGCGACGCCCTGCTCCTCGTTGACCTCGCGGTGCAGCTCGCGCCAGCCGAAGACCTCGCTGTGGAATTTGATGGCCTCGTCGAGGTCAGGGACGGCAAGGCCGACGTGATCGATGCAGATGAAAAGATCGTCGTTGTGCATGGCACCAAGCTTCGCATACCCCCCTCTGCGGCGCGGGCGTGGGGCCGGATAAGCGGACACGCCGGGAGCCGGTGACGGGGCGGGTGGCGCGGATCGGGCAGACTGGGCGAGAATGTAGTGCCCAGCCCACGCTTCAGGAGGCGTTAATGATCGATTGGATCAAGAAGATCGCCATCTTTCTGGTCGCCGCCTTCGTCCTGTTCTTCATCTTCACCCGCCCGGAACAGGCCGCTGACGTGGTGCGCTCGATCTTCGATCTGTTCGGCTCGATCGCGACCTTCTTCACCAGCATCGTGAGCTAGCGCGCCATGGTGGGCGTCGGGAACTTCCTCGAACCCCAGGTGCGCCAGCGCCTGCTGCTGGACGAGGCGGTCCTCGACGAGGTCCAGAAGCACTGGGTGGCGTCGCTGGGGTACTTCTGCCTGATGGGGCTGTCGGTGCCGCTGTTCATCCTGATCGCCTTCTTCCCGGGTCTCTTCTGGCTTCCCATGCTGGCGGGTTTCGGGTGCCTCGGGTGGGGCGTGGCGGGTTTCCACCGCAACTACATGGACCGCTTCGTCGTGACCAACATGCGGGTGTTCCGGGTGCATGGCGTCTTCAACCAGTCGATGGCGACGATGCCGATCAGCCGGATCCTCGACATCGCCGTGGCCAAGCCCTTCATCGGGCAGTTTCTCAACTACGGGCACTTCGTCTTCGAAAGCGCGGCCCAGGATCAGGGGCTGCGGGACATCCGCTTCGTGAGCAATCCCGACGATCGCGACAAGCTCATCCAGCGGATCATCCAGAGCGCCGGCCTGCGCCAGGCCGCGCAGCTGCCCAGCACCGCCCCGCACTTCGACGAGGACGACGGGTCCTGATCAGGACCCGTCGTCCTCGTCGCGAGGATCAGGCGAGCGCCGCGTCCACCAGCTCCCGAGCCGCGGCCTGGACCTCGGTGAGGTGCTCGGCGCCCTTCAGCGACTCGGCGTAGATCTTGTACTTGTCCTCCGTGCCGGACGGGCGCGCCGCGAACCAGGCGTGCTCCGTCGTCACCTTGATGCCGCCGATCGCCGCCCCGTTGCCGGGGGCGTGCGACAGCACCGCGGTGATCGGCTCGCCGGCGAGGTCGGTGACCGTGACGTCGTCGGAGCTGAGCTGCGACAGCCGCGCCTTCTGCTCGCGGTTGGCGTCGGCGTCCACGCGGGCGTAGTAGGACTTGCCGAACTCGGCCTCGAGCTCCGCGTAGTGCTGGCTGGGGGTCTTGCCGGTGGTGGCGATGATCTCCGAGGCGAGCAGGCACATGATGATGCCGTCCTTGTCCGTGGTCCAGGTCTTCCCCCCGAGGGTGAGGAAGGACGCGCCGGCCGACTCCTCGCCCCCGAAGCCGATCGACCCGTCGGTGAGACCGGGGACGAACCACTTGAAGCCCACCGGAACCTCCACCAGGCGGCGGCCGAGCTGGGCGGCGACCTTGTCGATGATCGACGACGACACCAGCGTCTTGCCGATGCCGGCCTCGGGCGACCAGCCCGGGCGGTGGGCGTACAGGTAGTTGATCGCGACCGCCAGGTAGGCGTTGGGGTTCATCAGCCCGAAGTCGGGGGTGACGATGCCGTGCCGGTCGGAGTCGGCGTCGTTGCCGGTGGCGACGGAGAACTTGTCGCGCTGGTTGACCAGCGAGGCCATCGCGTTGGGGGAGGAGCAGTCCATCCGGATCTTGCCGTCGGTGTCGAGCGTCATGAAACGCCAGGTCGGATCGACCCGGGGATTGACGACGGTGATCGGCAACCCGGAGTGCTCCGCCAGGTACTCCCAGTACTGGACGGCCGCGCCGCCCATGGGGTCGGCGCCGTGTACCAGACCGCTGCCGCGGATGACGTCGAGGTTCAGCACCAGCTCCAGCTCGGCGCAGTACGGGGTGCGGTAGTCGTAGCGATGAACCTCGGCGCCGGCCTGCGCGTAGGGCTTGCGCCGGATCTCCGAGGGGTTGGCCATCAGCTCGTTGGCCCGGGCCGCGATCACCGAGGTGGCATCGGTGTCAGCAGGACCCCCGTTGGGCGGGTTGTACTTGAAGCCGCCGTCGCGAGGGGGATTGTGCGAGGGCGTCACGACGATGCCGTCGGCCCGCGGGCCGGGGTTCAGGTTGTGCCGGATGATCGCGCGCGAGACCGCGGGGGTGGGCGTGTACTCGTCCTCGCGCTCGGCGCAGACCTCGACGTCGTTGGCGCGCAGCACCTCGATGGCGGTCTTCCAGGCGGGCAGCGACAGGGCGTGGGTGTCCTTGCCGATGAACAGCGGGCCGGTGGTGCCCTGGGCTGCGCGATACTCCACGATGGCCTGTGTCGTCGCGGCGATGTGGAGATCGTTGAATGCGGTGTCCAGGCTGGAGCCGCGATGGCCGGAGGTGCCGAAGACCACCATCTGGTCGGGATCGGAGGGATCCGGAGTCAAGTCGTAGTACGCGGCCAGCACCGCGTCGACGTCGATCAGATCGGATTCTTGGGCCGGCTGCCCTGCTCGCTCGTGTGTCATGGCCATAGTCTGCCACCCAGCCTCGTCACCGAGGGCGAGGCCCGGCAATTGCCGGATAGGGCAAGATGAGACTCATGACCCAAGCCAGCTTCTCCCGTCCCGGCGCCATCGATCTCGCCGGGCTGACCTCGGTCGCCCCCGCCGCGCAGGGCGCCAGCTATGTGACGACCATGACGGAGGCCGACTTCCCGCAGATCGCGTCCCAGTCGACCCAGGTTCCGGTGATCGTCGAGTTCTACTCCCCGCGCGATCCCGCCGGGGAGGCGGTGTCGCGGGCCCTGGAGTCCTCGGTCAACCGTGCCGACGGCCGCTTCCTGCTGGCCCGCGTCGACGTCGACGATCAGCCGCGCCTCGCGCAGGGGCTGGGCGTACAGGCGGTGCCCACGGTGATCGCGATCCTCGGCGGCCAGGTGGCGCCGTTGTTCCAGGGCACCAAGCCCGCGGACGAGATCGACGCGCTGCTCGACCAGGTGGCGCAGGTGGCCGTGGCGAACGGGATCACGGGACGGGCGCATCCCGTCTCCGTCGCCGCGGAGCCCGGCGTGGAGGAGATCGTCGATCCCCGGTTCGAGAAGGCCGACGAGGCGCTGGCCGCCGGAGACTACGCGAGGGCCGTCGCCGAGTTCGACGAACTGCTGAAGGAGACGCCCAACGACCCCGAGGTGATCGCGGGCCGGGCCCAGGCGGCGCTGCTGGAGCGCAGCCTCGCCTTCGTGCCGGCGGAGGTGGTCGCGCGCGCCGCCGAGGCTCCCGACGATCTGCGCGCTCAGCTGGACGCCGCCGATCTCGAGGTCATCCAGGGCGAGGTCGCCGCCGCGTTCGACCGCCTCCTCGCCCTGGGAGCCCGGACGGACGCCGACGGCAAGGAGGCGATCCGGGTGCGGCTGCTGGCGCTCTTCGAGGTCGTGGGTCGCACCGAGAAGGTCGTACTGACGGCCCGTCGCCGCCTCGCCAGCCTGCTGTTCTGATGACGGCGTGACGCTTCGAAAGGAGCGACCGGCGGCCGGGCAGCAGTCTCTGCGCCGGCCGCCGGTCACTCCTTTCGAACTCAGCCGCGGGGCGACACCCGCAGCCAGGCGAAGCCGTGCGAGGGCAGGAGCAGGCCGAGATCCAGGCGCCGGGCTTCTCCGCTGACCAGGTCGGTGGCGCCGTCCTCGAAGCCGGCGAACCGCTCGGCGTCGAGATACACCGAGCTGTCCCCGAAGTTGGCCAGCACCAGGATCCTGGTCTCGTCGCCGGGACGCTGGAAGCCCAGCACCGAGCCGTGGCCGGTGTAGAAGGGGATCAGGTCGTTGCCGGCGAACTCCGGGGCCTCGCGCCGGGCCTGAAGGAGCTGGGTCATCCGGGTGAAGATCCGGCCGGACATGGTGTCCTGATCGCCGCGCACGGCGTAGGCACCCTCGGGGCGGTACGGGCGGTTCACCCAGCGGCTGTCGTCGGCCTCCGCGGGACGGTTGACGTAGTAGTAGTCGTTGAGCTGACCCACCTCGTCACCCAGGAACAGCAGCGGCATGCCACCCGTCGACATCGCGACGGCGTGAGCCAGCACCACGCGGTCCTCGCCGCAGGGGTCGCCCTTCTCCACCCCGGCCAAGGAGGCGGTCGTGCCGGCGACCCGGGCGTCGCCGGTCTTCGGGTTCTCCTGGAAGGCCGCGCCTCGGGCGAAGCTGCCGGGGAAGCGACCGACGTAGAAGTCGTTGAGGAAGCGACGATGCCAGTAGCCGTCGACGCCGAACTCCGCGGCGTCCTCGTCGGCGAAGGTCCAGCCGATGTCGTCGTGGCTGCGGACGTAGTTCACCCATGCCGTGCCGGCGGGAAGGGCGTGGCGGCGCTCGAGGGCCTGGTTGAGCAGCTTCACGTCGCGAGTGGCCAGGGCCTCCCAGGTGAGCGCCATCTGGAGCGGGTTGTACGAGAGCTGGCACTCCCCGGGGGAGATGTACTGGATCACCTCGTCGGGATGCACGATGGCCTCCGACTTGAACAGCAGGCTGGGGGCCGCCATGCGCAGCACCTCGTTGAAGGCCTGCAGCAGCAAGTGGGCCTGGGGCAGCGACTCGCAGGTGGTGCCCAGCTTCTTCCAGATGAAGGCGACGGCATCCATCCGCAGCACCTCGACGCCCTGGTTGGCCAGGAACAGCATCTCGGCCGCCATCGCGCGGAACACGGCCGGGTTGGCGTAGTTGAGGTCCCACTGGAAGCCGTAGAAGGTCGACCAGATCCAGCGGCCGTCGGGCAACTGTACGAAGGAGCCGGGATGGTCATCGGGGAAGATCTCGCGGGTGTGCTGATCGTAGGCGTCGGGCATCTCCCGATCCGGGAAGATCAGGTAGAAGTCCTCGTAGTCGGGATCGCCCGCCACGGCCTTCTGCGCCCACTCGTGGTCGGAGGCGGTGTGGTTGAAGATGAAGTCGACCACCGGTGAGATGCCCGCGCGGCGGAGCTTGCCGGTGAGCGCTGCCAGGTCGGCCATCGTGCCCAGCGCGGGGTTGACCTCGCGGTAGCTGCTGACCGCGTACCCGCCGTCGTTGTTGCCCTCGGGGGAGCGGAACAGCGGCATCAGGTGGAGGTAGGTGAGCCCGAGCTCCTTGAAGTAGTCGACGTGCTTGGCCATGGCCTTGAGCGAGCCGGCGTAGCGGTCGACGTAGCAGACGGCGCCGAGCATCTTCTGGGACTGGAACCAGGTGGGGTCGTCCTCGCGCTGCTGGTCGAGGCGCTTCAGCGCCGCCGGGCGTGCGCGCCAGGACTCGGCGGCCAGGGCCACGACCTCGGCCAGCGCCTCTCGGACGTCGGCGCGATCGCCGTAGACGTCGTGGAAGAGGGAATGCAGGGTGGGGAAGTGAGCGTCGAATCGGGCCGCGAACTTGCGATCGAACGCGCCGGAGCGGGACTCCGCCAGCTCGCGGACGAGATCCTGGTCTGCGGAATATTCAGATTTGAGGTTTGTCACGGACAAGATGGTAGTCGACTCTCGCCGATCCCCCTCTCAGCGGGTCCGCGTGAGGGTGAACTGGCTGCTGGTCGCGGTCTTGCCGGCGCCGCTGGCGACGGTGCGGAAGGTGTAGTTTCCGGGCGTGTTGCTGCCGTAGGTGAGGGGGATGGTGTATCCGCCGCTGCCGTTGGCGGTCCTAATCTGGGAGGTGGACCAGCGGCCCTTGACGAGGACCTGGGTGGAGACCTTGACGCTGGTTCCGCTGGGGAATCCCGAGGCCGTGCCCCAGGCGTAGGTGCTCTGGTTGACCGGCTTGCGGACGGCGGAGGCGACGCTGACGGCGGTGGCAGGCGCGGCTGCCGTGCCTGCGGCAGAGGAGGAGCTGCCGTTCAGCTTGTCGCTGAAAAACCCGTTCCAGATCTGGGCGAACAGCCGGTTGCTGCTGACGTGCGGGGTGTAGGTGTAGAGCGATGCGGTGGCGATGTTCTTGATCACGAAGGTCTGGCCGTCGAGGGTGCGGTAGGGCGTCTGGTTGGTGAAGGCCTTGATGGCGGTGTGGCTCGTGCGGGAGCGGTAGGAGCGAAGGCTGTCGGCGCTGTAGTAGAGCTGCTTGGTGAAGCCCGAGTACTTGCTCGCGCACGAGCCGCCGTCGGGGCAGCCCATCCCCATCATCTTGTTCCAGCGGGAGGTGCTCAGCGGCTGGGTGACTCCGGAGGATTCCTTCTGGATCGTGGTGAGCAGCACCTTCGGGCTGATGCTGCAGGCTTTCGCCACCTGATTGATGACGGTCCAGGCGCGGCTGCCCGCTCCGATGCTGAGGTTGTTGCAGCCCGCCCCCTTCTGGTCGCTGAGCAGGGTGGTCGCCGGGATCGTCATGTCCTTGAGGCAGGTCTGGGAGCCCGAGCTGCGGCAGTTGCGACCCTTGTCGGTGAGGAGGCTCTTGATCTGCTGCTCGTTCAGCGCGCCCGAGTCGTAGAACTTCTGGTCGGAGATGACCATCCCCTGGTCGAAGGCCGAGGTGTTGCCGGATGCCGACGAGGCGGCGCCGACCCACATGCCCACGGACAGGAATGCGGAGAGGACAACGGCTGTCAACGGGCGGTGAAGAGTGCGCATGCGGTGATCCCAAACTAGTGACGTGCCAGGACCCGGGGTCGCCGGGATCCTAAGAGTTTCCTGAGAAGGCTATCAGGATCGGCGGGGGGATCTCCAGGCTGACCGCTCACGCGACGGGACGATAGCCATCCTCGGAATAGCCGCTCGCGCCGGCCAGCAGGGCGTCGATGCGGCGCGCGGACAGCGCCGTGACGTGCCGGGCCACCTCGGAGGGCGCGACGAAATGCGCGGCAAGGATCTCCTTGCCGTCGATGCGCAGCGCGGCGGGAGAGACCACCCCGCCGTCGAAGATGAACTCGACGGCGTCGCTCCATCCCAGGTAGGGCGGCATCCAGTCGATCAGGAGCGGCTGGCCCAGGACCACCTCGAGCCCCAGCTCCTCGCGGATCTCGCGCTCGCAGCCCGCCCGCGGCGACTCGCCGGGCTCCACGATTCCGCCGGGCAGCTCCCAATCGGTCTTATATGAGGTCTGCAGCAGCAGGACGCGGCCCGCCTGGTCCCGGAACAGCGCGTGCCCGATCAGGCGCTTCTTCGGGAGGGCGGCATCCATCATGCCGGAGAAGCCGTGCGGGCCGTAGACGGGGTCGGTGGCCAGCCGGGCGTAGACCAGCACGTCGACGTACTGGCCCTCGACCGGCTCGTAGGCCTGCCGCAGCCGGCCCTCGAGCCGGAAACCGCACCGCTGCACGGCGATGCGCGCAGCGGTGTCGGTCTCGGGAAGCTCGACGGTGATCCGCCGCACCTCATGGGCCAGGATCGCGTCGTCGGAGGCGAGCGAGACCGCCCGCTCCAGGGTGTCGGCGTCGATCAGCTGCGCATCCCAGCGCAGCCGACCGAGGCCCCCATCGATGTCGACGTGAACCGTGAAGTCGCTCACGCCCGGCGGCGCAGCCACACCGACCCGAGCGGCGGAACGGTGACGTTGGCGCGCGCCGGGAAGTGGCTCCAAGGCTCGTCCACCGCACGCACCATGCCGAGATTGCCGAACTGGCCCGATCCGTCGTAGATGGGGGCATCCGTGTTCAGGATCTCCTCCCAGTCGCCATCCACCGGCAGCCCGATCTCGTAGTCGTTCAGCGGCTCGGGCGAGAAGTTGGTGATGCAGGCGACGTGGTTGCCGTCCTCGTCGTGGCGCACCCAACTCAGCGCGTTGCGGCTCGCGTCGTCGGCGTTGATCCAGCTGAACCCCGCGGGGTCGTTGTCCAGCTGCCACAGCGCCGCGTTGTCGCGGTAGATGTGGTTGAGGTCGCGGAACAGGCGCTGCAGGCCGCCGTGGCCCCACAGCTCGCTGACCCACCATTCCAGGCTGGCGGACTCGTTGAACTCGGGGCGCTGGCCGAACTCGCAGCCCATGAAGACCAGCTGCTTGCCGGGGAAGCTCCACATGTAGGAGTAGAAGGCGCGCAGCGACGCGAACTTGCGCCAGTCGTCCTGCGGGACCTTGTTGATCATCGAGCCCTTGCCGTGGACCACTTCGTCGTGGCTGATCGGCAGCACGAAGTTCTCCGAGTAGGCGTAGACCATCGCGAAGGTCATCTCATGGTGGTGGTACTGCCGGTAGATCGGCTCCAGCGCCAGGTAGCGCAGCGAGTCGTTCATCCAGCCCATGTTCCACTTGAAGCCGAAGCC
>DAOLFC010000008.1:0-56426 GCA_035326505.1 Arachnia sp.
CGGGGCGCCCTCCTCAGGGACCACGAGGTACGAGCGTCTCGAAGTACAGGGACCCCGGTAGAGCCCCTCAAGCAGCGCTTAGTCGATAAATCATTTTATCGACTAAACCATTTACCTATACTTGTCGGACCCGCACGGCACGGGTGCCTTCGACTCCGGCGCAGGCTTGGATCTCCAGCACCTCGGCATCCAGGTGGCGCGCGCGCAGGTCCTTGCGGGCCTTCAGGATCTCCGACTCGGCGGACTGGCCCTTCAACGCGACCAACTCACCGCCCGGCAGGAACAGGCTCTGGGTCCACCCCAGCAGCCGGCCGAGGGGAGCCACCGCGCGGCAGACCACCACGTCGAAGGTCTGAGACACGTCCTCGGCCCTGGCCCGGAGCACGTCGACGCGGGCGGTCAGGCCCAGCTCGTCGACGGCCAGCTCCAGGAAGTTGGCGCGACGCAGCAGCGGCTCGATCAAGGTCACCCTCAGGTCGGGGCGGGCGATGGCGAGCGGCAGGCCGGGCAGGCCCGCACCCGAGCCGACGTCGGCCACGTCCGATCCCTCGGGGAGCAGATCGGCCAGCGCCAAGGAGTTCGAGATGTGCCGCCCCCAGATCTTGTCGCCCTCACGGGGGCCGAGCAGCCCCCATTCGATACCGCGCGACCCCAGAATACGCGCGTAGGCCTGGAGCGCCTCTGCGGCCTCCGGGTAAAGCGCGAAGAGCGCGGCCGAAGCCGCGCTCTCCTCGATGGTGTTCATCTCTGTCGAGGTCACGCCGACTTGACCACCACGCGACGGTTCGGCGGCTCGCCCTCCGACTCGCTCGCCAAGCCGGCAGCAGCCACCACGTCATGAACGATCTTTCGCTCATACGCGTTGAGCGGCACCAGCTTCACAGGATCGCCGTTCTCCTTCACCTCGGCGATGGCGTCCTTGGCCATCGCCACCAGCTCCGCGCGACGCTTCTCGCGGTACCCCGCGACGTCGACCATCAGCCGCGAGCGGTGCCCGGTCTCCGTCATCACGACGAGCCGCGACAGCTCCTGCAGCGCGTCGAGAACCTCCCCGCCCTTGCCGACGAGCAGCTCGGAATCGGTGTCGATCGCGATGAACGCGCGCCCGTCGATCACGGAGTTCTCGATGTCGCCGTCGAGGTCGGCGATGTCCAGCAGCTCCTCCAAGTAGTCGGCGACGAGGTCGCCTTCGGCTAGGAGAGCGGCGTCAGTTTCTTGTGCCATATCAGCCTTGCTTTCCGTTGGTCCCGTCGTCGGGATCAGTTCTTCTTCCGCTGCGAGCGCGACTGCTGCTTGGGCTGCTGCCGCGTCACGACACGCTTTCCGTCCTCGGTCTGGCGGGTGGTCTGCCGCGTGACCTGCTGCCGCTGCACCGTGGGCGCCTCGGTGTTCTCGGCCTGGTCTTCGGCACCGTCCGCCGCTGCGCCGGCCTGGGCCTTGACGGTGTTGGGACCGGCAGCGACGGTGCGCGCCTGCGACTTGTTGGTCTTGACCTTGCGGCGCTTCTCGCGACGCTCGGCGATGATCGCATCCGGGTTCTTGCCCTTGCGGATCATGCGCTCCTCCCAGTCGATGTACGCCGGGGTGTTGGGAGCGGGGTTGTTGCGAATCAGCAGGCCCTGCTGCGCCATGGTCCAGGTGTTCGACGTGAGCCAGTACAGCAGGACACCGATCGGCAGCACCGTCGCGGAGAACGCGAAGATCGCAGGGAACGCGTACAGCATGATCTTCTGCTGCTGCGCCATCGGCCCGGTGAGCGCCTCCGGCGGCATGTTCTTGCGCATCAGCTGGAGCTGGGTGATGAACAGCACCGCCACCATCACGATCACCATGATGATGCCCACCACCTGGGTCGCGCCGAACGGGGTGAGCGGGAAGACGCGGTCGGACAGGCCGGCGCCCAAGAACGACGCGCTGTTCAGCGACGAGACGAGATCCGGGTTCTCCTTCAGCCAATACCCGCGCACATGACCGCTCGAGACTCCCTCCAGCACCCGGAACAACGCGAGGAAGATCGGCATCTGGATCAGCAGGGGGAAGCAGGAGGCCATCGGGTTCACACCCTCCGACTGGTACAGCTTCATCGTCTCCTGACCGAGCCGCTCGCGGTCGTGGGCATACTTCTTCTGCAGTTCCTGGAGCTGTGGTTGCAGCAGCTGCATGTTGCGCGACGAGTTGATCTGCTTGACGAACAGCGGGATCAGCGCGGTGCGCACCACCACGGTCAGGGAGATGATCGCCAGGGTCCATGCCGCGCCCGTGGGCAGCGCAAGGATCACGCCCCACAGATGGTAGGCCGCAACCAGGATTCCGGAGATGGCCCAGTACAGCGGCTGCATCATCGTCGAGA
Organism: Arachnia sp.; assembly: GCA_035326505.1. Lineage (GTDB taxonomy): Bacteria > Actinomycetota > Actinomycetes > Propionibacteriales > Propionibacteriaceae > Arachnia. The sequence goes on from DAOLFC010000008.1 coordinate 2,351, forward strand.
GGGCGCCCATGATGGAGTCCCACACGCCAAGAGTTACGAATTGTTCGATCACTTAGTTAACCTTCGAGGTCACTCGGGACGGCGTCCCGGAAGTCTGGGTGTTCGCCGCGTTCGGCGTAGATGCGCGCGGCTTCGGTGCCAGGGACGTAGTCGAATCCGCCCTTGGCCCACGGATGGCAGCGGGCGATACGGCTGATCGTCAGCCAGGACCCTTTGAGGGCGCCATGCGTCTCCAGCGCCTCCAGCCCGTAGGCGGAACAGCTGGGGTAGTACTTGCACACATCGCCGTAGGAGGGCGAGATGAACTTGCGCCAGGTCTTGACGAACCAGATCAGCGGATACTTCAGCACGCGGCCACTCTTTTCATGACTCGTCGCCACGCGTCGTCGAGATCGTCGGCGAGGCGTTCCGGCTGAGCGGCGGCGGCCGGCAGGGCGCGCACGACGACGTCGCACGCTCCGGTGAGGTCGAATCCTGACGCGAGATGACGCAGGCGTCGCTTCACCCGGTTCCGTGTCACGGCATTGCCAACCTTCTTGGACACGACAAAACCCACCCGGGTGACCCCGGGTGGATCGTCGACGCTTCGGCGGCGCGCATGCACCACAACCGACGGTGTGGCCGCCCGAGACCCTCGTCGCACCGCGACCGCGAAGTCACTCGCGGCCTTCAGTCGATGCGCTCGGGGCAACACGAGCTGCCGTCGGATCAGGCGGACAGCCGGGCGCGGCCCTTGCGGCGACGATCGGCCAGGATGGCGCGGCCGGCGCGGGTGCGCATGCGGGTACGGAAGCCGTGGGTGCGGCTGCGGCGGCGGTTGCTCGGCTGGAACGTGCGCTTGCTCATGGGACGTACTCCCTCATTCTTCGTCTGACTCGGCTGCCTGCCCAGGGGGCAAGGGGAAGGTGCCTCGCGGACGAGGCGACCTGCCAACGATACGTGCCGACCTGCCATTTAGCCAAACCCGAGGCGACTTCGGGAGCGAAGTATCGCACCTCAGCAAATTGCATGGATGTAGTCCAGCGGACACGCCGAAGACCTTCACACGGACGCTTGCATCTCTCGGAACTGGCTACTAGGTTCGATCCTCGTTCCGGTTTTTTCGCCGCCCGCCGTGGGACGGAGATCCGGAGCCGGCAGGGACCACCGCAGGCCACTTTGGCAGAGTTATACCCGGGTGTGGAAAACTATGTGGAGATCTCCCACGGGTGCGGATCGCCGAGGAAAGAGGTGTGGAGTGGCAGACGCTGCGAGGCCAGGGCTGGACGCCCTCTGGGCGGAGACCTTGGCGCTCACGGACAAGCCCTCCCGGGCTTGGCTGAGCCGCTGCCATCCCCTCGCCATGCACGGCTCGACGCTGATGCTCGCCGTTGCCGACGAGACCACCCGAGAGCGCATCGAGACCCGGCTGCGCGGCTACATCGAGGAGATCCTGACCCAGCGTCTCGGCCGGCCGACTCACGTCGCGGTCACCATCGATCCGTCCCTCACCGCGGCCCCCGTCCCGGAGCCGACCGAGCGCCCACAGCCGCTTCTCGTCGAAGAGAAACCCCTAGCCAACGGCAATTCCGAGGTGAAGCTCAACCCGCGCTACACCTTCGAGTCCTTCGTCGCCGGATCGTCGAACCGATTCGCCCACGCGGCCGCCGCGGCCGTCGCGGAGACCCCGGGCAAGTCCTACAATCCGCTGATGATCTACGGTCCGTCCGGGCTGGGGAAAACTCACCTGCTGCACGCGATCGGCCACTACGTCACCTCGTACTACCAGCAGCTGCGCGTGAAGTACGTCTCGACGGAGGAACTCACCAACGACTTCATCAACGCGATCTCCTCGAACCGCACCGCGGAGTTCCGCAGCTCGTACCGCGACATCGACGTCCTGCTTGTGGATGACATCCAGTTCCTGGAGTCGAAAATCCAGACTCAGGAGGAGTTTTTCCACACCTTCAACACGCTGCACAACGCGCAGAAGCAGATCGTGATGACCTCCGACCGGCCGCCGAAGCTGCTGGAGGCCCTCGAGCCCCGGCTGCGGTCGCGCTTCGAGTGGGGCCTGATGACCGACATCCAGCCGCCCGACCTCGAAACCCGCATCGCCATCCTGCAGAAGAAGGTCTCGCAGCAGAAGCTGATCGTGAGTCCCCAGGTGCTGGAGCTGATCGCGTCGCGGATCACGACGAACATCCGCGAGCTGGAGGGCGCGCTGACGCGAGTCGCCGCCCTCGCGAGCCTCAACCAGCAGGAGATCACCCCACTTCTCACGGAGAGCGTGCTGCGCGACCTCAATCCTGAGGGCGAGGTGCAGGTCGACGCGACCGTGATCATGGAGGCGACGGCGAAGTACTTCGCGATCTCCATGGCCGATCTCACCGGAGCGAGCCGCGTCGCGATGATCGCCTCGGCCCGCCAGATCGCCATGTACCTCTGCCGCGAACTCACGGACCTGTCGCTGCCCAAGATCGGAGCCAAGTTCGGCGGTCGCGACCATACGACGGTGCTCCATTCCGTGCGGAAGATCAACGAGAAGATGGGCGAGGACCGGAACCTGTTCAACCAGGTCACCGAGCTCACCAACCGGATCAAGCAGGCCTGATCTCGGGGGGACGACGCTGCCCCCGAACGCTCCTTGAGGAGCGGATGCACCGGGGCGAGGTCGATCTGACGGATAAGTGCGCCGAGCAGCCTTTTGCAAGCCCAGATTTCGCAGAATCCTCTTCCGACCGCACTTATCCGTCCGCGGCCCTGGGCGCGGACTGCCGTTCGGCCGCCGGATGCTCGCTTCGAGGCTGCGCTGCGCTCCGCACCTCAACGAGCGTAAGGGGTCGTCGATCGTCGTCGGTTCTTGTAACTACATCTCCACATCCGGGCGGCGGACGGGGTGTGGAAAACTTTTGGGCCGCGAACCATCCACAAATCCTCCCCGTGTAGTTTTCGATCTGTCCACATGCTATCCACAGGGTGAAGCGACGCTGACTAGGGGCTACGCCCGTTACCCACAGACTTCACAACAGTTACTGTGACAACTGTTGTAACTACAACATTCACCCCTTCAAAGACTCGGGCGTGGATTGTGGGGATTGCTGCCAGGGAGAGCGTCGGACGAGGCTGGTAGCGTTCCATCCGTGACCATTGCAGCCCGGGCGATCGGCCTCACGAAGAAGTACGGCAGCGGCTCCGCCGAGGTGACGGCGCTGGACACCATCGACTTCGAGGTGAGAGCCGGCGAGTTCACCGCGATCATGGGGCCGTCGGGCTCGGGGAAGTCGACGCTGATGCACATGCTGGCCGCGCTCGATTCCCCCACCGACGGCACCGTCCACCTGGGGGACGTCAACGTGGCGACGCTGGCCGACACCCCCCTCACCGAGCTGCGCCGCGAGCGCGTCGGCTTCATCTTCCAAGCGTTCAACCTCGTGCCCACCCTCACTGCGCGGGAGAACATCGTGTTGCCGCTGTCGATCGCGGGCAAGAAGGTCGACGAGCAGTGGTTCGACCGCATCGTCGACGTCCTGGGCCTGCGCGACAGGCTGACGCACAAGCCGTCGGAGCTCTCCGGCGGACAGCAGCAGCGCGTCGCCTGCGCCCGCGCCCTGATGAACCGGCCGCAGATCGTCTTCGGCGACGAGCCGACGGGCAACCTCGACTCCACCTCGGCGGCCGAGGTCCTGAGCTTCCTGCGTCGCAGCGTCGACGAGTTCGGCCAGACCGTGGTCATCGTCACGCACGACGCGAATGCCGCCTCCTACGCCGACCGGGCGGTCTTCCTCTCCGACGGCAAGATCGTCGCCGAGTACGACGGAGCCACCCAGGACGAGCTGTTGCAGGCCATGGCGACGCTGTACCCCCGCCACCCCGGCCCGGGTGACGACCGTCCGGGCGGCTCGCCGGCCATGTGGCGTCGCCCGGAGCCGGCTGCCGCCGCGCCGCCGCTCGCCGTCAGCCCCGATGAGTTCTTCCCCGACGACGACACCGACGAGTACGGCATCCTGATCGCCCCCGACCCGCCGCCCGCGGACATTCCCCGGCGCGCGCTGCCCTCCTGAGCGCCGCCATGCTGTACACGGCCTGGCGCTCCCTGTGGGCCCGCAAGTTCCGGTTGCTGATGAGCGCTCTGTCGATCGTGCTCGGCGTCGCGTTCGTCTCGGGCTCGCTGATGTTCACCCGGCTTCTGTCGTCCGGCTTCGACGAGATCGTGATGGGGGCCTTCGCCGACGTCAACGTCGTTCCGGGAGAGTCGGCGATCGGCGGGATGGGCAACACGTCGCTCACGCTCGACCCGTCCGTCGTCCGGCAGATCGCCGGGATCGACGGCGTGGAGGCGGCGGTCGGGCAGGTGACGAGCTCTCAGGTGTTCGTCCTCGACACGCAGGAGCGGATGATCGCCTTCCCGGGCGCTCCCGGGATCGCGTCCAACTGGCACGACACCCCGGCCGCCGAGGGCCTGCCCGGTCCCCGGATCCTCGAGGGACGCGCGCCCGAGGCCGATGACGAGGTGCTGATCGACCCGTCGACGCTGCGTCTGGCCGGATATGAGATCGGCGACGAGGTGGCGCTGTCGACCCCCTTCGACGGGATCCGGCGCTACCAGCTGGTGGGGTCGGCCACCTACGGCGCGGGCGCGACGGCGGGCGCGAGCTACGTCTTCTGGACGCTGCCCGAGGCCCAGGCCCGGCTTCTCCAGGGGGCCGACGCGTTCTCCAGTGTGTGGATCCAGACGCTCCCCGACGCCGACCCGGCCCGGATCGCCGCGGACGCGCAGGCGCTGCTGCCCGCCGGATTCACCGCCTTCACGGGGCAGGAGGTGGCCTCGGAGATCGAGGAGCAGCTCGATCTCGGCCTGGGCTTCGTGAACACGTTCCTGCTCATCTTCGCGGGGGTGGCGCTGGTCGTCGCGACGCTGCTGATCCTGAACACCTTCGCGATCCTGGTCGCCCAGCGCGCCCGGGAGTTGGCCGTGCTGCGTGCCATCGGCGCCACACGGGGACAGGTGCGTCAGGTCGTGCTGTTCGAGGCGCTCGTCGTGGGCGTGGTCGGCGCCGTGCTCGGCGTCGCCGTCGGGTACGGCTTGGCCTGGGGGATCCTGGCGGGAATGCGGGCCTTCGGCGTCGATCTGGGGACGGCCACGCCTCAGCTCACCTGGCAGGTGGCAGCGATCAGCCTGGGCATCGGCGTGGCGGTGACGGCGATCGCGGCCTGGCTGCCGGCCCGCAGGGCGTCGGCCACGCGCCCCGTCGAGGCGATGACGACGCTGGCACCCGGTGGACCGGAGAAGCTGGGGGCCGTGGGGACCGCCGGCATCGTGTTCGTGGAGGTGGGCGTCGCGCTGCTGATCTGCGGGGTCTTCCTCAACGTCGACCAGCCGTTGTGGTGGGTGGGCGCCGGAGCGGCGGCGCTGCTCGTCGGGCTGGTGCTGGCCGCGACGCTGGTGGGGGCTCCGGTGCTGCTGCTGTTCGGCCGGCTGTTCGCCCGGTTCTTCGGCGAGCCCGGCCGGCTCGCGGGGCTGAACGCCAGGCGGCAGCCCCGTCGGACGTCGGCCACCGCGGCGACGCTGATGATCGGGCTGTCGCTGGTGACGACGGTCGCCATCCTCGCGGCCAGCACCACCACGTCGATCGGCGAGCGGCTCACCGCCGACCTGCGCGGCGACATCCTCATCTCGCCCCTGGCCTATCAGCCCTTCGACTCGTCGGTGATCTCGGAAGCCGAGGCGGTCGACGGGGTGGCGGCGGCACACGCGTTCTTCCTGGGGGAGGCCGCCCTCGGCGACGAGCCGATCGCGCTCGGCGGCGTCACCCCCGGGGCGCTCACGGACGCGGCGGCGGTGGCGAACCTGGCCGGAACGCTCGGCGCCGACGCCGACTCCGCGGTGATCAGCTCCGACGTGGCGCAGGAGCACGGCCTGGCCCTGGGCATGCTCTTCGACGTGACCGGCGTGTGGGGCACGCAGCGTCTCCTCGTCACGGGGATCTATCACGACGACGATGCGGGGATCGGCGACGTGGTGGTCAACCGCGACACCTACGCGCTGCTCGTCGACGACGCCCTGGTGCAGCGGATCGTGATCGACGTCGCCGACGGTGCCGATGCGGCCCAGGTGCAGGACCGGCTCCGCGACGTCGTCGCGCAGCGCCCCACCGTCGTCGTCTCGAGCGTCGACGAGTACGTCGCGGAGACCGTGGGCCAGTTCGAGCAGGTCTTCGCGGTGCTGTACGCGCTGCTGGCGCTGGCTGTGGTGATCTCGGTGCTGGGCATCGTGAACACGCTCGGGTTGTCCGTGGTCGAACGCACCCGGGAGATCGGGCTGCTGCGCGCCGTCGGGCTCACCCGGCCGCAGTTGCGGCGGATGATCTCGCTGGAGAGTATCACCGTCACGGTCCTCGGCTCGCTGCTGGGCGTGCTGCTGGGGCTGGTCTTCGGCAGTTCCGTGGTGTGGCTGCTGCGACCCAGCGGAATCGATCATCTGCTGATCCCGTGGGGGCAGCTGGCCGCGTTCGTCGTCGTGGCGGCGGTCTTCGGCTGGCTCGCGGCGCTCGGGCCCGCCCGCCGGGCCTCGCGGCTGAAGGTGCTCGACGCCATCGCGACCCAGTGAGCCTGTGGAGAGCGTGATCCCGGAGGGATTCAGCCTGGCTATGATGATGACCTACCGGACGACCAGATCAAAGGGGACCTCATGAAGATTCGCGTGGAGCGTGACGCTCTGGCCGACGCCGTCGCTTGGGTTGCTCGGAGCCTGCCGAACCGCCCCGCCGCCCCGATCCTGTCCGGAATGCTGCTCGTCGCGGAGGGCGACGAGGTGACGCTGTCCAGCTTCGATTCCACGACGTCGGCGAAGGCCACGCTGCCGGCGGAGGTCACCGACGAGGGCACCGTGCTGGTGTCGGGCAAGCTGCTGTCGGAGATCGCGCGCTCTCTGCCGAACAAGCCGGTGGACATGGTGGCCGACCTGTCGAAGGTCGATCTCACCTGCGGCTCCGCGCGCTTCACCCTCCAGACGCTGCCCGTCGAGGACTACCCGACGCTGCCGGAGATGCCCACCCAGACCGGCACCGTCGCCTCCGGCATCTTCGAGCGCGCGGTCGCCCAGGTGTTCGTCGCCGCCGGCCGCGACGAGCTGCTGAACGTCTTCACCGGCGTGCGGGTCGAGATCGATGGCGAGCAGTTGTCGCTGCTGGCCACCGACCGCTACCGCATGGCGCTCAAGGAACTCACCTGGAACCCGTCCGCGCCCGACCTCGAGGGGGCCGTGCTGGTTCCGGGCAAGGTGCTCGCCGACACCGCCAAGTCGATGACCTTCGGCGACACCGTCACCATCTCGCTGTCCACCACCGAATCGGAGGGCGAGGGCCTGGTCGGCTTCGTCGGGGAGGGCGCGAAGGGCCGGCGCGAGGCCACCACCCGCCTCCTCAGCCAGGCCTTCCCGCGGGTGCGGCACCTGATGGACGTGGCGGCGACCGTGAGCGTGCGGGTGAACACCGCCGACCTGCTGGCGGCCACACGTCGCGTCGCGCTGGTCGCCGAACGCAACACCCCCATCCGGATGAACATCCTCGACGATCACATCACGCTGGAGGCCGGCACCGGAGACCAGGCGCAGGCCACCGAGGCGCTGATGGCCGAGGTCGGGGTGGCGGGCGACGAGCCGTCGATCACCGCCGCCGGCTTCAATCCGCACTATCTGCTCGATGCGCTCAGCGTCCTCGACGCGCCGTTCGCGCACTTCTCGTTCACGATGCCCGGCAAGCCGTGCCTGATCACCGGCCTCGCCACCATCGACGGCGAGCAGCTGTTCGACTACCGGCACGTCATCATGCTGATGCGCCTGCCCAACTAGCCGATTCCGCGGCGTGTTCGTCACCGAGCTGCGGCTGACCGACTTCCGCAACTACGCCGAGGCGCGGGTCCCCCTGGGGCCTGGCGTGACGGTGTTCGTCGGGCCGAACGGGCAGGGCAAGACCAACCTGGTGGAGGCCGTGGAGTACCTGTCCACGATGTCGTCGCACCGGGTCTCCGGGACGGTGCCGCTGGTGCGCGCCGGCGCGGACTCCGCGATCGTGGGGGCGACGGTGCAGGCGGCCCCCGACGACGATCGCCGGCTCTCGCTGGAGCTGGAGCTCACCCCGGGCCGGGCGGGGCAGGCGCGGATGAACCGCGCCCCGGTGCCGCGGCCGCGCGAGATCATCGGGGCGCTGCGCACCGTCGTGTTCTCACCGGTCGACCTGGCGATCGTGCGCGAGGAGCCGTCGGATCGCCGGGCCTGGCTGGACTCGCTGGTGGTCACCCGCTGGCCCCGGATGGCGGGCGTGCGGCAAGACCTGGACAAGGTGCTCAAGCAGCGAAACGCCTTGTTGAAGGGCATGGCGGGGCGGTCGTTCGTTCCCACGGGGGGCGACGAGGACAACACGCTGGCGGTCTGGAACGAGCGCTTCGCGGCCATCGGCGCGGAGCTGCTGCATGCGCGGCTGGACACGCTGGCCGATGTGGTGCCGCACGCCCAGCGCGCGTACGCGACCATCGCGCCGGTGAACAACGAGGTGCGTGCGTCGTACAAGGCGACGATCGACCTGGACGGGGTCGCGTCGGCGACGGACGTGCGCGGCGAGCTGGAACGGCGACTGCTCGCGGCCATGGCGGCGGCGCGTCCCGACGAGGTGCGGCGCGGCGTCACGCTGGTGGGTCCGCAGCGCGACGATGTCGAGCTGTTCATCGGCGCGCTGCCGGCCAAGGGATACGCCTCGCACGGGGAGTCGTGGTCGCTGGCGCTGGCGCTGCGGCTCGGCGGCTTCGCGCTGGTGTGCGCGGAGGGCACGGAGCCGGTGCTGGTTCTCGACGATGTGTTCGCGGAGCTCGACGCGACCCGTCGCGACCGGCTGGCGGGGCTCGTTGCCGATGCCGAGCAGGTGCTGATCACGGCCGCGGTGGGAGCCGACGTGCCCGAGTTCCCCGCCGAGCGCCGGTTCCGGGTGCAGGCGGGCACCGTCGCGCCGCTCGACGCTCTGTCGGACGTGAGGAGGGCCGGACGTGAGGAGGGGCGATGACTGAGCTGCCGGAGCACGACCCCACCGGCCTCGATCTCGCGTCCGAGATCGCCCGAGCCACCGCCGAGGCGTCGCCGTACCTTCCTCCCCCCACCGACGCGGCGCCGCCGAAGCCGCAGCGCCGGCGCCCGCGCGTCTTCGACGAGGAGCGCTCCGGCGCCCACCCCGACGACCGGGATCCGCAGCCGATCGGCACCGTGCTCGACTCCGTGGTCAAGCGCCGGGGGTGGCAGCGCCGGATCTCGCTGTCGACGGTGCTGCGCGACTGGGAGGGCCTCGTCGGCGACGCGAACGCGCAGCACTCCAAACCCGTCGACTTCACCGACGGGGTGCTCACCATCCAGTGCGACTCGACGGCCTGGGCCACCGCCATGCGCTACCACGCGTCGCCCCTGGTGAAGCGGCTCAACGACAAGCTGGGCGAGCAGACGGTGACGCGGGTGGCCATCCTCGCCCCGCGCCAGCAGAACTGGAAGAAGGGGCCGCGGTCGGTGCGCGACGGGCGCGGCCCGCGAGACACCTACGGGTGAGAGCCCCCGGCGGCGTCGACGCGCCGGTGCTCGTCCTAGCTAGCCTGAGCGGCTCCTGAGGTATTGCTGAAGTCTTTTCAGCGAAGGTCTGGTGGAACGCGCACCGATGTGTTCCAATGGATGGCGTGGGTCAACGTCACTGGAGGACGGTACCTCTGATTCGCCGATTCCTTGCCGTTGTTGCGGTCGCCACCGCAACGACCGGCGTCGGCGTGCTCACCTTCCCGCAGACGGGCGACGCCCTGGTGGCCGTGCCCGCCGTAGAAGAGGGCGCGGGCCTCACGTCGATCGCGCATCTCGCGGCCGACCTCACCTACGACGACCTCGACGACGACACCTCGACGGCGCTCTCGCGATCGGCGGCCGCGCCCCGGATCTCGTTGCCCGTCGCGCCCGCACACGCTTCGGCGCCCGCCGGGAGTCGCGCGCCGTCCCCTGCGCCGGTCGTGCCGCCGACCCCGGCTCCGGTCGAGTCGATCGCCCCCATCGACACCCCGAAGGGCAGCCTGCTGTCGAAGCCCGTGTCCGGGCGGCAGACGTCGCAGTTCGGCATGCGGCTGCACCCGATCCTGGGTGTCTGGAAGCTGCACTCCGGCCTCGACTGGGCCGCCCCGTGCGAAACCCCCGTCGGGGCGTCCGCCGACGGCGAGGTGGTCAAGGTGGGGTGGGCCGGCGGCAACGGCAATCAGGTCAAGATCGACCACGGCAAGATCGCGGGATACCGGGTGGTGACCACCTACAACCACCTGTCGAGCTTCGGCGTCGCCGTCGGCCAGAAGGTCGTGACCGGGCAGGGCGTCGGCAGGGTGGGCTCCACCGGCTACTCCACGGGTTGTCACCTGCACTTCGAGGTGATCGTCGACGGGCAGTTCACCAACCCCCTGGACTGGCTGAATGGCAACGCCGTGGTGGTCGATCTCGAGGGCATGCTGGCCTACAGTCCTACTCCGCTGCCGACGCCGTCGCCCAGTCCGTCGCCGGAACCGTCCCCCAGCCCCTCGCCGGAGCCATCTCCCAGCCCGTCGCCCGAACCGTCGCCCGAACCCACGGTCTTGCCGTCGGATCCGACGGACTCGCCAGAGCCCGACCCGTCCGCGCCCCTGATCAGTCCGGATCCCGCCTCCACCGATGCCTCGTCGGGCGAGCCGGTCCCGCCCGGGGAGGAGCCCGGGGCCGTGGTCTCGCCGTCCAGCGAGACCGGCCCGTCGCCGGAACTCCCGTCGCCCTCGCCGGACCCTTCCGGATCGTGGCTGCCCGGTGCTTTGCTGCCCAGTGCTTTGCTGAGCGGCGCGTCGCCGTCCCCCAGCCCGAGTATCCCGCTGCCCGGTGAGTCGCCGTCCCCCGGCGAGTCACCGACGCCGTCCGGCGCCGATCCCCTGCACGCTCACGTCGATGCGGACACGTCCCCGTCCGCCGAGGTCGCCCCGTCGCCCACCGGTTCCGCGCGGTGAGGTGGCCAAGGGTTTTTCCGCGATGGGCGCCGCTTCCCGGTGGGGATGCGGGCCACTAGTGTGAGCGGCATGTCGCAGCAGATCGCCCGCAGCAAGGCCGGCAGTTGGTTCACCACCTGGGGACGGATCCTTCTCATCGTCGTCGCCCTGATCGCACAGCTGGCGCTGTTCGCGTGGATCGTGTTGTCCTTGGCCGAGTCCTCGCCGTGGGTCTACGCGTTGAACCTGGGGTTCAGCATCGTCGCCGTGCTCTGGATACTGGACAAGCCGATGACTCCCGAATACCGGCTGGCCTGGGTGATCCCCATCCTGATCGTGCCGCTGCTCGGCGGCATCTTCTACCTGCTCTACGGCTCGCGGCTGTTCACCAGGAAGGATAAGCAGAGGCTGCAGGTGGCCCAGCGGGAGGCCCACAAGGCGCTGACGGCCGGCCCCGCCGTCGAGCCGGTCCTCGACCTGCTGCCCGCCGACGCCGCCCGGCAGAGCGAATACCTGCGCTCCACCGGCAACTACCCGGCCTGCGAGGCCACCAAGGTGGATTACTTCGCCCTCGGCGACGACGTCTTCCCGCGCATGCTCGAGGACATGGAGAAGGCGGAGCGCTACATCCTGTTCGAGTACTTCATCGTCGCCGCTGGCACGATGTGGGACCGGATGTTCGACGTGATGAAGCGCAAGGCCGCGCAGGGCGTCGACGTGCGCGTGCTCTACGACGACCTGGGCTCCTACTTCGTCCTCCCCGCCCACTTCCAGCGCGACCTGCGGGCCGCCGGGATCAAGGTGCAGGCGGTCAATCCCCTGGGATTCCGTCCCCGGCTGACCTACAACAACCGCAATCACCGCAAGATCCTGGTGATCGACGGCGTGGTCTCGTACACGGGCGGCATCAACATCTCCGACGAGTACATCAACGAGGTGGTGAAGCTCGGTCACTGGAAGGACACCGCCGTCCGTATCGAGGGTCCGGCGACCTGGAGCTTCGTCGCGATGTTCCTGAGCGTCTGGGACTTCGTCGGCGACCCGGCCGACTACACCGACTTCGTGCCCAGCGTCGATACCCGGGTGGAGGGCGACTGGGGCGTGGTGCAGCCGTTCGACGACTCGCCGTTCGACAACACCCCCGTCGGCGAGGAGGCCTACCTGGCGGTGATCGGTCGGGCCCACCACTACGTCGATATCTTCACCCCCTACCTGATCGTCGACTCCCGGATGAGCGAAGGCCTCAAGCAGGCGGCGATGTCCGGGGTCCGGGTGCGCATCGTCACCCCCCACATCCCCGACAAGGCGGCGATCTTCGAGGTCACCCGGTCGTACTACCAGCCGCTGATCGAAGCCGGCGTGGAGATCTACGAGTACACCCCGGGTTTCGTCCACGCCAAGCAGGTGGTGGCCGACGACCGGATCGGCATCATCGGCACGATCAACTTCGACTACCGCAGCTTCTACCTGCATCAGGAATGCGCGGTCTGGCTGTACGACGCCCCGGCTCTGAAGGACATCGAGGAGGACTTCGAGGCCACCATCGCCGTGTCGCAGCGCATCACGCTGGAAGACTGCCTGGCGGTCCCCTGGCCCCGTCGCCTGCTCCGGGTGGTCCTCAGCACCTTCGCCCCCCTGATGTGATCAAGGCGCGGCACGTCTCCGACCTACAGGTGCAGTCTCTTGGCGAGTTCGTGGCGCATCGCCGCAGCATGGCTGGCCAGCGACACCAGGCCGAAGAGGGCCAGCACCGCGCAGACGACTGACGGCAGAGGGGTGGACACCCAGCCGAGGGCGAGGAAGACGATGGGGGTGAGCCCGAGCAGCACAGTCAACGCGCTGTAGAGGATGTGCTCGCCGACCTCGATGCTCATCACCCGCACCGCGATCTGCAGGGCGACGATGGACGACGCGCAGACGAGGGGCACCGCATAGTCCAGCGACCATCCGGGCCAGCCGGTGAGATAGTCCCAGTACACGCACACCAGGCCCACCAGGACGACGAGGTAGACGGTGCCCTTGGCGACGTTGCGTCGCTTGCGCACCGCCATCAGCACCACGAGCCACATGGCCGTGACCCCGAGCCAGATCGAACGGAAGAGCCCGATGCCCGCGGGGTCGCGGTCGAGCAGCAGCTGCGCGCCGAAGGAGATCAGGATCACGGCGATGGAGGCGAGGAACAGCACCCGGAGGACGCGTCGTCGCGAGAATCGCAGCGGGATCGCGGGCAGCGGACTGGGGCTCGCCCGGCCCGCCACGGTGCCCGCGCAGAGCGGGCATCGTCCCCAGTCTCCCTCGATGGTGACGGAGCACTCGACGCAGCGCCTCACGACCCCTCCTCTTCGGCCTCCGCGAGTTCTTCCTCGGTGACCCGGGCCGCGGCGACCGTCACGTCGATTCCCTGGGCGGTCAGCATCCGGGCGAACTCTCGGACATGACCGGTCTCGACGAACGGTGACGTGAAGCTGATCGTCAGGAGCCCCGCGTGGGAGATCGCGCCGAACTGCGGGCGCACCGCGGATACGTGGAACAGCAGTCGGCGCACGGCGGTCTCGGCCGGCTCGGGCAGCTGCACGAGGCCGAGATTGGAGACGGCGATGCTCAGTCCGCGATTGTTGGCCCGGTTGCCCAGGCCGAGAACCAGGTCCTTGAGCGGCTGCGGCAGGATCCGCAGCACGGGCATCCGCTCGAGGCGGATGAAGCGCCGCAACTTCTTCGCCAGCGCCTCCGGGGTGACCTTCGCCGTGAACTGGTCGTTGATCCCCCGGCAGATCGAGCCGAAGTCGTCGGCGCCTTCGCCGTAGGTGTGCTCGGCCCGGAACGTCGCGAAGAAGTTCCGCGCCGACGTCGAGGGAAAGAACTGGCGCAGGTTCACCGGCACCGACGCCGTGAGCGTGCGCCGTCGTCCGAGCCCGGAGGAGGAGAGCCGGACGGACTCGAAGAACATCGCGATGAGGTAGGACGTGAGCGCGACGCCCTCGGCGCGGGCGAGGGCGAGCACGTCCTTCGCGGGCATCGTCAGCTCGACGAGGCGCGGGCGGTTGTCCGGGGTGCGGGTGCCGGTGACCCGGTAGATCTTGCGCCTCGGGGGGCGCGGCTCGCGCCCGGGGACCGGCGTCGGCACCGTGACGTCGCGGACGGCGTCCTCGACGCTGAATGCGGCGGGCGCCGCGGCGCCGCTGAAGGCGGATCGGCTCTCGGCGGGGGGACGACGGTCCTCGCGGCGGCGTCGGTGGAAGTAGTGAACGAAGCTGTCGGCGGTCAGTTCGTGCGCGTGGGGCGTCGCGTCGTCGGGTGCGGGCTCGGCAGGGGCGGCCTCGATGGGAGCAGGGGCGTCGTCCTCCGGAGAGCTCCCGGGCGGGGGCTGCTGCTGGGGATATCGCTGGACGTACTCGGTGATCAGGTCGGTGAGGAACCACAGCGCCCCCGTGCCGTCGGAGAGCGCATGGAAGACCTCCAGCACGATCCGTCGACGGTGGTACGCGACGCGAAACAGCAGGGCAGCACGGTCGGCGTGGTAGAGGGGGGCGCAGGTGTGCTGGGTGTCGGGGGCGACGAGCGGGCGGAGGTCGCTGTCCTGCAGGTAGTACCAGAAGATGCCTCGTCGCAGCACCGCGTGATACAGCCGGTACCGGTCGTAGGTGGCGTCCAGGGCCTCCTGCAGCAGGACCGGGTCGACGTCGCGATCCATCTCCGCGCTCATCCGGAACACCTTGGGATCGGCGTCGCTGAGCGCGGCGAGGAAGACGTTGGAGGCGTTGTCCAGCCGCACCCATGCCCGGCGCGTCATGTCGCCTTCTCCCCGGGAGCGGGCGTGAGGGTGGCGGCGTCGCCGTCGAGGAAGGTGTTGATCACCTCATAGGCCTCTCGGAGCGCCCGTGAGAACCGGGGCAAGGTGATGAATCCGTGCAGCGCGCCGTCGACGCGGTGGATGGTCACCGTGTTGCCCGCCGCGTCGAGGGCATGCCCGTAGGCCTCGCCTTCGTCGCGCAACAGGTCGAGCTCGGCGGTGATCAGCAGCGTCTCCGGCTGGCCGGAGAGGTCTGTGGCCATCAGCGGGGCGACGAGGGCGCCGCGGCGTTCGTCGGGGTCGGGAACGTAGAGGTCCAGATAGTCCTGGACCTCGGTGTTGGTGAGCCGGTAGTCCTCTCCGTGGTTGCGCACCGAGGCGAAGGGCGAGGTCTCGGGATCGTGGTCCCAATGGGTGACCGGGTAGAGCAGGATCTGGCGGCTCGGCACCCGGTGACCGCGTTCGTGCAGCAGCAGCGACACGGCGGCCGCCAGGTTGCCGCCGGCGGAGTCGCCGACGAGGACGATCTTGTCCGCGTCCGCCACGCCCGCGCGGCGCGGGTTGTCCAGGAGAAGCCGGGTGGCGCGATAGCAGTCGTCCAGGCCCGCGGGGAAGGGATGCTCCGGCGCCAGCCGGTAGTCGACGGAGATCACCGCGCGACCGGTGAGATCCGCCATCGCGACGCACGCCGGCGTGTAGCTCTCGATGTCGCCGGTCACCCACCCGCCGCCGTGGAAGAAGAGGAGCACCTCGTCGCTGCGCCGTTCCTTCGGCCCGAAGACCCGCACCGGGATCTCGTGGGTGCCGTCGTCGGACATGATCCGCCAGTCGAGGGCCTGGTAGCGGGGCGCGGGCAGCACGGCCAACTGGCGCTGGAACCACCGGACCTTCTGGTAGTCCTCGCGCATGTTGACCCGCGGGGCGGCGAACAGGCGCAGCACCGCCCGGAACAGCCGGTTCATGGCTGGGCCGGGATGTCGACGACTGACCTGGTCATGGCGCCAGCCTAGACGCTCGGCGTGTTCTGACGGATAAGTGCGTCCAGTCGCGTTTCGCTAGGGCCTTTTCCGCAGAATCGCCTTCTGTCCGCACTTATCCGTCAAGTACTCTTCCGGCTTCCGTCCAGACGCGGACGACAGCCGTCTTTCTGACGGCGGATGGGCTACACGATGCAGAACTCGTTTCCTTCGGGGTCGAGCATCACGATCCACTGGCCGGTGAACTCCTCGTCGTATACCTGGACCAGGGTTGCGCCGGCGCCGACGAGCTGGTCGGCCTTGGCCCGCAGGGCCGCCAGGTCTTTGTTCTCGTGCGAGACCGATACGCGGACGTCGATGTGGACGCGGTTCTTGGCCGTCTTCGGCTCCGGCACCTTCTGGATGAAGATCCGGGGGCCCACGCCGTCGGGGTCGACGATGGCGTTGGCGTCGTTCCAGCGCTCCGGTGGGAGACCCCAGGCGACGAGCGTCTCCTCCCAGCTCTGGTGCGGAGGAGGCGGTGGCTCGCGGACGTAGCCCAGAGCGAGCGCCCAGAACTCGCCCAGTGCCAGCGGATCGGCGGCGTCCAATGTGAGGGAGAACTTCGGTGTCATAGGCCAACCTTGCTCCGTCCTCCGGGTCGCGGCAAGACCCGAAGCGCAGGCTTTGGGGAGAGGACCGGGCGCTCGGATCGGGCGTCGCCGGCCACCGCCGATCTGGCGAGCTGGGAGGGTGGGGCCGTGGGGGGCCTCGGACGAGGGGGGCCGAGGCGGTCACGGGGCCTTGGAGGCCCATAAAACGCGATTCGGGTCTGCAACGATGCGGTGTTTCTGCGGTTACCTAGTAAGATCGGGGAGTTGCTGCGGCGTCGGGCTGACCGGCGCCGGTTTTTCTGGCTAGGAGATGTGCGTGGCTGAAGACGCGATGACCGTCGAAGAGTCCATCGAACACCTGGGTGAACTGCTCGATCAGGGAGACACCTCGGTATCCGGGTCCTACGACGCCGACCAGATCTCGGTCCTCGAGGGCCTCGAGGCGGTGCGCAAGCGTCCGGGCATGTATATCGGGTCGACGGGTGAGCGCGGCCTGCACCATCTCGTCGCGGAGATCGTCGACAACTCGGTCGACGAGGCCCTGGCCGGCTACTGCACCACCATCGACGTGGAGCTCCTCGACGACGGCGGGGTCCGCGTCAAGGACGACGGCCGCGGCATTCCCGTGAAGATCCACCCGGTGGAGGGAATCCCCACCGTGACGCTGGTTCTGACGGTGCTGCACGCAGGCGGCAAGTTCGGCGAGGGCGGCTACAAGGTCTCCGGCGGTCTGCACGGCGTCGGGTCCTCGGTGGTGAACGCGCTCTCGTCCCACTTCACCGTCGACGTGTTCCGCGACGGCTATCACTACCGGCAGAGCTTCGAGCTGGGCGTGCCGTCCACGGAGCTCGAGCGGCTGGAGGCCACGGAGGACACCGGCACGACGATCACCTTCTACGCGTCCGCCGAGATCTTCGAGACCACCGAGTACAACTACGACACCCTCGCCACGCGCTTCCGCGAGATGGCGTTCCTCAACAAGGGCCTGCGGATCACGCTGACCGATCTGCGTGCGCACAAGCAGGCACCCACGGGCGACGAGGGCGAGACGGACACTCCCTACGACGAGTTCTACTACGAGAACGGCCTCACCGACTTCGTGAAGTACCTGTCCGCGGGCAAGGACGTGATCCATCCGTCGGTGATCGACGTGGAGGCGCACGCCCCCGAGGCCGGCATGGGTGTCGAGATCGCCATGCAGTGGAACTCCACCTACACCTCCAGCGTCTACACCTTCGCCAACACCATCAACACTCACGAGGGCGGCACTCACGAGGAGGGCTTCCGGGCGGCGTTGACCAACACGGTCAACAAGTGGGGTGAGAACTGGGGTCTGGTCAAGAAGAAGGAAGACCGGGTCTCCGGCGACGACATCCGCGAGGGCCTGACGGCGATCGTCTCGATCAAGGTGTCGGAGCCGCAGTTCGAGGGTCAGACCAAGACCAAGCTGGGCAACACGGAGGCGCGTTCCTTCGTGCAGCGCGTGATGAACGACCGCCTGGGCGACTGGTTCGAGCGCAACCCGTCCGAGGGCAAGGATATCGTCCGCAAGTCGCAGGCCGCGGCGGCCGCTCGCATCGCGGCCCGCAAGGCGCGCGACATGGCCCGGTCCCGCAAGGGCCTGCTGGGCGGGGGCGGCCTGCCGGGCAAGCTGGTCGACTGCCAGTCCACCGATCCCTCCGAATGCGAGATGTTCATCGTCGAGGGCGACTCCGCCGGCGGCTCGGCCCGCGGCGGGCGCGACCCCCGCACCCAGGCCATCCTGCCCATCCGCGGCAAGATCCTGAACGTCGAGAAGGCGCGCATCGACCGGATCCTGGCCAACAAGGAGGTCGAGGCGATCATCAACGCGCTCGGCACCGGCATCCAGGAGGAGTTCGACGTCGCCAAGCTGCGCTATCACAAGCTGGTGCTGATGGCCGACGCCGACGTCGACGGCGCCCACATCCGCACGCTGTTGCTGACGCTGCTGTTCCGCTTCATGCGCCCCCTGATCGAGGCCGGTCACGTCTATCTCGCGCAGCCGCCGCTGTTCCGCCTCCGCTGGACGAACGCCCCGCACGAGCTGGCCTACTCCGACGCCGAGCGCGACGGCCTGCGCGACGCGGGCCTGGCCGAGGGCAAGAAGCTGCCCCAGGTCAACCCGATCCAGCGCTACAAGGGCCTGGGCGAGATGAACGCCGACGATCTGTGGGAGACGACGATGGACCCGGACAACCGGATCCTGTTGCAGGTGACGCTCGACGACGCGGCCATGGCCGATCAGATGTTCTCGATCCTGATGGGCGAGGACGTCGAGCAGCGTCGTACGTTCATCCAGCGCAACGCCCGCGACGTGCGCTTCCTCGACATCTGAGCACTGATACTCGATGCGATTTCGTTTCCACGGGTCCCTGAGGGATGCCCGCCGTACTGACCGTCGCGAGACGAGCGGTGAGGCTGCGGGCATAGTCTCGAAGGGCCTCGCAACCATGACAAGCAACCCGAGCGGCGAGCAGAAGGCAATCCATGACTGACACCCCGCAGGAGCCCACCGAGTCGACCGTCGACGAGATCAAGGCCCCCGGCCTGGGCACGGTGAACCCCGTCGATCTTCAGGTGGAGATCCAGCGCTCCTACCTCGATTACGCGATGAGCGTCATCGTCGGTCGTGCTCTGCCCGACGTGCGCGACGGGCTCAAGCCCGTACACCGACGCGTGCTCTACGCGATGTGGGACGGCGGCTACCGCCCCGACCGGGGATGGAACAAGTGCTCCCGCGTGGTCGGCGAGGTGATGGGTCTCTACCACCCGCACGGCGACACCGCGATCTACGACACCCTCGTGCGTCTCGCGCAGCCGTGGGCGATGCGTCATCCGCTGGTCTCCGGCCAGGGCAACTTCGGCTCCCAGGGCAACGACAAGGCCGCGGCGATGCGGTACACCGAGTGCAAGATGGCGCCGCTGGCCGTGGAGATGGTGCGCGAGATCGAGCAGAACACCGTCGACTTCAAGCCCAACTACGACAACCGCGAGATGGAGCCGACGGTCCTTCCGGCGCGGTTCCCCAATCTGCTGGTCAACGGCTCGACGGGTATCGCCGTCGGCATGGCCACCAACATCCCGACGCACAACCTGCGCGAGGTCAACGACGCGGTGCAGTGGGCGCTGCAGCATCCGGAGGCCACCCGAGAGGAGCTGCTGGAAGCCGCGATGCAGCGCATCCAGGGCCCCGACTTCCCCGGTGGCGCGCTCATCGTCGGGCGTTCCGGCATCGAGGAGGCCTACCGCACGGGTCGCGGCTCGGTGATCATGCGCGCCGTCATCGATATCGACGAGGATGCGAAGGGTCGCACCCAGCTGGTGATCACCCAGTTGCCGTACATGTGCAACCCCGACAGCCTCGCCCAGCGCATCGCCGACCTGGTGAACTCCGGCAAGCTCACCGGCATCGCCGATATCCGCGACGACACCTCCGCCCGCACGGGCCTGCGGATCGTCGTCGTGCTGAAGCGCGACGCGCAGCCGCGCGTCGTGATGAACAACCTGTACAAGCACACCGCGCTGCAGGACACGTTCGGCTGCAACATGCTGGCCATCGTCGACGATGTGCCGCGCACGCTGCGCCTGGATCAGTTCATCTCGCTGTGGATCAAGCATCAGGTGCAGGTGATCCGCCGGCGCACCCAGTTCCAGCTGGAGGACGCGGAGAAGCAGGCGCACATCTACCGGGGCCTGGTGAAGGCGCTGGATGCGCTCGACGAGGTCATCGCGCTGATCCGCCGCTCCCCCAACACCGATCAGGCGCGTCAGGGCCTGATGGAGCTGCTGAGCATCGACGAGGTGCAGGCCACGGCCATCCTCGACATGCAGTTGCGTCGTCTGGCCGCGCTGGAGCGGCAGAAGATCGTCGATCACCTGGCCGTCCTGGAGACCCGGATCGAGGATCTGAAGGACATCCTGGCCAAGGACGAGCGCCAGCGCGAGATCATCGCGACGGAGCTCCAGGCCATCGTCGACAAGTACGGCGACGAGCGGCGCACCAAGATCGTCGCCGCCGACGGCGACTTCTCCGACGAGGACTTCATCCCCGACGAGGACATGGTGGTCACCATCACTCACGGCGGATACGCCAAGCGGACTCGCGCCGATCAGTACCGGGTGCAGAAGCGCGGCGGCAAGGGCGTCCGGGGGGCGTCGCTGCGGGCCGACGACGAGGTGGCGCACCTGTTCACGACCACGAACCATCAGTGGCTGCTGTTCTTCACCAATCTCGGCCGGGTGTACCGCAGCAAGGTGTGGCAGCTGCCGGAGGCGGGTCGCGACGCGAAGGGCGGCCACGTCGCCGGGTTGCTGAGCTTCCTGCCCGACGAGCAGATCGCCCAGGTGCTGACCCTGCGCAGCTACGACGATGCCGACTATCTGCTGCTGGCCACCAAGCACGGCCTGGTCAAGAAGACGGCGCTGGCCGCCTACGACTCGCCGCGCCAGGCGGGGGTGATCGCGGTCAACTTCCGCGAACCCACCGATGAGTTGATCGGCGCGACGCTGTGTTCCGACAGCGACGATGTGCTGCTGCTCTCCCGGAAGGGGCAGGCCATCCGGTTCTCGGCCGACGACGACCAGCTGCGTCCCATGGGTCGCGTCACCTCGGGGGTGACGGGCATGAAGTTCCGGCCGGGCGACGAGCTGTTGTCCCTGGCGGTCCTGCCCGGGGGCGTCGACGAGCTGAACCGCTTCGTGTTCACGGTCACCGACGGCGGCTTTGCCAAGCGCACCGCCGTCGAGGAGTACCGGCGCCAGGGCCGCGGCGGCTTGGGCATCAAGGCCATGAAGCTCAACGAGGACCGCGGCTCCATCGTCGGCGGGCTGATCGTCGAGGAGGGCGACGAGGTGATCGCGATGAAGGCCTCGGGTCAGATCACACGTTCGGCGGTGAGGGAGGTGCCGGTGAAGGGTCGCGACACGATGGGCGTGAAGTTCGTCGGCGTGAAGGGCGACGACACCGTGACCGCCATCACGCTGTACCCGGAGTCGGGCGCCGACGTCGCGGATGCCGAGGAGACGGACGCGGCCGCGAGTGCGCCCGAGGGCGCCGACGGTGCCGAAACGGGTAACCTAGGCGCGGACGGCTCCCATACGCCGGGTGACGTCGTGAACGAGGAGGCCACCCCCGATGAGTGATGCGCCACGCTGGCCTGGAGCCGACGGCAAGTCAGAGGTCATTTTTGGGACCGTTCCTCCTCCGGAGGCCTCCTCCGAGCAGGAGGAGACGACGAGCATCGCGAGCGCGGAGACCCCCTCCTTCGTGGAGCCGATCAACGAGGAAACGACGAACGAGGAAACTCTCTCCTTCGTGGAGCCGACGAACGCGGAAACGACCTACGCGGAACCGGCGAGTGCGTCCGAGGTCCCCGATTTCGATGCACCCCAGCAGGAGCAGATCGAGCCGATCCCCACCTTCGTCACCAGAGACAAGCCGCTGGTGCCGCCGGAGAGCCTGCCCGGCGTCGCCGACTTCGCGGGGTACCGCGAGCCGATCGTCACGTCCGAGAGCGACCTGCCCGCCGATTCGGGGCCTCGTCCGCGCCGCACGCGCAAGGCACGCCTGCGCCTGGCCCGGATCGATCCGTGGTCGGTGATGAAGACCTCGTTCCTGTTCTCCATCGCCTTCGGCGTGATGCTGGTGGTGGCGGCCTTCGCGCTGTGGTCGGTGCTGGCCAGCTCGGGCGCCCTGGAGTCCGCGAACACCTTCATCAACATCCTGATCGGCGATCCCAACGGCACGAACTTCGATATCGAGCAGTACCTGAGCATGAATCGCGTGATGGGCCTGACGGTGGTGCTGGCCGCGATCGATGTCGTGATCCTCACCGCCCTGGCGACGCTGTTCTCTTTCCTGTACAACCTGGCCGCGACGGTGCTCGGCGGCCTTGAGGTGACGCTCGCCGAGGACTGATCCCGGACTTCAGCGCCCTAGGCCATTTCCACTTCCGCAACACGCCCTAGACGAGGAGGGCGATGTCCGGGGCGACGTGGGCCAAGCGGGGGTTGCAGGTGACGAGCTTGCAGGACAGGTCGCGGGCCAGGGATACGTAGAGGGCGTCATACAGAGAGAGGTTGCCCTGGAGGTCCCAGGCGTCGGCGATGAGGGGCGGCAGGTCCTGCCAGTGAATCTTGAGGTTGGCGAGATCGGTGAGCGCGGCGCGCGCTCGGCCAGGGTCGAGGGAGCGTCCCCGAATCCAGGCCTGTAGGACGGCTCCCACCTCGGCGATCATCAGCTGCGGTGCGATGATCGGCTGTTCGTCGACGACAGCGGTCACCCGTCTGCCGGCCGGGGTGCCGAGCAGCAGTTCTGCCATCGCGGAGGCGTCCACCACCAGCATCAGGTTCGTTCCTCTCTGATCTCCCAGAGTTCTTCGGTGGCGGCGGTGAGATGAGCGCTTCCGCGGTTTCGGATCTGCTCATACACGTCACGACGGCTGGGATTTCGAGGCTGGGCGGCCGTCACGCCGGGAGGCGGGCCGTCTTCGGCTTCGACGGGACCGGCGAAGGCCTTCCGCGCGACGCCGGCAAGGAGCACGCCGATCCAGGCTCCCGTGGTATTGGCGATGACATCGGGAATCTCCGGCGACCGGGGGAGGAACAGGAACTGCGTCATCTCGATCCACAGTGAGATGCCGAAGGCCAGAAGGATCCAGGAGCGGCGCTTGACTGATGGCCACAGCAGAGCCGCGAAGAACACCGGAACGGTGAACAACAGGATGTTGAGGCCGAACTCGTACCATCGCGGGCCGAATCGGGCGGGTATTCCCAGGAAGACGCCGGCCTTGTAGAACCACCCGACGGGCCGTCCGAGTTGGCTGCCGATGGGCAGGAACACGATGGCGAGCATGGCGATCAGGGAGATGCCGAGGACTCCGCCGAGAAGACGCTGCCGCGTGCTCATGGTCTCCCAGATCCCCCGCCGTTCGCGCCGGCCCCTGGCCGGCTGGCGGTGGGCGCGAGCGTGGAGGCTGTTCATCGTGGAACGCAGGTAGTTGTGCAACAGGCTCTAACCCCCGTGGGCTTCGAAGAATGACTGCATGTCGTCGTTGCGCAGGGCGAGCTTCAGCTGCTCCATCGCCTCCCAGTCGACCTGCACGATCGACTGGGTTCCCGCCCAGCCCGGGCCGAGATTGGGCAGCCCCATCGAGTGGATGTTGCCGAATGCGGAACTCGATCCCATGGCCAGTTCGATGAGGGCGTTGTTGGTGAGGGCCTCGTCGACGGTGAACTGCGGCCCGAGGGCGCTGACCACCTCGCTGAAGGTGGCCGGGTTGGCGAGCACGCCGGCGGAGGCCAGTTGTTTCACGATGCCCTTGATCACGTCACGTTGACGCTCGGCACGGTCGAAGTCTCCGCTGGGGAGGTTGTATCGCTCCCGGACGAAGACCAGTGCCTCCTCTCCCGACAGCCTGATCTCTCCTTCCGGGAAGGTATAGCCCAAGCTGGCCGACGCGTGCCGGTTGTAGACCGTGACGCCGCCGAGCGCGTCAATGACGTTCTTGAAGCCGTCGAAATCGATGATGACGGTGTGGTCCATCGGGACGTCGAGCAGCGACTCGAGGGTGTCGACCGTGAGGGCCGGGCCACCGAACGAGTAGGCCCAGTTGATCTTGCCCTTGCCATGGCCGGGAATGTCCACCCAGGAGTCTCGTGGGATGCTGAGGAGGTAGGCGGCGTCGCGGCTGCCCGGAAGGTGCAGCAACTGGAGGACGTCGGATCGTCCGCGTTCATCACCCTGGCTGTCGGAGCCCATGAGCACGAAGTTGGTGGGGGCCTTCTTCGCTCCCGGTTGCGGGTCCACCGGCGCCGGTCGGTTGGAGCTGGTGGGCGTGAGATCGGGATTGCGCTGAACCTGGTCCAGTGCGTCCATCCCCGACTTCACGTAGAAGGCGACGACCGCGCCGATGGCGACCAGAACGACGAGGAGGATGCTCAACCCGATGACCAGTGGACGACGGCTCCGCTTCGCCCGCTGGGGACGCTCGGTGCCCGCGTTCTCGTCGAAGAAGGGAAGCTTCTCATCACTCACGAGCAACGACTCTACCTTCCGAGGAAAGGGCGCAAGAATCCGGAGGACGCCTTCAGCCCTGAGGGCGCCCGTAGCGTCGCACTCGGAGTCAGCGCAGCGCGGCGACGATGCGGTCGACGTAGCCGGCGATCTGCGCGGCCACGCGATCGTGTACCTCTACCGATGCGTTGATCGGGTCGGGGACGTCGTCCTCCCGGCTCAGCCTGCTGCTGCCCCGCGCGCCGGTGGCGCGGCTGATGCGTGCCCGCGGCGCCGGATCGCCGTCCATGGTGCGTTCGGCGAGGGCGGCGAACTCCGCCAAGGTGAAGGTGCGCAGCGCCGCGCGCGGATGACGCTGCACGAGTTCGTCCCGTTGACTCTGCGTCATGGTCAGGATGAGGTGCGCCCATTGGGCGTGCTCGTCGGTGAGCTGCTCGCCGACAGCGCCCTCGGGATTTCCTCCGTAGCGGAGCGATCGCTCCGCGGATAGGGGATCCATGGGGTGCCCGTGAGCGGCGAAAAGGCCGGCGCTGCCCAACACGTACGGTGAACCCAGTTTGGCCCGGAGCAACTGCTCGGCGAGAGGAGAGCGGCAGATGTTCCCGATGCACACCGTCAGCACATGCACAGGTGCGTCGGGATCAGGTGCATCGAACCAGGACATGGCCGATCACCCCAGGCCGCGACGAGGCCGCGCGGACTCGCCCACGACCGGATCCAGCTGTAGTTCGCCATGCGCCGGCATGTCTTCCTCGGGACGGTCGACGTGCTGGGCGGGCTTGACCTTCTCCGGCTCCTTCGTCTTCGCGCCGGAAGGCCCGTCGGTGCGGCCGTAGTACGAGTAAGAGCGGTAGCGGTAGCCGTACCCGTCCGCGCGCACGCCCTTCTGGGGAACGCCGTTGATGATGACGCCGAGCGGCCGGCCCTTGACCCGCTCCAGGTTGCTGATGGCCTCCTTCAACGCGTCGATGGTGGAACGTCGGGCGTAGGTGATGATCATCGCGCCGTCGGTGCGGGCGGTCAGGATCGCCGCATCGGTGACGGGCAACAGCGGGGGAGCGTCGATGAGGACGATGGCGTGTTTGCTCAACTCCTCCAGTACCTTGTGCATCGTGTTCGACCCCAGCAGCTCGCTGGGGTTGGGCGGAACCTTGCCCGCGCCGAGCACCAGGAGCCGACCGGTGTCCCCCCACGGCTGCAGCACCTCACTCAGTTCAGCCTGGCCGACCAGCACGTCGGTGAGGCCGATGCCGGGAAGCACGTCGAAGGTCTTGGCGACCATGGGGCGCCGGAGGTCGCCGTCGACCACGACGACGCGCTGGCCGCCCTGAGCGATGGCGTTCGCGAGGTTCGCGACAACCGTCGACTTTCCCTCGCCGGGGAGGGCGCTGGTGACCACCATGACGCGAGGAGGGTTGTCGATGTCCATGTACTGCAGGTTGGTGCGCAGCGCGCGGATGGATTCGGCAACGGCATACTCCTCGGCGCCGGACGAGGAACGGTCGTTGCCGCCCTTCGACTGAACGATCCGGTTCTCCTTGTCGAAGCTGGGGTGGAACGGCACCGTGCCGATGACCGGCAGGCTCGTCTCCTGCTGGACCTGCGCGATGGACTGCACTCGACGATCGAAGACGCTGCGCATCATGGCGTACCCGAAGGCGAGGACCAGCCCGGCCAAGAAGCCGATCGCCACAGCCAGCCGCGTGTTCGGAGAGGAGGGCGAGGTGGGGAGTGAGGCGGCGTCCAGGGAACGCAGCTGGATGACCGAGGCCTGTCCCCCGGAGGCACCTTCGTTCTCGATGGCGTCGATCTGTTGTCCCAACGCCTGCACCCAGGCTTCCGACAGGTTTTGCGCCTCCTCGGGCGACCCGGCGTTGGCGGATACCTTGATCGTGGCGGTGTTCAGGGGGTTGGTGACGGACACGTGGGAGATGAGGCTTCCGGGGTCGCCGGTGTACCCGATCTGTTCCGCCGCCATCTCAGCCACGGTTCGCGATCCGCCCAGATCGACGTAGGTCGCCGCTCGCGATCGCGCGAGGTTGTCGCCCACCATCGACATGCCGACGTCTTCAGTGAGGCCGGTCGAGATGACTCCGCTGGCGTTGGAGGTGTATACCCGGGGCTGTAGAAGCGCCCATCCGAGGCCTAGGATTGCGCCTGCGGCTGCGATAGCGAGGATCGAGATCCAGTGGGCTCGGATGATCTTCCAGTAGTCGGTGAGTTCCATGGATGAAACTGGGCCTTCCGGGTTGCGGGCGCAGGGCGTCAGCCATCCTACCCCGAATCGTCGTCTGCGCCGCTTTCAGTCGAGCCACCCCTTGTCCACGAGGGCTGCGTACAGCGCTTGACGGTTCCCCACATGGCGTCCCGCAAGCTTGCGTCGGACATTCGCGAGGTGGACGCGCACCGTGTTGACGCTGATCCCGAGCCGGGTTGCGACCTCCTCGACGTTCGCGCCGGCCCCGGAGTAGTAGCACTCCACGACGGCCTGTTCCCGGCGGGTCAGTCCTTCCTCCTGAGACTCGATTGATCGCACCCATTCCGCTCGGGCGCGATCCTGAGACCAGGTGCGGCCTTCCAGGAGATCCTGCAGCTGATCGACGAGCAACTGGGGGTCGCCCCGTACTCCGAAAGTATTGCGCAGGCCCAAGGTGTGCGCGGCGTCGAGGAGATGATCGCTCGGCCGCGCGTCGTCATAGATAAGGAGTCCGTGAGTACCCGGGCTCATGTGCTCGCTCATGAGACGTGGCAACGACGAGAGTTCCTCGTGTACGCCGTACAAGACGACGATGGGGGCAGGGACCGGTTCTCCCGGCTTCTGCCACAGGACGTGACAGCCCAGCTCGCCTTGCAGGAAGAGGGCAAGGGCGGTGCCCGCCAGCCGGTGGCTCGACACGACCGTTACGACGAGGGAACCCTGGTGGGATGCGAGCATGACGATACTGTACGAGAATGCCGCGCGCCGCCTCCGGTCCACCCTCTCCTGTCACCGTCGATGTCGTGGACGATGCCCTGTTCATCGGTGCGGCGTTGTCGACGCTTGCGGGAGTTCCCGGTTCTCGACTGAAGATTCAACGGATCGAGCAGGGATGGATTCCCTACATCGCGAGCTTCGACGATGCGGCTGATGTGGTCATCCTGCGCGATGAACTCGGCGACCACGTGCCGACCGTGCTCAAGGTGCGAGCTCTCGCTCGGATCAAGGCGCGACCAATAGTGGTGGCGGATGAGATGTCCGATGCTCGCCGCTGGCGGCTGGTCGACGAGGGCGCCTTTGTCGTGCTGGATCGAAGGACTTCGGTGCAGGAGCTTTCGGCGTTTCTGGTCGGCCGACAACCTCCACCGCAGGTTGAGCGTCCGGCGGGGTGTGTGGCGAGCCGGCTGTCGGATCGAGAGCTTCAGGTGTCCTCGCTCTACGCCGGTCGGGCCGCGCCTTCGTCGACCGTCTTGGCGCAGCTTCTGGGTATACCGGTCGCATCGGTTCGGACCCATCTCCAGCGGGCTCGCACGGCCTTGCGCCCCGGCGGGTCCACGTCGTCGCGCGCGGAACTGGTTTCGGTCATGCGGGAACAGGGCTGGATCCTGGCGTCACCTCGACGCTCAGCGAACCCTTGATAGCTCCTTGATAATTAATCTAGATGAATACATTTGACACCCTGCCGAGCGTTGGATCTTAGGTTGATGGTGCTGTCTCCGGCAGCGCCACGACCTTCTCTTCCATACCTGGAGGTATCGAATGAACGACTTCAACAAGACAGGGTTCGACCGCCGCGCGGTCGTCAAGGGGGCTGCCTGGTCCGTTCCGGTCGTTGCCGCGGCGGCCGCCATGCCGCTCGCTGCGGCCACGGTCGAAGGCGCAGATCTTTCCTTCGGTGGAGCGTGCGTTCTGCAGGCCGCCGGAATCTCGCTCGGCCCGGGCTTCGAGTTGGAGAACAATGGCAACGCCGCTTGGACCGGTACCATCACGTTCCAGGAACAACTCTGCGTGAACAGCAGCATCCCGCTGGTGGGAGACGCTGTCGTGCGCGGCGTTATCCGGCCGGTGTGGATCGTGAGCAATGTCCTCGACTTCTACAGCGGTGTGACCGCCAGCGCCTGGAGCTGGCCGACCAGCGGTTTCCCTCTCAACATCCCGCAAGAATGCGCCTCTCGTACGGTGACCTTCACCGGCACGCTCCAGCCCGGGGAACGGGCTTACTGGGGGCGCCCGCTGTCCATCCTGGGTGCGCTCGAAATCCCCGGTGTGGGAGACCTTCTGGATCTTGCGGTGGATCTGGACCACACCGCCCAGATCACCTCGATCACGCCCGCGACGCCGTCGAACGGCCTCAGCGTCGGCGATGTCGGTTCGCTGGACTGGCGTGTGCTCGACGGCAACTGCTGAACGAGTCTTGACGAAGGGCGGTGAGGCATTCCCCTGCGGAAGCGCCTCACCGCTCTTTTGTGGTGCCCGTCGTCAGGGGGCTCAGCAGTCCCGGCGCGATCGATTGCGAGGTGGGAAGTCGGCGTGTCAGACTCTAGGCCATGATTGCTGGGCTCAGTGCGTGGATCCTCGTGCCGATCGCGGCCTCGGTGGTCCTCATCATCAGCGGAACGGCGAAGCTGGGCACGACGGCGGCGATCCAAGGGGCGATGGAGCAGTTCGGACTGCCCGGCGTCCTTCGTAGCCGCATCGCGGCTCTCGCTTTGCCGTTTGTCGAGATCGGGCTCGGTGTCGCGGGTCTGGTGGCGGGCGGATGGGCCGGGCAGGCCGTCTTCCTCCTGCAGGCTCTCCTCTATCTCCTCTTCGCGATCATCGTGGCTCGCAGCGTGATCCAGGGGGATCCGGTCGACTGTCACTGCTTCGGTTCTCGGGATGCGGACCCGGTGAGCTGGCTGACCGTGGCGCGCAATGTCGCGCTGACTGCCCTCGCGGCGGCGTCGGTCTTCGTCGCGTCCGCCGGCTCGGTCGTTTCCAGGTTGTGGCGCTTCGATGCCTCCGACTGGGGGTGGGCGACGGGCTTGGCCCTGTTCGCTGTAGTGCTCTACGTCTCGTCGTCGGTGAGGAACCGTGAACGCGACGAGAGGGCGGCGGCGATCGCGAGGAGAGACCTGGCCGTTCAGGGGCAACTCCATGCTCCGGACTTTCCGGTGGAGGACCGCGGCGGTGCGACGTCGACGCTGGCGGGAGTCCTCGGGGAGCGTGCGACGTTGGTGCTGCGCGTCTCGCCCGCCTGCGGTGCCTGCCGCCGGGTCGTTCAGCTCGCGCCGGAATGGCAGCAGAGGCTCGGGGAGGCGGTGCGCGTCGTCCTGCTCATTTCGGGCAACCACGAGGAGTTCTTCGGCATCTACCCCGAGTTCGCGCTCCCGGTACACAAGGCCGCATACGGCGATATGAAGGACTTGGGCCTGACCAGCACACCGTCCGGTGTCCTGGTGGGAAGCAACGGCAAGCTCGCGAGCGGCACGGTGATCGGCTCAGGGATGCTGGGCAACCTCGTCGATGACCTGGAGGCGGTGCTCACGCCGTGACGGCGTCGAGGGTGGCCAGGACGTCACGCGTATGCGGCGAGGCGCACAGGTTCCTTCCAGGGTAGGGTCTCTGGGAGGAGGTGAGTGCTTGTGGGGCTGGAACCAGCTCGCGGTGGCGGTGAGGACGACGGAATCTTGATCTCCGTGATGGGGCAGACGATCCGGCTGACCTTCGGAGAAGGGTTGTCGCCCGAGTTCGAAGCGGCCGTCCAAGAGACATGGGCCGGGGCGGTGGTCCCGTCCGGGGTGCCCGACGAGATCATCGAGCTTTCCGAGCCGGGGGATCAGGAGCGGTTCCTGGAGGGGCTTTCCACTCGAGTGACCCTGGCGGGCTTGGCCAAGCACAAGGGCGAGATGCTGACCTTCCACGCCGCGGGGTTGGCGCTGGAAGACGGCCGTGTGGTGGCTTTCGTGGGACCGTCGGGACGAGGCAAGACCACGGTGAGCCGGACGCTGGGCCAGTGCTTCGGATACGTCTCGGACGAAACCATCACCGTCGACGCATCCGGACGGGTCTATCCCTACCGCAAGCCCTTGTCGTTGGTGCGGCAGGGCGCGCCCAAGCGGCAAGTGTCGCCGTCCGAAGCGGGGCTGATGTCCCTTCCGGATTGCCCGCTCCAGCTCGTGTCGCTCGTCCTTCTGGATCGTGTGGAGGATGTCGTCGCTCCTTCGATCGAGTCTCTCCCTCTGATCGACGGAATGCTGGGCCTCCTGCCGGAGATGAGCTACATGTCCTCCTTCGAGGATCCTCTGGTACGCCTTGCGACGCTCTGTGATCGCGTCGGGGGGGTCAAGAAGCTCACCTATTCCGATGTCTCGCAACTTGATCGCGGGGTCCTCGAAGAACTGGCCGACGCGAGTGCGGAAGGGGAACCGTGGCAGCGTGTGCATGCCATGGTGGCGGCGCCTGGCGATTACGAGATGGCCGACGTTCTGGATGCGGTTCAGTGCGGCAATGGCGTTATCGTGATCAACGATCAGAAGATCAGGGTGCTTTCGGGCATCGCGCCGGTGATCTGGGCTGAGGTACGTAAGGGAACTAGTCTCGAAAGAATCATCGACGCTGTGGTGGCTGTCTTCGGTGAGCCGGCTGAAGGAGAGGCTGCGGACCTGGTGCGTGTGGCGGTCGACAGCCTCATCGAAGCTGAGCTGTTGCGCGTGGTGGAGCCGGCGCCGGCTCGTGGGAATGCTGAATGACGGGTTGTTGGTAGGGATGAGCAGCGTGACCGAGTGGGTGGCTGTTAGCTACGGTGCGCTCGACGTGCGAGGGCGGGAGGACTTCGAGGGGTCGCCCGAGATCTTGGTGCTGCCGGTGTTTCCGGCCGGAAATCCGGTGGGGCTGAGCGGCGACGTGGCGGAGTTCTGGCGTTGCTTCGTCGGAGCTCCGGTTCCTGATACTGAGCTCTCCGAGGGAGAACGAGAACTCGTCGAAGAGTTCGTCGCGTTTGGGATAGTCTCCTCTGATCCCGGGCATCCGGCGCGCATCCGAGAGGTGCCCGAGCCGTGGCTGCACTCCCCGATGCACGAGTTGGTGAACAGTCTCGTGATCAGCGTTGCGCGCGATGCCGGCATCGACATCCTGATGATCAAGGGGCCAGCGCTGGCGATGCAGGGTCTGCGGGAAAAGAAACACTCGGGCGATGTCGACGTGTGGGTGGAACCAGGAAAGGTCGATCTGCTCGGGGAACGGCTTGTGGCGTGGGGTTGGACCCTGCTGCCTACGGTCTGGAACGGCACCAGGGTCGAGC
Source organism: Arachnia sp. (assembly GCA_035326505.1). Classification (GTDB taxonomy): domain Bacteria; phylum Actinomycetota; class Actinomycetes; order Propionibacteriales; family Propionibacteriaceae; genus Arachnia. The sequence continues at coordinate 34,000 of DAOLFC010000008.1, forward strand.
ATTCCTCGACGCTGAACTGCGGAAGCTGGGGCTGTCAGATCGACGCGCATCATTTCTTCCCCGGTGTTGGCGTGACCGAGGAAGAAGCGTTCGCCCTGCTCGGCGATCAGCGTGAGCCGGTTCGGTTCGCCTCGGTCGAGGGCTGGGTGGCGGGGAAACGTGCGCATGCCGTTATCTCGGCGCTGCATACTCTCCGGCCGACATTCAGGGAGCAGCCCCCGCAGGTCGTGCTGGCTCGCGCAACCGCGACCCTGCTGGAGGCGGGCGACGAGGTGATCGACGTGGCGCGACGGTTTGGATCTGCTGCCCCCCCTCGACGCGGCGCTGCGCGCCGCCTTTCCCGAAGCAAGGATCCCGGAACCGGGTCCGAACCCCGTTAGCTGGGAATGGCGTACGAGATCCGGTTTGTGGGCGATGCTGGCCTCGGCGCTCAGAGGGATGCCGATCCGTGAGCGTCCCCGATACCTGCTGCGCGCCGTCTGGCCGGATGAAGAGACGCTGATCGCCGCAGAAGTGATCAACGGAAGTGACGAGCGACGGGTGTATCGGATGCGGATGAACAGATGGCGCCGAGCCATCCGCAACCTGATACGGTACACAGGGGCCCGCTAGGTCGACCGAGGTCGGCTCCCGTCCGGCTGTGGGAAATACGCTGATCCGCAGAACCGATGCCTCGGGACGTCCAGTTTTGCCTCGATCGTCGGGCATGGTGTGAAATGGTCGTGATGAGTATGAGTACAGACCGTCGAGCCGAGACCTTCGGCCGTTCCCTGGCGATGGTGATGTGGGGCCTTCCCGTCGCTATGCGACGGGGCTTCCTTGTGATCTGGGATGCTGCATCCTGGCTGCTCGCCGTGGCGGTGCTGCTCGCGGTGCGATACGACTTCCAACTCACGTCCATTCAGTGGTTCTGGGTGGTGGTCTATGCGACGCTCGTGCTGCTGCTCCAGCTGATTGGCGGCGTCGCGACGCACGTGTACCGCGGTCGAAGCCGGACGGGCAGTTTCGAGGACGCCACCCTCGTAGGGCTCCTCACGCTCGGAGTGGCGTTTATTGCCGGGGTCGCGGTCCCGCTCATCTCTGGTGGGGTGTTCCCTCGAGGAATTGGTTTTGCGGCACCCATGCTGGCACTGGTGTTGATGGGAGCCGGGCGATGGCTTTCTCGCGCGGTGATCAGCAGTGGTAGCCGTGCGAACTCCGATGGCGGCGTTCCAGCGCTGGTCTATGGCGCGGGCATCGTCGGCCACGATGTGGCTAAACTGATCGATTCGGTTGAGCTGGCTCCGTACTCGATTGTGGGATTCCTCGATGACGATCCGGGGAAGCGGAACCTGCGGATCTCTCGGTACAAGGTTCTTGGTGGTGGGTCGGATTTACGTCGTGCGGCTGAGGAGACCCGGGCGGAGACGCTGATTCTGGCCATCACGGATGCCTCTCCCGGTCTGATGCAACAGGTATCTGATGGATGCGACGAAGCCGGGATCAACCTCGTCGTGATGCCATCAGTCAAAGAGCGCCTCGGAGGCAAGGTCACCTTCGGTGATCTGCGAAAGCTGAATGTGGCAGATCTTCTTGGCCGACGACCGATCGAGACCGATCTTTCGGCGATTGCCGATCACGTCCAGGGGAAGGTGGTACTGGTTACTGGTGCCGGTGGTTCCATCGGGGCCGAGTTGGCCGCCCAGGTGTACAAGTTGGGGCCGGAACGTCTCGTCCTCGTGGATCGCGATGAGACCGCCCTGCATAGTGTCGAGCTGGCCATCTATGGCACCGGAATGCTGACTTCCGATGACATCGTGCTGTGTGATATCCGGGATGAGGTCGCGCTTCGCGAGGTATTCCGTGAGCACCAGCCGGACATGGTATTCCATGCAGCCGCGCTGAAGCACTTGCCTATGTTGGAGCGTTTCCCGGTCGAGGGTTGGAAGACGAATGTCCTGGGCACGGCGAACGTTTTGAAGTGTGCGCGTGAAGTGGGTGTGACTCACTTCGTGAACGTCTCCACCGATAAAGCAGCCGATGCTTCCAGCGTACTGGGCCAGACAAAGCGTATGGCCGAGCGCCTCACTGCCTGGTACGCCGATGAGTACCACCTGCCGTACCTCTCGGTTCGGTTCGGCAACGTATTGGGCTCGCGCGGGTCGGTGCTGTTTGCCTTCCGTACCCAGATCGAGCGTGGCGGACCGGTCACGGTGACCCATCCCGACGTCACCCGCTACTTCATGACCATTCCCGAGGCCTGCCAGTTGGTGCTTCAGGCCGCGGTGATCGGCGCGCCAGGAGATGTGCTGGTGCTGGACATGGGCGAGCCGGTGAAGATCGTCGACGTTGCTAAGCGCCTGATGGCTGAGGCAGGCAAGCAAGTGGATATCCGCTTCACGGGCCTGCGGCACGGCGAGAAGCTGCACGAGGTGCTGTTCAGCGAGCACGAGAATGCAAAGCCTACGAACCATCCGCTGATCAACCGGGTGGACGTTCCGGTGTACGTACCGACTGACCTGCCCGTCGTCGACGCCGGTGTGAAGGTGCTTCCCCAGATCGGCGACGACGATTTCTGCGATCCCGCGCCTTTGCAGGACAACCAGCAGCCTGCCGCCATCGGCGTGACATGACCGGAGGCTTTTGGGGTGCGGTGGGAGTAGCTACCCTCGTTGCTCTGATAGTTCCGTTCGTTCTGCGTCCGATTCTCGCCCGGGCCGGGGCTTTTGATGTGCCGAACCACCGCTCTTCCCATTCTCGCCCCACGCTTCGGGGGGGCGGGATCGCTCCCTGGCTGGGTCTCGCTGCGGGGGGCACCCTGGCCGTGTTGTCTGCTTCGACCGATCGGTCCGTTTTGGCTGCTGTGCTCCTATCGGCAATAGCGATGGGACTTGTCGGTCTCGTGGAAGATCTACGTGGGCTTCGCGTCATGATGCGGGCGGGTCTCCAGTTCCTGGTCGGAGGTGCTGTCGCCGCCGTCCTGCTGCACATCTCGGCTGGTAGCTGGTTGTGGGTTCCTCTCGCTGCGCTGTTCTTCGCAGCCAACGTGAACTTCACCAACTTCATGGATGGGATCAATGGGATCAGCGGGCTGCACGGGCTCGTAACAGGCCTGAGTTTCGCCGCTTTTGGCTATGCGGCGGGGTTGCCCTGGCTAGCGGCAATCGGCCTGTTGATAGCAGGTACCTATAGCGCGTTCTTACCCTGGAATTTTGTCCCTCCGGGTATGTTCCTCGGTGACGTGGGAAGCTACCTTCTGGGGGGAGTAGCTGCGGCGGCTGCGATTGCCGCGATTGCTTTCGGCGTGCCGCCCGTCGCCGCGTTGGCGCCGCTGGCGATCTACTGGGCTGACACGATCTTCACCCTGATCCGACGTGTTGCAGGCGGCGAGCGCGTCTTTGAAGCGCATCGAACCCACACCTACCAGCGGCTCACCAGCGCCGGGCTCAGCCATGTATCAGTATCGATACTGGTTGGGACCTTCGCGTTAGGAGCATCCGCTCTCGGCTTGGTGGCGTTGCTGCGTCCAAGCAGCACGGTCTTGAGCGCTTTCGGGATAGTAGCCTTGTGTACCGTGTACGTGACCCTCCCCTGGATACTCGGTATCATCTCGCCTAAGCGCGCGCGATCAGATCTCGCCGATCTCCAGGTTCCTGTGTTCGCGCCGAAGGGCGACGCCTGGCATCCGACGCGATGGGCGGTACTCGGAGGAACAGGGTTCATTGGGAGTGCGATGGCGCGCTACCTCCGTGACTCCGGCGCTGACGTACTGGTGCTTCCTGCCCCGCGTCTGGAGCTGAGTCCCGCCCACGTGGATGGTGCAGAGGTGGCAGATCTAGCCTCTTCGTTGCATGAGGTCGATGAGCTTTCGGATCAGCTTGCCGGGGTCGATGTGGTTGTAAACGCTGCGGGACTGGCAACTCCTGATGCGCCCGAGAGTGCTGCGTTGTACGGCGCCAACGCACTGGTTCCGGCAGTCGTGGTGATTGCTGCTGCACGGGCGGGAGTCGGACGGGTGGTGCATCTCAGCTCCGCCGCTGTACAGGGCGACCGGCCCGTGCTGGACGAGTCGCTTGAGGTGCAGCCATTCTCCCCCTATTCGCGTTCCAAGGCGCTTGGCGAACGCGCAGCGCTTGCGGCGGCGAGTTTCGGGTCGGGGGACTCCGATCTCGTGGTGTTGCGCGCAACGTCGGTACAAGGCCCAGGTCGAGCGACGACGGAGACACTACGCCGGGTTGCACGGTCCCCCCTGGCCAGCGTTGCTGCTCCGGGCAACTATCCCACCGTCGTGAGCACCGTTGACGGACTGGTGCGGTTCGTTCGCTATCTCGGGTGCCTGAGAGACAACGTCCCCGTGATCGCGCTTCAGCCGTGGGAAGTGCTGACCGTGTCGAAGGTGCTCGAACTCGCGGGTGGGCGCCCGCCGCGCCAGCTTCCCGCGGGGTTCTGTCGTGCATTGGTGAGGTTGGGTAAAAGCCTCGGACGTGTAGTTCCAAGGATCGCCGGCCCCGTTCGGCGGGTAGAACTCATGTGGTTTGGACAGCAGCAGTGCCGGGGGAATTTCCCCACTGTAGGATCGCAAGGCACGGATGGCGGGAGTTGGACGAGCCATGACTGGGCGTAAGCTGAGCCGACGCGATGAAGGCGTCGGCGCGTATCGAAGGGGCAGGCTTTCTGCGGTCGCACGTCATCTCTGGGTCTTGGGTGTCAAACTTGGTCTTGACCCCAGGAGGGCGCTGTGAGAGTCGGCATCATCGCGAGCACGGGTAAACATCTCGATTCGTTCTTTCCGGAGATAGTGGAGCAACTCCGCTCCAGTGGGCTTGAGGTCTTTCCTGCCTCAGGCACTCCGACGGATAAGATGTCGTCCGATCACCTGGCTGGAATGACCCAGTCTCCAAGCTTGAAGAATCTGGCGTGCGTTTTTTCCTTGCCGAGGTGGGTACGTCAACGCAGGCTGGATCTTGTTGTAACCAACACCGCCACCGCTTCGTTCCTGGCGAGAGCTCTCCTCTGGCGCGTCCCTGTCGTGTACTTTTGCCACGGTATGCATTGGAACACTGGTCGTCGTCCTTCCGAAAGAATCTGGCAGGCGTTGGAATGGCTGATGCTTCGGCGGACCGCCGGTGTAGTAGTCATCAACTCTGACGATAGGAAATGGGTTGAACGGCACCGCCCCAGGATGCCCGTTCTCTTCCTTCGGTCCGGGGTAGGAGTACCAGAGACATATCTCAACGATGTCGTGGCTCCACCCGCATCTCCACCGCTGATGATTGTCTGGGCCGGAGACTTCTCAGAACGCAAACGACCGGCTATAGCGGTCGAGTTGGCCTCGGTGTTGAAGGAACGTGATGTGTCCTTCAACCTGACGATGCTCGGTGACGGTCCTCTCCTGGGCGCCGTGCGCGATCTGATCCGCGAGCGCGGGATGGAGGATTGTGTGCAAGCGCCAGGAAGGGTGGAGTCGATTCTTCCGTATCTTGACGGCTGTCACGTCGTGGCTCATACCGCGACCTGGGAGGGGCTTCCTAGAGTTCTCTTGGAGGCTGTCGCTCGGCGGCGCAACGTTGTTGCTTTCGATGTGAAAGGCGTCCGTGACGTGCCAGGCGTCATCTGTGTCACGGAGAACAATGTCGACGAGTTGGCCAGGAAGGCTGTGGAGGGTGACACCAGCGGAGATATGAGAACCGCCTCGGTTCTCAGTTCGAGGGCTATTGCGGATCAGCTTGGCAGTTACCTCAAGGAATTCACCGAGTCGACTACGACAAATGACCACGGTGCCCCTTCATGATTTCTATCGCGCACCTGGGATCTTCTGAATCGATCCCGCTCGGCATAAGTATTTGATTCACCTTGAGGAGGGCTGCTTCGTGAATGATGTGTTCGGGTCGTATTCTGGCTCGCAGCTCGATCGACCCATCAGGGTTCTACAGTCGGTAGCCGGCCTCGGGCGCGGCGGACTAGAACAACTTATTATGAACTGGTACCGGTCCATAGATCGATCCAAGATCCAGTTTGACTTTGTTGCCGAAGAGGGCGTTGGAACCCGTGACCATGAGGCAGAGATCCGAGATCTGGGTGGGCGAATATATTACGTTCCACGCTATACCTCCGTCAACCCGCTTACTTATGCGCAACGGTGGCGACAGCTTCTTAGCGATCATCCTGAGTGGCAGGTGATTCACGCGCACCACACAACCCCGGCTCTCATCTATCTCACCGTGGCCCGCGTGATGGGGCGGACCTGCATCGCGCATAGCCACAATACGGACGGCCAAAAGTCCTGGAAGGCCTTGACGAGGAGACTTCTGGGGAGACCCCTGAACATCATCGCCCACAGGCGCCTTGCATGTGGCGTCGACGCCGGCCGGGCTATGTTCGGGACAAGCCGTTTCGAGGTCGTTCCGAACAGCATTAATATTATGGAGTTCGCATTTGACCCTGATTCCAGGAGTGCTGCCCGTGTGGAACTGGGTGTTGAGGATACTCTGGTCGTCGGACATATAGGAAGATTCACAGAAGCAAAGAATCACGCCCACGTTGTGCGCGTCTTCGAGGCGCTGGCGAGCAGTTTTCCTGCGGCGCGCTTGCTCTTGATCGGTGAGGGCCAGTTGCGCACCGAGATCGAGCGGCTGGTGCGCATGAGCGGACTCGAGGAAAAGGTACAGTTCCTGGGATCCCGTGCAGATATCGGGCGACTGATGTCGGCAATGGATGTGTTCCTTCTTCCCTCGCTGTACGAAGGGCTGCCGGTGACCTTGGTCGAAGCCCAGGCGAATGGTCTGCCCTGCGTTATTTCGAGTTCTATCACTGATGAGGTTCGACTTACGTCACATGTCTTGAGTGTCGATCTGGATGCTCCGGTCGAGGAGTGGGTATCTGCGGTGTCCTCTGCTCCGATCGGGCAGAGAGAGAGAGTTCCGGTCGCGAACGAGTTGAAGGGTGGCGTGTATGACGTGGAGTACTCCGTCCACCGAATGTCGACCCTCTACAGTGAACTGGCTGCGAAATGAATGTTCGGCGCAAGGCACAGGCGATGATGATCGTAGAGGCCGGTGCTTGTCCGCTCGAGCAGGATGGAACTAGCTCGAAGATGCGTCTTCAGAAGTACTATAATGGGCGTCTCTCTTGTCCTGAACGGAGCAGATCTTGAGTTTGGGTGGTCCTGAAGGCGGGCCGGAGGGTGCGACGAAGTATGCGGTGTTTGTTCCCTCCATGGCAGGGGGCGGCGCCGAGCGTGTGATGGCGACAGTCGCCAATCAGTTGGCGTTGCTCGGCTACGAGGTGGACCTGATCCTAGCTTCGCGCTCCGGGCCCTATCTCCGGGAAATTGTTTCTCAGGTGTCGATAGTTGATCTTGGCGCATCACGGACGGCCAGAGCTACTATCCCGCTCGCGAAGTACCTGCGAGAGCACCGGCCGGCCGCGGTCCTCTCCGCCATGCCGCATGCGAATATGACGGCCATTCTGGCTAACAAGCTCGCGGGAAGCCCGAGCCGCGTTGTAGCCAGTGAGAGAGATGTCGTAAAACCGGTCCCCAAACGGATCGGACCACGTTTCCTCCGGTGGCTGACATCCCGGATATATCGGAACGCAGATCTAGTCATCGCGGTTTCTGATGGCGTTCGCCAAGACGTTCTGCGTGAGCTCGTTCCCGACCCCGCCAAGGTTCGGACGATCTATAACCCGGTAGACCTCGACGAGATCAGAGCCCGTGCAGCAGAACCTGTTTCGCATCCCTGGCTGAAGGATCGAACGGTACCGATGTTTCTCGCGGTCGGTAGGCTGGAGCGAGTCAAGGGATTCGATATCCTTCTCAAGGCCTTTGCGGAAGTGCGAGGGACAAATCCATCGAGGCTTGTCATCATTGGTGAGGGATCCCTCCGATCTGATCTTGAAAGCCAAGCGAGAGATCTCGGTATTGCTGAGTTCGTGGATCTTCCAGGATTTCAGACAAACCCTTTCGCCTGGATGGCTCGCTGTGATGTCTTTGTATTGTCGTCTCGCGGCGAGGGACTTCCAAATGCCTTGATTCAAGCCATGGCCTGCGGAGCGCGGGTGGTAAGTACCGAGTGCGAGCACGGCCCCGCAGAGATTCTTGCTCAAGGTCGCTGGGGGCAACTAGTTCCCGTTGAGGATGTGATGGCTTTATCGACGGCTATGCGGAGTGCGCTCGATTCGCCGGATTCACCGAACGTTTTGGAGCGGGCGAATGACTTCTCGCAAGAGGAACTGGTCGGGCAGTATTTGCAGGCACTCAAGTCAGTCGAGGAAGGGGCAAAACAATGATTGAAGGATACTTCGCATTCGGTCTCGGTCCCATGTTCGTGGGAGTCTTGTGCCTTGTAATCTTGCTCGCGAGGTCGCAAGGGCGCAGTTCTGTTCAGCTGATTGACTGGTCGCTTTTGTTCATCGGCCTGGTGCATGGTCTCTTCGCGCCATTTGTGCTGAGGTCAATCATCGCCGGTCCTGCGGTTTCCACGGGCGATCGAGTGATCCAGGAAAAGTTTGGCGAGGATTTGACCTATCACAGCATTGTGGTTGTGTCGGCGCTGATCGGGCTGCTCCTGGGATGGGAGGCTGTGCGCATGATCAAAGCTCGGCGGGCAGATCGATCCCCAGTGGAGCCCGTTCGCGCGACGTCAGGATGGAGCCTCGAGCGTTGGTTTTGGATCATGGCGGCCGTCGCGGTGCTATCGCAGTATTTGTACACGCGCGACTATGGCGGTTTCTCGGGTGTATTTGATTATGCGCAGCAGGTCCGAGCGGGCGCCTTGGATGAGAGTGTCCGGAGTAGATTCTCCTTCCTGTCGCCGTTGGCCGGATTCTCGATGCTGGCCTGCTACGGCTTCTTTGGCTTGTTTCTCGAGCGGTCCAGTCGAAATATTAGGACTTTTCTCGGGGCTGCGTCGACCTTCGCTTTCTCGCTGTATGTTCTCGCCTCATGGCAGGGACGTGTTGCTCTCGTGGTCTTCGTGGGGTCGCTTCTATTGGGCGTTCTGCTCTTCGCGAGGCTGAATCGCCTGGCCGTCATCCTGGGTTCAGGTGTCTTCTTTGTTCTCGGGATCGCGTCTGTCGCCTTTGTCTCTGGTTTGCTTGATCGGGGCGAGGAGACCTCTAGGCTCGGCTTCTTCACCGAGCAGGTTTCATTCGTGTTCAGCGGATTCTGGGCGTGGGCAGGGGGGACAGATATTACCTATCGTTATTTCTATGATCTCGTCGTGTCTCCGATGTTCTTGCTCCCCTCGAGCATGACACTCGGGGACTTCACCAGGATCAGCGATGTGCATACGGCCCTCATGTTGGGAGCGGCGAAGGGGTCCGGTGATATCTACGGTGCTATGCCCCTCGACCTCATGACCATGGGCTACTCACAGCTCGGTCTTTTTGGTGTCGTGATGTATGCGGCGATCTTTGGCGCAGTACTCTACCTGCTACAAGCCTGGGTTGATAGGATCCCGAACAATGGCGTGCGTGCGGTACTGGAAGCGTACCTTTCCTTGCGGATCGCGGGAATCGGAATGTTCTACGCTGAGCCCGAGCATCTGATCAGGGGAAATTTGCCGCTCGTTGTCTCACTGATCCTGATGGCCCTCTTCGGTAAACGACGCCGGCGCGCACCGTCTCTGTTAGGTGATCACCAGGCGTCAATTTCTGACGAGCGCAGTGACAAGAGCGGGAGACGATTCTGAACGCCTATTGGGAGACCAGGTCCCCGGCGGCGGAGACCTGGTAAAAGTTCTGGGCGTCGGTCCCCGTCACGACGAAGCCGCCCTTGACCGCTTCCTGAGTGGGACAGCGGTATCGATCAGGAGTCGCCTCGTTCGGCGGAAGCACATGCATATGGCGGTGTAAAGGCCCACGCAGGCCAAGATCGTTAGTGCGTTCAACCCCCAGTTCCCGGCCGCGACCTGCGCCAGATAACTTGCGGGAACACCCATTGCCACTGATGCGGCGAAAGGGATATACAGATTTCTGATCAGCAGCGAGGGGCCAAAATCCGCGACAAGGTATACGAGTACCTGATTGATGGCGATGAGGACGATCCTAATCAGCGCGTTCACGATGACTAGTGTGGTGAATCCGTCCATTGCTGCAAAATAGAGCGCGGGGATCATGACGGCCATGTACAGGCATTGAGCAAGAAGTGAAACCCTTGGCTTCCCGAGTGCGCGAAAGACCTCACTGTAGTAGTGGGAAAGAACGATCGTGAAGCTGGTTGACAGGCCCCAGGCGCCAAACATAAGGGCTGCTTCCGACCATTGCGGACCAAAAAAGAGATCGACAAAGAAATCTCGATACAGGAACGCCCCAGCTCCTACCGGAAAGAGGGCGACAGCGGTTGCGAACTGAAAGCGCAAGAAGAACTCGCGAAACTGATCTCGGTCGGCCTGAAGACGTGCTAATGCCGCGAAGAGGACCGGTGTTGCCGCACCGGAGACGAGTGCGAAGGCGGAGTTTACGACAACCATGGGTTGCCGGTACAGGCCGAGTTCGTGCGGTGTGAGCAAGGAGCCGACGACCAGGACCCCCGCCCATTGTGTGGCCCAAATTGCGAGGGCCTCCAGCAGCGACCAGGCGCTGAATGCGAACATTTTGCGCAGGAGCGCGAACGAGAAGTAGAACCGAGGCTTCCATTCGGAGGCGACGGTGAGCCACAAAGCGTTTACCAGGCTCGCGCCGAGGAGCCCGATGATTAGTGCCCAGTAGCCCTTTCCGAGGAGCGCGAGTGGTACGGAGATTACCAGGGGGAGTATGGCTGCCGTCAGGCGGATAGGCAGGATCTTGCGGTATTCGAAGGCGCGAATGAATAATGCTCGTTGAGTGCCGGCGAGCACGGTCAAGGGGAGTGCTGCCGCCGCGATCGCTATAGGGAGCCCCAAGCCGGGCGTCCCGACCATGACTGCGATCTGTTCCCGCAAGACTATGATGCCCGAAAGCAACGTCAATGAAACTACCATACTTGACCAGAAGGCGACGTTAGAGGCTCGGTCAAGATCGTCGGAGTTGTCGAACTGGTGCTGGATCAGATACTTTTGAAACCCGGCGTCTGCCAACATCTCGGCAAAACTCGAGACCATGACCACTGTCGCGAGAACTCCGAATGCCTCAGGAGCGAGAAGCCGAGCTAGCACGAGCTGTGTCACTGGTGTGATTATTCGCGTGAGCAACTCGGTGAGAAACGACCACTTCGTGGCCGTTCTCGTGCGGGAGTTCAACTCATCGGACACGAGTCACCTACTAGCATGTTCGTCGGGTAGAGCTGTTGGATCGAGACTCATCGGCGTTTCTCGACGCGTGAGAGATCAAGAAGCTGACCTATCGCACGGTCCGCGTCGGGCGGGTCGAAAGGCATCATCCCGGACACCGGGGTGAAGGTCATCTCTGAAAACAAGACATGTCCCTCGTGCTCAAAAAGATCCACTCGCACGAAGGGAATGTTCTTTGAGAGCTGTCGCGCGATGGTGATCATCTGTTCTAGACGACGGGGCTTCGGCGGGAGGGGATCGAAATCTCGGTAGTCGAGACGCCGGAACCCGGCGGGTGTCCAGTCAGGGTTGAGGAAGACCATTTTCGCGGTCCTATGGTCGTGCAGCCCTTGGGAGACGTACAGGAATTCAGGTTCTCCGTGAAAGCAGTAGAACTTGTAGTCGATAACACCCTCGGTGCTTCCTGGCGGAGTGGGAGTCGAACCGGCCCCGGGGTCAAGAGCGGTGTCTTCTCTCTCGGCGACGTGTGAGTCAGGTCGCCATCCAGGGAAGTACACCTCTGCGAGGACACGTGGCTTCACGTCGCGATACGGCCATTCTCTACCCAGGGAGAAGTAGTTGCTCGACAGTGAATGCTCAATGATGTTCCGAGCGCCTTCGTGGTCGAAGTTCTTTATGTCCTGGCATATTACGAGTCCGCCGGAGTCGTGAGTGCATTTCAGTACAAACTGAGCGGGGAGGTCGTTGAAGTCTATATCGTCGAAAGAATCCCACGCGCCGAGCAGTGGTATGACACGGTCTTCCCCGATCTGTTCCGTGACCCAGGATTTGACGGCGAGTTTGTCTACCAAGGTGGTATAGTGCGGATCGCGATCATGAAGCTTCAGCCACTGAAGCTTCTCGTTGAATGTGACGGGCTGATCCAGATTTGGAATTGTTCCCAGGTTTACCCAGTACAGGAGCTTCAAGTAGCGTTTGTCATCCCAATTGCGCAGACGGTGACGCATATTGAGCATGTGCCACACTTTGCCCTTTATGCGAGACGTGATGCGGACTTGGTTCATTATTCTGATCCTTTGGTGGTCAGCGAGTGGCCGGCGACTTCTGGGTCTACCCGGGAATGGATGCATCGCCCGGTCCTAGCGTACGAAGCCTGCTGGCGCGCAGAACCAGGTTAGGGACAACGGCTACATGGCTGCTAGGAAGCGCGTTCGGCGTCACTTCGTCTCTTTGCGAACCAAGCCGCGAACTGTCGAAGCCCCTCCTCCATGTGAGTCGAGGGCTTGAAGTCGAAGTTTCGCTCAAGATCGGACACATCCGCGTACGTTTGGTAGACATCGCCGGGCTGCATCGGCAGCAGGAGATGCTCCGTAGGTGAGTCGACTACTCCTTCTTCGATCAGTACCCGTTCAAGAGTCTCGACGAAGTGGAGAAGAGATTCGGGTTGGCTGTTCCCGATGTTGTACACGCGGTGCGGCACGACACCCTCCGTCTGGGTGGGGGGTCCGTCGATCACGGCGGTGATGCCGGTCACGATGTCGTCGATGTAGGTGAAGTCGCGCCGCATGTCGCCCATGTTGTAGATCTCGATCGGCTCTCGGCGGACGATCTTCTCGGTGAACTTGAAGTAGGCCATGTCCGGGCGTCCCATGGGGCCGTAGACGGTGAAGAAGCGCAATCCAGTAGAGGGGATGCTGAACAGGCTCGAGTACGAGTGCGCCATCAGCTCGTTGGACTTCTTCGTCGCGGCGTAGAGCGAGACAGGGCCGTCTGTCGGATCGCTTGTGGAGAATGGAACCTTGCTGTTTGAACCGTACACGCTTGACGAGCTGGCATAGACCAGATGCTCAACCGGATGCTGCCTGCATGCTTCCAGCACGTTGAAGAACCCGATGAGGTTCGATTCGACGTAGGCCTGTGGGTTGTCGATGGAGTATCTCACGCCGGCCTGTGCCGCGAGGTTCACGACGATGGAAGGCTTATGTTCTTCGAATGCTGCGGCAACGGTGTCGCTGTGGGCGATGTCCCCTTCGATGAAGTGGAACCTGTCCGGGCCGTTTGCGGCGTCGCTGATCATGCGGAGGCGCTCATGCTTGAGCGAGACGTCGTAGTAGCTGTTCAGATTGTCGAGGCCGACAACGACATCGTCGGTGGTCTCAAGGAGGCGCCGACTGAGGAACGCACCTATGAACCCAGCTGCGCCAGTGATCAGTATGGTTCGTGTCATGAGGTCCCTCTCGAAGCTGCTTGTTCCCCGTGTCGGCCAGGAAGCTAGGTGGAGGCGCCCTGCCGACCACAGTTGATCCGGCGAAGGGTCCCTTGATTCCACTCTAGCGTCTCGGGCGCTAGGTGAGCCGACTCGCCTCCCGGCTGAGGGAGGATGCGGGACTCGGCTTGAGGTCAGTGCGTTCGTCCAAGCAGGTCTGTCTGTGCAGGGGCGGGGACCGGGGGGCCTCTCTGACGGCGCCGCGCAGTGTCCTTCGGTGGTTGACCGTGCCCTTCGGTGGTTGACCGTCGATTTGGCAGTATCGCTCAGGGTCCGCTAAAGTTTCACTTCGGTGAACGGGCCTATAGCTCAGACGGTTAGAGCGCTGCCCTGATAAGGCAGAGGTCACTGGTTCAAGTCCAGTTAGGCCCACCACGTATGAAACCCCTAGGTGACTAGGGGTTTCTTCGTCTTCGAGGCTGTTTCGACGCTTCGCGGGCTAACCCTCGGGCCGCGTGGGCACAGGCCGGACGGGCGGTGATACCCGGGTATCGAAGTGCGTGCTGGCGAGCGCGCGTTCCGACAGGGTGACCAAATCGAGCACCTCGCGGGCGAGGTAGACCTTTGCGCCGCGCTCCATCGACTTGGTGCTGAGAATGCCTGCCTGCCGCAGTTCGTCCAGCGCCGCCCCGGCGGCTGGGAGCGAGACGTCGAGGATGCGAGCAAGCGTCGACGGCGTCACAACCGGGGCCTCCGGCAATTGCCGGAGAAGGCGCGCGACGGCCGAGTCGGCCCGCGGCGTGGGCCGAAGCCCGGCCGCTGTTCGATGCGCGGTAAGGCGGTCGGTCCAGCTGGCTCGGAGCGTCTCGATCGCGGTGATCAGTCGCTCCGACTCTTCGACGGCGATGGCGGCGGACTCGAGGAGCGTCCTCAGCCAGGAGTTGATCGCGGCGCTCGCCTCCGCGCTTCCTGTGGGGGAGGAGTGCCGGAACGCGGTGAGGCCGACAATGTATTGGTCTCGAAGCGTGGCGAGCACAAGGCTGATGGGAAGAACTGCCCGATCGGTGAGTCCCCGGCGAGAGAGCACGGTATGGATGAGTGCGCGCCCGACCCGGCCGTTCCCGTCGGTGAATGGGTGAATCGTCTCGAACTGCGCATGAACAACCGCGGCTTGCACTAGGGGCGCGTGCGCGGCGCCATTGATGTAGTCGACGAGATCGGCCATGAGCCCCGGAACCTGCTCCGGCGCGGGTGGGACGTACGCGGCGCCGACGGGACTCCAGCTGGAGGTGCCGATCCAGTTCTGCACGGCGCGGAGGCCGTGATGCCGCGGTTCTTCCGGCAGGAGTGATCGATGGAGCTCGACGACGTGATCGACCGTGAGCGTCTCTGCCTGGGCCAACGCGCTGGTGGCCTGCCGGACGACCGTCATATTGTTGGCCACGAGCTTCGCCTGCTCCGTGATGCCTCGAACCGTCTCGGTCTGGGCGAGTTCTGCGAGAGCCACCTGCTGCGCCGATGGCGCGATGCCCTCGATACGAGAACTCGCGATGGCCTCGGAGCGCAAGAGGAACCGCGCGATCCCGGCCAGCCCCTCGGCTCCAGAGCCGTTGAGGGCGCGGATGCCTCGCTCGATGGCTCCGACGTCTCGGGAGAGCGGTCCGTCGATGGCGAGGCTGGCACCGTCGAGCCGATCGGGCACGTACCGGGCATACCTCCCGGAACGCTGTTCAGCACGAGGAATGCCCGAGGAGATGTCAGACTGCCAGTGCGCCTCGTCCCAGCCTGCCATCGAGGTTTTCCTTTCGTCGACGCCGATCCTGGTTAAGGATAATAGATTATCCTTAACCAGATGGCCGCTCGGTGAAAGGATACTCAGGACGCACATGCGCCCAAACGACCCCAGTTCTCGCGGGGGGGGGGCGGCTCGCAACGGCCGGGCAACCGACGGACTTGGGCGCATGACCGAGAAAGACCTGTCACTCATCTCCCACGACCACCTGGGCTGGCTGCCAATCCGGGGGAACGACCTCAACGCGAGTGCGGATGCCGGAGGGGTGACGTGAAAGGGTGTGTTGCCAGACGTGACGTCAGTCTCGGAGTTGCTCGATCCCTTCTGCTTCGCCCCACGCCCTGTCCGCGGTCAGGATTGACGCTCCCAGACGCTGACCAAGGGCCAGGCAGAGGCGATCTCCGAGGGACAACCCGGAGCCGGTCCGCCACAGAGACGCGGCTCGTTCGGCATCGACTTGGGTGACCGGTTCGACGCGCGCCCCGTAGCTGGCGAGGAGCGCTTGGGCTTGGCCCCAGTCAGCGCCCCTGGCGATGACCTTTTGTGCCACCTCGGACCAGTTCGCCGCGCCGACCAGGGCATCGTCGAGAGCTTCTTCGACTCGGTCGGCCCCGGGTTCACCCTGCAAGAACGCGAGCACGGCCGAGGCGTCGAGAACGATCACGCCACGTCATCCTGTCGTGCCGCGGCCCGACGTTCAGTGATCAGTTCGTCGACCAGGCTCTTGCCGGCAAGCTGATCACGGAGGGAGCGCTTCGCTTGCTCGCGGGTCATGAGTACGACCCCGTTGGGTGTCTCGATGAACAAGAGCGGAGTGCCTTGTTCCCATCCTTGATGGGTCCGCAACTCCGCAGGAACGACGAGACGCCCCCTGTCTCCCAGGGGCGCATGGAATGTGGTACTCATGAATTGATAATACCACTCTGTCTCAAGTGGTGGGACTGGGTTATGGGCTGACAGTTGAGACAGGGGAGTATTCGGCTCTTTGAGCGCCACTGATCCGAGTTGCACCGTTGACCGTGCAGCCCCGTGGCTGGACGAAGCTCTCTGGCGCTTCTGGCCGTGGCGCAACAGAACGGTGACCTATCGCAGAGATCGGCGATCTGCGCGGCAGGACGACGGTCGGAAGTGCCTGCGTGAAACGCCTGCTGTTTTTACCGACCCCCGTGTTACGCTCCAGCAGCCAGATGCTATGGACGATGGCGCACCGACAGGGGCGAGCGGGACGCGGACCTTGGTGGATCGGTGCTCCGGGCAACCGCAGATCCTGAAGGAGGACGCAGATGGACAAGGTGACCGGTGTCTCGCGACGAAGTGTGGTTCGAGGTGCGGCGTGGTCGGTTCCCGTCGTCGCGGCAGCCGTAGCGACCCCGTATGCGTCGGCAACGCTCTGCGCGGGCGGGTCCCTTTCCCCCTGGAGCGTCTGGACCAACGAGACGACCGGCGATTTCGTGCCGAGCTCCTGTGGCGCGCCCCAGCCGCAGGACGACGGCATGTGGTGGCAGTGGTGCGATGCCACCGCGACCTCGGACTTCTCGCTGCAGAAGTGCGTGACGGCCGACGTGGTGATCGGTCAGACCTACGCGCTGGGCTTCACGACTCAGGCGTTTCAGGGATTTCCCACTCCGGACTCGCCCGCCAACCTCGTCCTGAGGGTGGACGGCGCGCAGATCTGGGCGGGCTACACGGTGGGTTCCCTGGGGGTCAGCGGCAACCCCGGCGGGACCAACAGCAATCTGTTGTTCACGGCCCAGAACGACGGCAACCTCATCCCCCAGAACTGGAGCCCCGTCTTCACCGCTACAGCGACCGGCCCCGTGACGATCTGTTTCACCTGGACGGCCTTCGCGAAGACGCAGGAGAACGGTTTTGTGTCGACCGACGACATTGGCACCACCCTTCCCGTGCTCGCCTGCATCCAGTAGCGGGCGCGCGCTGACGCGTCTGGTCCTCATGCTGCCTGGAGGCGGTGCGTCAAGGCAGTAACCGCCACGGCCGTCGCCGTCCCGAGAGCCGGCTTCAGAACATGCCGCCATCGGTGGCGAAACCGTCGCCGATGGGGCGCCTGGGCGTCAGGCGGCGAGCCGGCCCCCCTGCCTCTCTCGCCGTCTTCTCCAACACGGTCACGAAGGCCGACGGCGTATAGGCCTGCCCGGGAACGAAATTGCGATGCGCCGGAGCCAGCGGGATCAACACGCTGTCGTCGTGCCCGACGCCGCCCGCCCAGGCCGAGACGACATAGCACGCCGGAACCCGGACGACGTTGACCTCGTAGTCCTTCGCCGCCGCTAGCGCCGATCCCGCCACCGACCGACGGGTTTCGACGAACTGGTCGACGTGGCGCCCCGAGTTGATCCCCAGCAGCGTGTGGTCGCCGGTGTGCGCGTCCTCGGCGATCTCCACGGCGCGGTACTCGCCCGACGCGGACCGCACCACATACCGCCAGGCGACGAACCGGGCCGCGCCGAGCCCGTGGCCGGCGAGCAGGTCCGGCCCCCCGATGACGAACACCCGGTGCGGCAGGTAGGCGTCGATCGCCCCCGGCTCCGGCGCGACGTCGGGGAAATGCGCGCGAAGCACCTCGACGTTGCCCGCAGGGGGGTCTCCGAATAGCACGGCCATGTCAGGTGCTCCCTCCGGGCTGGGCCGGCGTCGCGGCTCTGGTGTAGTAATAGCCGGTCCAGGTGCCGTCGCCGAGGTAACCGCCGTGCGCCATGAAGCTCTCCCAGGTGGTCTCCGTCAGTCCCCAGAACGGGTCGACGATCACCACCATCTGCTCCTCCTTGGCACCGACTTTCTCCTGGTAGAAACCGGCCACACCGATGAAGTGACCATTACCCCCGCTCCATTCCACGCGCGCCAGCAGGGGACGACGCAGCCTGGTGGACTCCAGGAGCTGATCGAGATGAGCCTCGCCGGTCCAGCGGTCGAAGATCCCCAGGAAGGTGAGGGGCAGCTCCAGATAGAACCAATAGTCGTAGGAGTCGCCGTTGCCGCACGCGGACGAGCCCGGAGAAACCCTGTTGACGATGTGCCCGATGTCGTAGCCGGTGAGCGAGTTCAGGTGGTCGTCGCTGAACATGTCGCTGACGAGCCTGCATTGACGATGACTCGACGGCGGGTCGTAGAACTCGCCCAAGGACACCGAGGTGGCCGACCAGCACCAGTTGTCCTGCACCTGTTCCTGCATATAGAAAGGAACGACGGTCTGGGCCGCGACGGCGCGGTCGCCGGAGGACGGCACCACGTCGTTCTTCGTTCCCGACTGATCGAGGTCCTTCTTGGTGCCGCCATGCACGAAGTCCCAGTAGCCGACGCATGCCGCGCCGAGGACGGGATCGTCCCCGGAGTTCATCTGGTCGCGGATCTCCTCCCTGGTCAGCGCGCCCTTCCACAATCCGAGCTTCCGGACCAGGAACGCCTGTTCGGGCTCGCGCATCGCGCCGACCGCGCCGGCTTCGATCCGGTGCCGGTTGGTCACGTCGACAGGCCCGGAGGCAGACCCCACCGAAACCTGATCGAGAAGGTACCCGTCGAGGTACATCCGGCACGCGCCCGCCTCGTCGCGCACCGCGGCGACGTCGTGGGTCACGCGATCGAACACGCTCGACGGGAGGCTGAAGACGTGACTCGTCGCGTCGGCGATCTGGGGGGCCTTGTCGGGGCTCAACGACGCCAAGAAACGTTGGCTCCCCGCCGCGGCGGTGCGGCCGTGGAGCGCGAACGAGAGGTAGCGGTCGGGCGGTTGGCCGTCCGGATTATCGACGATCGCCAGCTCCCATCCCGTAGGCACCTCACCGTGCCGCGAGAACTGGGAAGCGATCGTCCCGGTGAGTGCCTTCGTCCCTCCGACCACCGCCGTCACCGTGAACGCTCCGGTGCCGAAGGCATAGGACCGGTGATTCTCGATGACCGACTGCGGCTTCGCGGTTCCCCGGAAGAAGGAGATCCGGAAGGGCGGAGCAGCCTCCGCGCCCTTGTGGCGATAGGTCTTGGCGAAGAGCGTCGGCCCGCCGGGGATGGGGGGAAGGGGCGGCGACCAGTCGATCTCCAGCCGGTACCAGTAGTTCCCCGACCCATCCACCGACGCCGGGCCCTCGACGAACTCGGACCCGTTCCATCCGTGGTACTTGGTTTCGCCCCCCGTGATCGGGGGTGTCGCCTGCGGCCACAGGGCAACATCCACGAACGCGGCCCCCGGCCCCGTCACACACGCGTAGGAGACGACCTTCGTCGCGGGCCACGACCCGATCTGGTCGCAGGAGCAGACGACGGTCTGCAAATCGCCGAACTCGAGAATGCTCTCGATGCCGTGATCCTCCGGCAGGAGGGTCCCCCTCAGCTGCCAAGCGATCGGATCGTCGTTCGTGCGCGACGACGCGTCGACCTCGAAGAAGGCGTCGCCCCACTCCAGGACGTTCGACGCCTTCACCGGCTCCATCGGATGATCCGACGACGCGAGAACAGGATGGGATCTCCCGGCTGGCATAGCATCCACCTTCCCTGGCGTCGCCCTCCAGGGGGCCGACCGATATCGCGCCTCGTCGTCACGCATCGATCGCACCCACACCCTGCGACTTCCACGCGCAGCATAACAACTCCGCCTGCCCAGGAGGGCGTCCTTCGCGGGTCCGTCGCACCGGCGATAGGCTGAGAGGGTGAGTGACACCATCGAGCAACCGACCAACGGGATCAGCGCCGACGATCTCCCCGGCATCCGGGGGGCATTGACCCGGTACCGGGTGATGGCGTGGGTCGTGGGCATCCTGCTGGTGATCCTGACCTGCATCGGGGTGCCGCTGAAGTACATCTGGGGCTACGGCCAGGTGGTCACCTGGACCGGCGTCCCCCACGGCTGGCTGTACATGGTGCTGCTGATCACGGCCTACGACCTCGGTCGTCGTCTCGGCTGGAGCCTCAAGTGGTTCCTGATGATCATGCTGGCCGGAACCGTGCCGTTCCTCTCCTTCGTCGCCGAGCACTACGCGACGAAGAACGCCCGGGGCATCATCGCCACCGTCGAGGATGGGCTCCTAGACTAGGCCCTATGACGACGACTGTTGATTTCTGGTTCGATCCCACCTGCCCCTTCGCCTGGATGACGTCCCGCTGGATGCTCGAGGTGGAGAAGGTCCGCGACGTCAAGACCGTGTTCCACGTCATGAGCCTGTCCGTGCTGAACGAGGGCCGGGATCTCCCGGAGGACTACCTGGCGATGATGGAACGCGCGTGGGCCCCCGCCCGGGCGGCGCTGCTCGTCGAACAGCGTCATGGAGCGGAGAAGCTGGCCGAGTTCTACACCGCCATCGGCACCCGGATCCATCCCGGCGGTGAGGGCGTCTCGATCGATACCATCGCCGCTGCGCTCGCCGACGTCGACGCGGACGCCGACATCCTCGACATCTGCCAGACCGACGCCATCGACGACGATCTCCGCCGCTCGCACAACGAGGGCATGGAGCCCGTCGGCCAGGACGTCGGCACGCCCGTCGTCCGGATCAACGGCATGAGCCTCTTCGGCCCGGTCATCTCCCCGGCGCCGAAGGGGGAGGAAGCCGGTCAGCTGTTCGACGGTGTGGAGAAGGTCACCGCCTACCCGGGCTTCTTCGAGCTCAAGCGCAGCCGCACGGTCGGCCCCATCTTCGACTGAGCAGAGGCAGTGGTCACTTTCTGTTGGTCTATCCACAGAAAGTGACCCCTGCCTCCGCGGAGCCGCTAATCCGACCCCGGAGACCCGCGCGGATACGGCGCTCACTAGGGTGAACCTATGGCACGGGTGCTGGTGGCGTATGCGACGGACAGCGGGACGGCGCGCGACGTCGCGGCGATGATCGCCGACGAACGAAGACACGGGGGAGACGACGTCGACATCGCCGACCTCGCCGCCGAGCAACCGTCGCCCGCGGGATACGACCTCGTGGTCGTCGGATCCGGCATTCACGCCGGCTACTGGTACACCCCCGCCCTCGACTGGCTGACGGCGCGACGCGACGAGCTGGCCCAGACCCGGGTGGCCCTCTTCAACACCTGCCTGAACGCGGCCCGCGACGACATGATGAAGACCAGCCTCGCCTACAACGACGCACCGTCGGCCATCGTCGCGCCCGTCGCGTCGGCCTCCTTCGCGGGGCGCTTCGTGCCGGCCCAGGTGGGCTTCTTCAAGCGGGTCTTCCTGCGCACTCTCCAGCAGAAGCCGAAGGACCACGTCGATCCGGTCAAGATCCGCGCCTGGGCGGCCGGGTTGCCAGTCTGAGGGGAGCCGCGACGCCGGGCCGTTCGCGGACAGCGCAGCAACCTCCGGCCGTAGAGGCTGTGAACCCGACGCGGGCTCGGTAGCCTGAGCGAGACCTCCCCGGCACCGAAGGAGAACCATGGATCCCACGCGCATCGTCCCCGACGAACAGATCTGGGACGCCATCAAGAGCGAATGCGCCCGCGCCGCGGCCACCGAACCGCTCCTCGCGGGATTCCTGCATGCGACCGTCCTCGCGCAACCCGACATCGAGGAATGCCTGGCCTACATCCTGGCCAGCAAGCTGCACAACTCTACGCTCCCGGCGCTGGGTCTGAGGGACATCTTCTACGACGTCCTCAAGGACGACGAGTGCGTCCAGCGCGCCATCATCGCCGACCTGCAGGCCGTCGTCAGCCGCGACCCCGCCTGCCCCGGATACGCCAACCCGCTGCTCTACTTCAAGGGCTTCCAGTCGATCCAGGCCTACCGCGTCGCGCATCACTACTGGGCTCGTGGCCGCAAGCCCCTCGCCTGGTACCTGCAAAGCCGGATCTCGGAAGTCTTTGCCGTCGACATCCACCCCGGCGCTCGCATCGGCAAGGGCATCATGTTCGACCACGCCACCAGCGTGGTGATCGGCGAGACGGCGGTCGTCGAGGACGACTTCTCCATGCTCCACGAGGTCACGCTCGGCGGGTCCGGCAAGGAGGGCGGCGATCGCCACCCCAAGATCGGCCGCGGGGTGATGATCGGAGCGGGCGCCAAGGTGCTGGGCAATATCCACATCGGCGAAGGCGCGAAGGTCGGCGCCGGGTCCGTCGTGCTGAAGGACGTCGCGCCGCACACCACCGTCGCCGGCGTGCCTGCGAAGGTGGTCAACGTCCCCGCCTCGTCGCTGCCGGCCTTCGACATGATCCAAACCCTCGACGAGGACCCCTTCGACCCCTGCATCTAGGGCGTGTTGCGGAAGTGGTGGCCGTAGCGAGCGGCGTCCTGGTGCGTCAG
>DAOLFC010000122.1:0-11795 GCA_035326505.1 Arachnia sp.
ACCCGGTGCTGATCGGCGAGCCCGGCGTCGGCAAGACCGCCGTCGTCGAGGGCCTCGCTCAGCGCCTGGTGGCGGGCGACGTGCCCGACTCGCTGAAGAACCGGCGCCTGGTCTCGCTGGACCTCGCCTCGATGGTGGCGGGGGCCAAGTACCGCGGCGAGTTCGAGGAGCGGCTCAAGGCCGTGCTGAACGAGATCAAGGAGGCCGAGGGGCAGGTCATCACCTTCATCGACGAGCTGCACACCGTCGTCGGGGCCGGCGCGTCGGGGGAGGGTGCGATGGACGCGGGCAACATGCTCAAGCCCATGCTGGCGCGCGGCGAGCTGCGGATGATCGGCGCCACCACGCTCGACGAATACCGCGAGCGGATCGAGAAGGACCCGGCCCTGGAGCGACGCTTCCAGCAGGTCTTCGTCGGCGAGCCGTCGGTGGACGACACCGTCGCGATCCTGCGCGGCCTGCGCGAGCGCTACGAGGCCCATCACAAGGTGCGGATCACCGATTCCGCGCTGGTGGCGGCCGCCGAGCTGTCCAACCGCTACATCACGTCGCGCCAGCTGCCCGACAAGGCCATCGACCTCGTCGACGAGGCCGCGTCGCGGCTGCGGATGGAGATCGACTCCTCGCCGGAGGAGATCGACATGCTGCGTCGTGAGGTCGACCGGATGACGATGGAGGAGTTCCACCTGGCCAAGGAGGACGACGCCGCGTCGAAGGAACGCCTGGCCGCGCTGCGCAAGGAGCTGGCCGATCAGCAGGAGAGGCTGCGCGGGCTGGAGGCCCGGTGGGAGCAGGAGAAGTCGGGGCTGAACGCCGTCGGCGACCTGAAGGAGAAGATCGACCAGCTGCGCTCGGAGGCCGAGAAGGCCCAGCGCGAGGGCGACCTCACGCGCGCCTCCGCCATCCTCTACGGCGAGATCCCGGCTGCCGAGAAGGAGCTGGCCGAGGCCGAGGCGTCCGACGCGACGCCGTCGATGGTCTCGGAGGAGGTCAGCGAGACCGACATCGCCGAGGTGGTCTCCGCCTGGACCGGCATCCCCGTCGGGCGGATGCTGCAGGGCGAGTCGGAGAAGCTGCTGCAGATGGAGGAGCGGATCGGTGCCCGCCTGATCGGGCAGCAGGCCGCGGTCAAGGCCGTCTCCGATGCGGTGCGCCGCTCGCGGGCCGGCATCTCCGACCCCAACCGGCCCATCGGCTCGTTCCTGTTCCTCGGCCCCACGGGCGTCGGCAAGACCGAGCTGGCCAAGGCCCTGGCCGACTTCCTCTTCGACGACGAGACCGCCATGGTGCGCATCGACATGAGCGAGTACTCGGAGAAGCACTCCGTGGCGCGGCTCGTCGGCGCCCCTCCGGGCTACGTCGGCTACGAGGAGGGCGGCCAGCTGACCGAGGCGGTGCGCCGCCGGCCGTACTCGGTGATCCTGCTCGACGAGGTGGAGAAGGCACACCCCGACCTGTTCAACATCCTGCTGCAGGTGCTCGACGACGGACGGCTGACCGACGGCCAGGGCCGCACGGTCGACTTCCGCAACACGCTGCTGATCATGACCTCCAACCTGGGCAGCCAGTACCTGGCCGACCCGCTGCTGGGGGCCGAGGAGAAGCGCAACCAGGTGATGGCCGTGGTCCGGAAGAACTTCCGGCCGGAGTTCCTGAACCGGCTCGATGAGGTGGTGCTGTTCGACCCGCTGAGCGAGGAGGAGCTGGGCCAGATCGTCGGCATCCAGCTGGGCAAGCTGAACCGCCGTCTGGCGAGCCGCCGGATCACCGTCGAGGTGAGCGACGAGGCCAAGGCCTGGCTGGCGGACGTCGGCTTCGACCCGGTCTACGGCGCGCGCCCGCTGCGCCGCCTGGTGCAGTCGACCGTGGAGGATGCGCTGGCCCGCGGCCTGCTGTCCGGCGAGATCCACGACGGCCAGACCGTCAGGATCGACCGGCTCGGCGACGGCATCGGCCTGGTCTGACGGTCAGGCGACCGGCCGACTGACGGAAAACGTCCGCCAGAAGCACATTGCCGCCCGAATTGGGGGGTTATGTGCTTCTGGCGGACGTTTTCCGTCGAAATCCGCGGCACCTCCTACAGCCCCAGGTCGTCCAGGCCGACGGCGTAGCGGTACTCCAGGCCGGCGGCCTGGACGCGCTCGGCGGCGCCGGTGTCGCGGTCGACGATCACCGCCACTGCGACCACCTCACCGCCGGCCTCGCGCACCGCGTCGACAGCCGTCAGCGCGGAACCGCCGGTGGTGGAGGTGTCCTCCACGACGAGCACCTTGCGGCCCGCGACCTCGGTGCCCTCGATGCGGCGCTGCAGGCCGTGGGCCTTGGCCTCCTTGCGCACCACGAACACGTCGAGCCGTCCGCCCGCGGCGGCGGTGGCATGCAGCATGGCGGTGGCGACGGGATCGGCGCCCAGGGTGAGGCCCCCGACGGCGTCGAAGTCCAGATCGGCCACCAGCTCGTTCATCACCCGGCCGACCACCGGCGACGCCGCCCCGTCGAGGGTGACGCGCCGCATGTCGACGTAGTAGTCGGCCTCCTTGCCGGAGGCTAGGGTGACCTTGCCGTGCACGACGGCGAGGTCGAGGATGTGCTGAACGAGGGCAACGCGGTCGTTTTCTTGGGTCATTGTTTGATCTCCGTATGGGTGAGGACGCCGAATCCGACGGACCGGTCGGGGGAGCGGAAGAAATCCTGGCAGGTGGTGAGTGTGACGATCGGTTGAGTGGGCTGCACGCCCTCCTGGCCGGGGACGGGCAGCAGCACCCATGAGTCGGTGTCCTGCACCGTCAGGTCGCGGGGGGCCGAGTTGATCTCGTAGGTGAAGATCGCCCCGGCCGTCTCGACGATCACCTCGTCGCCCACGTCCAGGTCGAGCAGGCGGCGGAAAGGCTCGCCCCGCGTGATGCGATGCCCGGCGAGCGCGAAGTTGCCGATCTCGCCCGGCAGGGCGGTCGTCGGATACCAGCCGACGCCGCGTCGCAGCTGGTCGGGCTCGACGCCGGCGACGATCGGCCATTCGCCGCCGAGGCGCGGGATGCGCAGCAGCCAGGCCGCCTCGCCGGGGGCGGGGGTCGTGACGAGGGGGGCACCGTCGGGCACCTGTGAAGGGCCCTGGCTCTCCCAGGAGCGGCGAATGTCCTGCACCTGCTGCGCGGCCTCGCGCTGGGCCAGATAGGTGGTGCCGAAGAGCTCCCAGGCGAGGTAGCCGGCGCCGGCCATGCCGACGACCAGCAGGACGATACCCAGCACTGCCAACGGGGAGATCCCCCGCGCGGCCCTGCGGGGCGCCTGTTGCTCATTCATGGGGCCCCATTCTTCCCTACCTGCGGGCACTTGCGCCTCGGCTACCGAAGCCAGCCGCGCGGCGGATGGGGCGAGGGCTGGGCGTCGGCGTCGGTCCAGGGCTCCGCGCCGCCGACCCACCCCTCCAACTCCCGGCCGTCGAGCCAGCGATAGCCGTGCGGCAGCTTGGCCGCCTCGCGGCGCAGCGCGCTCAGGTCGACGCGCCCCGCGCTCGCGGCGAGCACCAGGTTACCGAAGCGTCGGCCCTTGAAGACGGCCGGTTCCGCCCCGGCGAGCAGGCGCGGCCATCGCCGCGCCAGGCCCGCGGCGACGCGCTTGGCCCAGGGGAAGGGGGCCGTGTCGGTGAGGTTGACGATCAGCAGCGACTCCTCGCGCTGGACGCGTCGCACCTCCTCGAAGAACTCCGCCGTGACCAGCTCCGCGGGCACCTGGTCGCCGTCGAAGGCGTCGAGGATCACCACGTCCGCCCAGTCGGCGGGCATGGCGGCCACGCCGGTGCGCGCGTCGACGTCGCGCACCTTGATGCCGGAGCGGCGGGCCAGCGGCAGCTTGCGGCGCACCTCGGCGGTGAGGTGGGCGTCGGGTTCGCACACCACCTGGGCCGTGGCCGGGCGCCGCCACTCCACCCAGCGCGGCAGGGTCAGCCCGCCGCCGCCCAGATGCACGACGCGCAGCCGGCGGTCGGCGGGGGTGCGCAGCACCGAGCAGTCGAGCAGCATCGCGATGTGCTGGACGTATTCGAAGACCAGGTGGTCGGGGCGTTCCGGGTCCACCCAGGATTGCTGCGTCGGCCCGAACTCGACGACGAACGCGCCCGGCACGATGCCGTCGGGGCGCACGCGGTCGTTCATGCCGTCGACCCTATCCGGCCCGGCGGCGTGGGCGGGCCGGAAACCCGGGAGGAAGAGCCGGAGTAGGGTCGCTGACGCCATGCACCTGACTCGACGTATCCTCGCCCTCGCCGTCCCGGCCTTCGCCGCGCTGATCGCGCAACCCCTCATGCTGCTCGCCGACACTTGGGTGGCGGGCTATCTGGGTACCGCGGCGCTGGCCGGGCTGGGCGTCGGATCGGCGCTGCTCACCACGATCACGGGGCTGATGATCTTTCTCGCCTACGGCTCGACCTCGGTGGTCTCCCGGCAGCTCGGCGCCGGGAATCGCACCCGCGGGCTCGAGCTGGGCGTCCAGGCGATGTGGCTCGCCCTGGCCCTCGGCGCCGCGCTCGCGGTGGTCACCTGGCTGGCCGCGCCCTGGCTCGCCGCCGGGCTGGGAGCGGAGGGCGCCGTGCTGACCGAGGCCGTCTCCTACCTGCGCTGGTCGCTCCCCGGCCTGCCCGGAATGCTGGCGATGCTGGCCGCGACGGGCACCTTCCGCGGACTCTCCGACGCGCGCACCCCGCTGGCGCTGCTGATCGGCAGCGCAACGGTCAACCTCCTGCTCAACATCGCCCTCGTCTTCGGGCTGGGCGCCGGCCTGGGCGGGGTGGGACTGGCCCTGGCGCTGGCCGAGCTGCTGCTGGGCGGGGTCGCCTGGTGGCTGGTGGGCCGGCGCTGCCGTGCCGCCGGCGCGCGGCTCGCCCCGTCGCCGCGGGAGATGAGGCGCAGCCTCGCCGTCGGCACGCCCCTGCTGCTGCGCACCGTGACCCTGCGGATCGCGCTCCTGATCACCACCTACGTGGCCACGGCTCAGGGTGCGGTCGCGCTGGCCTCGCACCACGTCGTCATGCAGGTGTGGGGGCTGCTCGCCTACGCCCTCGACGCCCTGGCGATCGCCGGGCAGACCATCATCGGCCTCGCGCTCGGCGCTGGGAACAGGGCGGAGGCCCGCTCCTCGACGCGGCTGATGTCGGTGTGGGCCGTCGGTGGCGGCGCGTTGCTCGGGCTGGCGGCGATCCTCGCCCGCGGCCCCGTCGCCGCGTTCTTCGCGCCGGAGGAGGGCGTCGCGACGATGGTCGCCCGGCTGCTGGTCATCGTCGGGCTGACCCTGCCGCTGGCCGGCTACGTCTACCTCCTCGACGGGGTGCTGATCGGGGCGGGCGACGGCCCGTATCTCGCGAAGGCCGGCGTGATCACGCTGGTCGTCTACGCGCCGGCAGCCCTGGGGGCGCTGCTCATGCCGCCGGGCGCCGGCGGACTCACCTGGCTCTGGGTGAGTTTCACCGTCGGGTTCATGGGTGCTCGCGCCGTCACCCTGGGTCTGCGGGCGCGTGGCGACGGATGGATGCGGCTGGGCGCCCTTTCCTAGACCTCGATCGCGCACAAATCTCGCTATACGCCGCGGCCTGGCGTATATGGCAAGCCCTCGACGTATAGCGAGATCTGTGCTCGGCACCCGGCCGGTGGGCCGCGGGGGAGGGCGGGAACGGGCGCAGAAACCGGACCCCCTGTCGAGTGGGCCGGGACAGATGGTTTGATGGTGCCCATGAGCAATCTGCATTCCATCCGGACCGACTATCAGGGCGATCCGCTTCCCGACGATCTCACCGGCATCGATCCGTGGGAGCTGTTCGACTCCTGGGTGCAGCAGGCGCTGACCAGCGCCGCGGAACCCACGGCCATGATCTTGACCACCGTCGACGCGGAGGGGCGCCCGCAGGTCCGTGTGGTGCTGCTCAAGGAGTACTCCTCCGAGGGACTCACCTTCTTCACGAGCTACGACTCCGCCAAGGGCAAGGAGATCGCGGCCAACCCCACCGTCGGAGTGCTGCTCTGGTGGCCGTCGAGCATGCGCCAGATCCGCGCCGTCGGCGTCGCGGAGAAGATCTCACGCGAGGAGTCCGAGGCCTACTTCGCCGAGCGGCCGCGCAGCTCGCAGATCGGCACGTGGGCGTCTAGCCAGTCGGACACCATCGCGTCGCGCCAGGATCTCGCCTGGGCGGCGGGCGAGGCCGAGCAGCGCTTCGCCGGCCGCAGCGTGGAGTGCCCGCCCAACTGGGGCGGCTACCGGATCAAGGTGGCGGAGCTGGAGTTCTGGCAAGGCCTCCCGCACCGGATGCACGACCGCGCACGCTTCGAGTTCTCCGAGGACGGCTGGTCGCCCAGCCGCCTCGCGCCGTAGGGCATCCGCGGGATCTTCACCCTGCGCGACGACGCCCCCAGGGCTCCCCGGGGGCGTCGTCGGTCGTTCTCAGGAACCGGAGTGGAGGTCTCGTTCCCACCGCTCGATGGAGTCGCGTGCCGTGCTCAGGTCGGTGCCGGTGATCTCCCGGTAGCGCTTGATGGCCTGGATCTTCTCGCCGGAATGGAGCGCGGATCCGATCTCCTGCTGCTCCGCCGCGGTGAGGTACCGCGGGGGCGCGGACGGATCGGGCTGGGGGGCCTTCGGCTTGATCAGCGTGAAGCCGAGCACCGCGATGAAGATCAGGGGGAAGAAGCTGCCGCGCATCGCGGCGAATGCGATCACGACCACCACGATGACCCACCACCACTGGGACCAGAAGCTCCGGGCGCGCACCGGCTGATAGCTCAGGTAGGGGGCGAGCGCCATGCTCGGCGACGGTGGCGGCGCGTCGGCGGAGGCGACCGCGGGCAGGTCGGTGAATAGGAGGGCCAGCTCGCCGCGCGTGCGCGCCTCGAGGGCCTTGCCCATGCGGTCGGAGAACTCCTCGCTGGTGAGCCGACCCGCGGCGGCATGCTCGCGCAGCTGATCCACCGCGTCGTCTCGCTCGGCGTCGCCGATGCGGATGCTGCCAGGATCGCTCATGCCGCTCAGTGTAACCGGGTGCGAGATGCCGGCCTCGGGGGACGTCCCGCGGGGCGATTCGCCCTTCCTGGAATACTGGGGAGCACACCCCATGCAAGGAGACCCCATGGAAGTCCTGTTGATGATCGTCATCGCGGTGGTCGCCATCGCGCTCGGAGCCGTCTTCTGGGGGGTCAGCGCCTATAACAAGCTGATCCGTGGGCGCCACGTGATCCAGGAGTCCTGGCGTCAGGTGGATGTCGAACTGAACCGCCGCTACGACCTCATCCCGAACCTGATCGAGACGGTCCGCGGCTACGCGGCGCACGAGCGCAACAGCCTCGAGCAGATCACGGCGCTGCGCAACCAAGCCGCAGGGCTGGCCCATCACGGAGACGGTGCGCCGACCGGCCAGCGGGCCGCGGTCGAGGCCCAGTTGTCGGAGGCCGTGCGCTCGCTGATGGTCTCCGTCGAGGCCTACCCCGACCTGAAGTCGAACGTGAACTTCCTGGAACTGCAGCGCGAGCTGACCGATACCGAAGACCGCATCGCGGCCGGGCGTCGCTTCTACAACGCGAACGTGCGCGAGTACAACACCCGCATCGAGTCGGTGCCGAGCAACGTCATCGCGAACTTCGGCAACTTCCAGCAGGCCTCCTACTTCGAGGTCAACGACGCGCAGATGCGCCAGGCCCCGACGGTGAACTTCGGCGAGATCAGCCAGCGGCCGGCGGGCGAGCAGGGCGGTCAGCTCGGTCAGTTGCCCCCGACGCAGGCTCCGCAGCCCTTCGCGGCGCCGCAGGTGGAACAGCCGCAGGCCCAGCCTCACCCGCGCCCCGGTCAGCAGTAGCTCGCCCCATCCAGATCGGCCCCTCGGCGTCGTCGCGCGGAGGGGCCGGCGCACGCCGCTGATACGCACGACACTGATACAAGAAAGAATGAGATGAGCGAACCCAAGCACGGCGCCGTCGACGATCCGATGGCCTATCTTGACGAACCGGAGTCGATGGGCTCCTGGTTCACCCGCCTGCTCAAGGGCATCATGGTGGGCATCGGCTTCATCCTTCCGGGCCTCTCCGGGGGGGTGCTGGCCGTGATCTTCCGGATCTACGATCCGATCATCCGCTTCCTGTCGAAGCCCTTCCGCCGGTTCACGTCGCAGGTGCGCTATTTCGTGCCGATCGGCATCGGCGGCGTGGTGGGCATCGTCTTGTTCTCGATCGTCGTCGACGCGGCCTTCGGGAGATTCGCGCCGCAGTTCATCTGCCTGTTCATCGGCTTCGTGATCGGCACCTTCCCGTCGCTGTTCCGCCAGGCCGGGAAGAACGGCCGCGGGCCGGTTCACTGGGCGATCATGGGGCTGGGGGCTGCGGCGATCTTCGTGATCATGCTGCTGGGCGGCGCCGCGCTGCTCCAGGTTCCGCCGAGCATCCCGGTGTGGTTCGGCTCGGGCGCGCTGATCGGCCTGGGCGTCGTGGTGCCCGGTCTCAGCCCGTCGAACTTCCTGATCTACTTCGGTCTCTACGACAAGATGGCCGCAGGAATCAAGGACTTCGATCTGACGGTCGCCATCCCGCTGGTGCTGGGCGCGCTGGTGTGCGTCCTGCTGCTCGGCCGCGCCGCCGCCTGGGCCTTCGACAACTACTACGCCGGCATGTACCACCTCATCCTCGGCATGGTGGTCGGCTCCTCGCTGGCGATCTTCCCGACGGTGGTCTTCCCCGCCTTCGCGCCCGAGGGCCTGGCGGAGATGGGGCTCGGCTTGGGGGCGGCCATCGGGTTCGCGATCGCGCTGCTGCTGGCCGGGATCGTGGCGTCGTGGCTGTTCAGCAAGCTGGAGGACCGGGTTTCCGCGCAGCGCGAACATCTGGAGGCCGCGCGCTCCGCATAGCCGGAGATGGTTGAAACCTGAACCAAAGTGGTTTAAAGTAAAACTATCTTCTTCAGAAAGGCATCCCCATGGCTCTCAGCGATCTCTCAGGCACCTTCGTCCTCGACCCCACGCACACCGCCATCTCGTTCGTGACCCGCCACGCGATGGTCACCAAGGTGCGCGGCTCCTTCGCCGACTTCAGCGGCCAGGCCGTCGTCGACAAGGGCGACCGCTCGGCCTTCGCGCTGACCGTCGACATCGACGTGGCGTCGGTCAACACCCGCAACGCCGACCGCGATGCCCACCTCCGCTCCGCCGACTTCTTCGACGCCGAGAACTTCCCGAAGATCACCTTCGCGGGCACCGGGTACGAGATCAAGGGCGACGTGGTGGAGGTGACCGGAGATCTGACCATCCGCGACGTCACCCGCAGCCTCACCATCCCGTTCGAGTTCCAGGGCACCGCGAAGGATCCCTTCGGCAACACCCGCGTGGGCTTCGAGGGCTCGGTTCAGGTGCTGCGCTCCGACTTCGGCCTCACCTGGAACGCGGCGCTGGAGACGGGTGGCTTCCTCGTCTCCGACAAGGTCACCCTCGAGTTCGAGGTCTCCGCGATCCAGCAGGCCTGAGCGCTCATCCCGCCCGACGGGCGGGCGTTCCTGACGGAAAAGTGCGGCTACTTGACGATTCGGGCCTTTTGGGGCCTGCGAAATCGTGAGAGCCGCACTTTTCCGTCGTCCGAGGAGGCGACCGCGCTGGCGTATCCTCCGGGGGTGACCTCAGACCAGCACGACCCCACCGCGCCGACCGTCGGGGTGGGGCCGCATCCCGCGCCGTGGCCGGAGGACGCGCGGTTGGATCCCGACCTGCTCCGCGACGGCGACCGGCGCAACGTGCTCGACCGGTTCCGCTACTGGCGGCTGGAGGCCATCGTCGAGGAACTCGACAAGACCAGAGCCGGTCTCCACGTGGCCATCCAGAACTGGGAACACGACTTCAACATCGGCTCGATGGTGCGCACCGCCAACGCCTTCAACGTGGCCGCGGTACACATCGTGGGCCGGCGACGCTGGAACCGCCGGGGCGCCATGGTCACCGACCGCTACCTGCACGTCGAACACCACGAGACGGCGGAAGCTCTGTTCGCCGCCCTCGCCGAGGAGGGCGTCGTTCCCATCGGCGTGGACAACCTGCCGGGGTCGGTGCCGCTCGAGTCCACGAGGCTCCCCGAGAAGTGCTGCCTGATCTTCGGGTCCGAGGGGCCGGGGCTCACCGACGAGGTGGTCGTCGGCTGCGAGGCGCTCGTGTCCATCACCCAGTACGGGTCGACCCGTTCCATGAACGCCGGCGCGGCGGCGGCCATCGCGATGTACCACTGGTCGCTGCAGCACCGGGGCGGCGCGCTGTGAGCGAGCGTGATGGTGGAACCTCATATGATGAGGCCCATGCAGTCTGAGCGATTCGCCGTGGGACTCACACCGTTGCCGACGGCGGCTCGGGTGGCCAGGCAGCGTGCGCAGCTGCGCGGCAGGATCTTCTCGATGGTGATCTCGCTGGTCGTCCTGGTGGCGCTCTTCCTCTGGATGAGGCCCGACTGGGAGCCATGGGTCTACGGGCTCGTGGGCGGGCTGTGGGCCATGTCGTCGCTGTTCTGGGTGGTGGTCTCGGCCGTCGGCCTGCACCGGGCCAAGCGCGACCTGCGCGGCATCTCCGAAGGCCCGGTGTTTTTCGTCGATCCCTACGGCCTGGAGTTCGTCTGGCCGCGTCCCGTCGCCGTGCCCTGGGAGCAGGTGGAGGCGCTCGTGCTCGACGGGAACCACCTGGGCGCGGGCCAGAGTCTGGTGCTCCGGGCCGGGGGAGGGGTGGCGGTTTCGGTGCCGCTGAGCTACCTCGACGCCACCGCGTCGGTGATCGATCTGGCCGTTCAGGCGAACTCGATGGGCCGGGTGCGGCTCGACGCCACCGCGCTCGACCATCTGGTGTGAGAAGCCTCGCGCCGTAGTGACGGAAAAGTGCGTCCAGTCGCTACGCGCAGGCCCGGAAATCGCAGAATCACGATCCCGGCGCACTTTTCCGTCACGGCGCGAAGACGAGGGACGGGTCGATCGTTTCTTCCCTCGGGGTGCTCGCTCTCGGGGCCGGGTGAGGCGCTAGGCTGGGCCGCGAGAGTTTGAGTCTCGACCAAGGAAAGAGGCACCATGCCCATTGCAACTCCCGAGATCTATGCCGAGATGCTGGACCGCGCCAAGGCTGGCAAGTTCGCTTACCCGGCGATCAACATCACCTCGTCGCAGACGGTGACCGCGGCCATCCAGGGTTTCGCGGAGGCTGGCTCTGACGGCATCATCCAGGTCTCCACCGGCGGCGCGGAGTACGCCTCCGGCTCCACGATCAAGGACAAGGTCACCGGTGCCGTCGCGCTGGCTGCCTACGCCCAGGAAGTGGCGAAGAACTACAACGTGCAGATCGCGCTGCACACCGATCACTGCCCCAAGGACAAGCTCGACTCCTACGTGCGCCCGCTGATCAAGCTGTCGGAGGAGCAGGTCAAGAAGACCGGCCTGCCGATCTTCCAGTCGCACATGTGGGACGGCTCGGCCGTGCCGATGGAAGAGAATCTGCAGATCGCCGACGAGCTGCTGGCCCTCACCGCCGCCGCCAACATCATCCTCGAGATCGAGGTCGGCATCGTCGGTGGCGAAGAGGACGGCGTGACCGCCGAGATCAACGAGAAGCTCTACACCACCGTCGAGGACGGCCTGCGCACCGTCGAGGTGCTCGGCCTGGGCGAGAAGGGCCGCTACATGACGGCCCTCACCTTCGGCAACGTGCATGGCGTGTACAAGCCGGGCGCTGTGAAGCTGCGCCCCGCAGTCCTCAAGGAGATCCAGGACGCCGTCGGCGCCAAGTACGGCAAGGAGAAGCCGTTCGACCTGGT
>DAOLFC010000123.1:0-11712 GCA_035326505.1 Arachnia sp.
TCCGCATCTTCGCCCTCGCCCGGCGCACTGTTCCGCACCCCGCTGGCGACGGACTCATCGCGCGGCGGGGAAACCCTCGACCAGGTGCGAGCGAGACGAGGGACGATTGCGCTGTCGCACCAGATCATCGACTTCGCGCTCCACGGACCGGGTGGCTCACCGATCAGGAGAGCCGAATCGGAGACGCTGTGGTCGCTGATCGACGGACTGTTCAGCGCTGGGGACGCTACGCCGATGCCATCATCCGCTGGGAACACATCACCGGGCGACCCGCGCAAGCGCCAGCCCTCCTGAGCGACGTCGACGGCCCCCGCCCAGCACCCGCGTTCGTTGAGTGGCTGATGGGCCTGCCAACTGGATGGGTCACCGATGCCAGCGGGCTGTCGCAGAACCAGCAGATCACCGCCCTCGGCAACGGAGTGCTACCCCTCCAGGCTGTGTCCGCGCTGTCACTGCTCGCCGCGTGAACGTGGGCTACGCGAGAGCGGCGTCCTCCGGTGCTCCCGGTGTCGTTCCCAGAGCGGCGAGCAGGCGGACCCGGACTCGCTGCTTGCGCTGCTCGAAGAACGAGGTGAAGTCGGCCAAGTCGAGCGGAAGGCCGTCGAGGTCGTCCTCGGCAAGTTACGTAGCTCGCTTGTTGTCGCTCGGGAAGGCGGTGTCCATCCACTCCGCAGGCAGTCCATCCTGCTTCTCGATGTTGGCGGCCCCACCCAGCAACTGAAGGTTCGGCAGCAGGCATGCGGCGGCCAAGTAGTCGTCGACCTTAATCGAGCGGGACGCCGGCACCGAGGAACGGGACATATTCTCCACGACGGATCTTCGAGCACTTCGCCACGCTCGCTGGTAGGGAGCTGTCAACTGACTCGCCGCTCGTGAGGACACCTGGCGCCGAATATACATCGTACAGTGTATAGTCATCGTATGCTGACTATTTCCGATCGACTCGACGTGATGAACCGGCTCGGCCGAGCTATGGCCGACCCGACCCGCTCCCGCATTCTGCTGACCCTGCTGGCCGGGCCGAGCTACCCGGCGGTGCTGTCCCGCGAGCTGGGGTTGTCGCGCTCGAACGTGTCGAACCATCTGACATGCCTGCGCGGGTGCGGGATCGTGGTGGCCGAGCCCGAGGGCCGACAGACCCGCTACGAGGTGGCAGA
The DNA here is from genome assembly GCA_035326505.1 of Arachnia sp. Lineage (GTDB taxonomy): Bacteria > Actinomycetota > Actinomycetes > Propionibacteriales > Propionibacteriaceae > Arachnia. Next base: position 1,158 of record DAOLFC010000123.1, read on the forward strand.
CCCGCACCTGGCCCGCGCGCTGACGGCGCTGGTGGATGTCACGCTTGCGGTCGACGAGAGCGTGCCGTGCATGGACCCGGACTGCGGGGTCGAGGGTTGCCAGGCGGGGGAGGTGCGGGCGTGAGCGCGGTCACGGGTTCGCAGGTCGAGCACGTCGACCTCGACGACCACGATGATGACGATGACCGGCCGTGGTATCGGAGCCCGAGCGTTCTGATCCCGATCGCCTCCGGCGTCGCGTTCGCCGCCGGCCTGGTGTGCGAGTGGACCGGCGCGGAGACCGCGGGCCTGGTGTTGTTCTGGATCGGTCTGCTGCTGGGCGCTTACACGTTCGTGCCGGGCGCGCTGCGCAAGCTGTTCACGAAGGGCAAGCTCGGCATCGGCCTGCTCATGACGATCAGCGCCACCGGCGCGGTGATCCTCGGCTATGTCGAGGAGGCCGCCGCGCTGGCGTTCCTGTACTCGATCGCGGAGGCGCTGGAAGACAAGGCGATGGACCGCGCCCGCGCGGGGTTGCGGGCGCTGTTGAAGCTCGTGCCCGACACCGCGCTCGTCAAGCGCGGCGACGCCACCGCCGAGGTCGAGGCGAAGGAGCTGCGCGTCGGGGATGTCCTGGTGGTCCGGCCGGGCGAACGGATCGCCACCGACGGCACCGTGCGGGCCGGGCGAAGCAGCCTGGACACGTCCGCGATCACGGGTGAATCGATCCCGGTCGAGGTCGAACCGGGCACCGACGTCTCGGCCGGGTCAATCAACACCACCGGCGTGCTCGAGGTCGAGGCCACCGCCGCCGGCACCGACAACTCGCTTACCACGATTGTGGAGCTGGTCGAGCAGGCGCAGGCCGAGAAGGGCGACCGTGCCCGCCTGGCCGACCGGATCGCCCGCCCGCTGGTGCCCGGCGTGATGATCCTCGCCGTGCTGGTCGGCGTGCTTGGGTCGCTGTTGAGCGGCGACCCTGAGCTGTGGATCACCCGCGCTCTGGTGGTGCTGGTCGCAGCCTCGCCGTGCGCGCTGGCGATCGCCGTCCCGGTCACCGTTGTTTCCGCGATCGGCGCGGCGTCGAAGTTCGGTGTGGTCGTGAAGTCCGGGGCCGCGTTCGAGCGGTTCGGCGGCATCCGCCACCTCGCCGTCGACAAGACCGGCACGCTGACCCGCAACGAGCCCACGGTGACCCGCGTCGTCACCACCGGCGCGACCGAGAATGAGGTGCTGGCGTGGGCGGCGAGCCTGGAAGGTCACAGCACGCACCCGCTGGCCGCCGCGATCACGAAGGCCGTCCCCGACGCCCCGACCGCGCACGACGTCACCGAGACCGCCGGGCGCGGCATCACCGGCACGCTCGGTAGTGCCCGTCTCGCCGTCGGTAGCCCCCGCTGGCTGGATGCCGGATCACTGGCCGACCAGGTGCGGGCGATGGAGTCCGAGGGGATGACCGTCGTCATCGTGCACCGAGGCGACCAGCCGGCCGGGGCGATCGGGGTGCGTGACGAACTGCGCCCAGAGGTTCCCGAGGTCATCGCCACGCTGAACCGCCGCGGGATCGGGGTGACGATGCTCACCGGCGACAACGCCCGCACCGCCGCAGCGCTGGCCGACCAGGCCGGCATCAGGGACGTGCGCGCCGAGCTGCGCCCCGAGGACAAGGCCACCGCCGTCGCGAAGTTGTCGAAGTCTCAGCCCACTGCCATGATCGGGGACGGCATCAACGACGCTCCCGCGCTGGCGGCCGCGGATGTGGGGATCGCTATGGGAGCCAAGGGCGCCGATGCTGCGATCGAGTCGGCCGACGTCGCGTTCACCGGCCACGACCTGCGCCTCATCCCACAGGCCCTCGCCCACGCCCGCCGCGGCCGCAACATCATCAACCAGAACGTCGTGTTGTCGATCGCGATCATCGTGGCGCTGCTGCCGCTCGCGATCACCGGAGTCCTCGGGCTCGCCGCGGTCGTGCTTGTACACGAGGTCGCTGAAGTCGTCGTCATCCTCAACGGGCTCCGCGCGGCGCGGCGCACGAAGGCATGACCGATCCCCTTGACGGCTCCGCTCCCTCCCCGGGAAAAGCGGATGCCGTGGAAGCGAGTTCTGCCGGCCCGGCGGCGGCGCGCGTCCGGCTCCGCTGGTTCCTGCTCGCGTGCGCCGTCGCCGCCGGCGCGGTGCTGATCGACCAAGGCAGCAAGGCACTCGCCCTCGCTCAGCTCAGCTCAGCGAGGATGACCGCAATCCCGCTCTTGGGAGACTGGCTCGGCTTACAGCTCGCGTTCAACCCCGGCACCGTCATGTCCTTAGGGTCCGATTCAACGTGGCTGCTCACCGTCATCGCGACCGCGGCGTCCATCGCCCTGCTCATCGCCGCCGCGCGCGCTCCATCGGCCGGGTGGGCGGTCGCGATCGGCCTGGTGTGGGGCGGCGCAGTCGGCAACCTCCTGGACCGGCTGTTCGCCCCTCCCGGATTCGGCCGCGGTCATGTCACCGACTTCCTCGCCTACGGCAACCTGTTCATCGGCAACCTTGCCGACGTCATCCTCGGTTTCGGCGTCGCCCTGGGCGTACTGCTTTACCTCCGAGGCCCAAACCACACCAGGAACGGACAATGATGGTCGCAGAGTATCAACGGCACGCGGCTGCCGGAACCGCTGGGTCGCCAGGCGGCTGTAACGCGGCGGTGGGCGCATGATCCTGTCCTCCGTCCTGCAGGCGATCGGCCTATTCATCGCCACGAACATCGATGACATCATCGTGCTCTCCTTGTTCTTCGCCCGAGGCGCGGGCCGGCGCGGGACCACCGCCCGAATCCTGGTCGGACAGTACCTCGGGTTCGCTGGCATCCTGGGCGCTTCCGTGCTGGTGACGCTCGGGGCGGGAGCGTTCCTGCCGCCGGAGGTCATCCCCTACTTCGGACTCATTCCGCTGGGGTTGGGACTTTGGGCTGCGTGGCAAGCCTGGCGCAACCGCGGTGCCGACGATGACGATGAGGCAAAGGTCGAGGGCAAGAAGGTTGGGGTGTGGACGGTGGCCGGGGTGACCTTCGCCAACGGCGGGGACAACATCGGCGTCTACGTCCCGGTCTTCCTCAGCGTGGGCCCAGCGGCCGTGGTGGCGTACTGCATCGTGTTCCTCGCCCTGGTCGCCGCCCTCGTCGGCCTGGGCAAGTTCGTCGCCACCCGCCGACCGATCGCCGAACTCCTGGAACGCTGGGAACACATCCTGTTCCCGATCGTGCTCATCGGCCTGGGCATCTTCATCCTCGTCAGTGGTGGTGCCTTCGGCCTCTGAACTCGTAGCCGACTGCGTAGATGGCAGCGTGCTGTGGTTGCTACCTGGCGGCTGAGTGTCCCGGTGCGCTCCGCGTGTGAGCGGCACAGACGACGTGCTCGGCGCCGCTGCCTCAACTGAGCCCACGCTGACCGCGTAGGCGTCGATCACGCGGTCGGTGCCGGTGTTGAAGGCGTCGCGGATATCACTTGGATCACCACATCGCTGGGCCCGGCTCTTGTGTCAGGCGCAGCAGGAGGTGGGGAGTTAGTTGCGGAAGAGGTTCGCGGTGAGGCGGATGCCCTCGGCCATGGTGAGGTAGGGGGTCCAGGTGTCGGCGAGTTGGGTGACGGTGAATCCGGCGGTGATGGCGTAGGTTGCGGCGAGCATCATCTCCCCAGCGGTGTCGGCAAGGGCGTGGATACCGAGGACTTTGCCGGTGTCGGCGTCGGCGACGACCTTGATGCCGCCGCGGGTGTCGTGGTTGGCGATGGCCCTGGGCACGTCGGAAAGTCGTAGGAATCGGCAGGCGCACCGGTATCCGGCGGCGATGGCGTCGGCTTCGGTGACCCCGGCGGAGGCCAGTTGGGGTGAGGTGAACAGCACAGACGGCAACCCGGTGAAGTCGACTCGCTCGTCGTGACCCAGGGCGTTGTGCGCGGCGATCTTCCCGGTCCTCGCGGCGACGTACACGTACTGGGGCACGTCAGTGACGTCACCGGCGGCGAACACAGCCGGGTTCGTGGTCCGCTGCTGCTCGTCTACGATGACGAAGCCGCGCTCGTCGGTCGCGATACCCGCAGCGGGAAGGTTGAGCCCTTCGGTGCGCGGGGTGCGACCGGTGGCAACGAGGACACGTTCACCGGTCGCGTCCTTCCCGTTGCGGGTCGTCACCTGGACCAGGCCCTCGTGCTGGGTGATCGTGGCTGCGCGGTCGCCGATGACACTAATCCCCTCGGCCAGGAAGGCCTTGCGGAGCTCGGACGACAGTTCCGGTTCAGCGTGCGGGGCGAGCCGACCGATGACGGTGACCTCTACTCCGAGCCGGGCGAACAGCTGCGCCTGTTCCAGGCCGACGAAGCCACCGCCGATCACCACGAGCGACGCGGGCAGTTCCGTCAGTTCCATCGCTGTGGTCGACGTGAGATAATCGACCTGCTCAAGCCCGGGGATTGCCGGCACGTGCGGCTCGGCGCCGGTGGCGACCAGATACGACTTCGCGCGCACCGGTCGTCCATCCACGAGCAGGGTTCCAGCGTCTGTGAACGTTGCAGTGCCCGGGAGGATGTCAAACCCGTAGGCAGCGGCGATGTCGGCGTACTTGGTCTGACGGAGCATCCCAACCAGATCATCCTTCTGCTCGATGAGCGCGCTGAGATCGACCATCCCAGCAGAGCTGGGGACGCCTGAGAACCGGTTCGTGAGGGCGGAGTGCCGGGTGTGCGCGGCCGCGAGAAGCGTCTTGGACGGCACACAACCCACGTTCACGCAGGTACCGCCGAGGGTTCCCGATTCGATGGCGACCACGCTGGCCCCCTCGAGGCGCGCGTGGATCGCTGCGGACATCGCCGCCCCGCCCGTCCCGATCACCACGAGATCAACCTCCGTGTGCCATGTCACGATGCCTCCTCCAGTTCGAACCGGCCACTCGTGCGGCCACTCCTGAAAGAATGGACCTTAAAGTATGCTTGAAGGTCAAGTCGGTGGCGGAGGTGACGATGCGGATCGGGGAACTCGCGGGGAAGGCGAAGACGAGGGCGTCCACGCTGCGGTACTACGAGGAGCGCGGGCTGCTCCAACCGCCGGAGCGCACCCCGGCTGGGTACCGCAACTACGGCGACGAGGCGGTGCAGCGGCTCGAATTCATCGACCGGGCCCGCGCAGCAGGGCTCACTCTCGCGCAAACCGCCGAGATCCTCGAAGTACGTGACGCGGGCGGGTCGCCGTGCGGTCATGTTCGAGACCTTCTCGACCGGCGACTGGTCGAGATCGACGAGCAGCTCGAGCAGCTCCGCCTGCTCCGTACCAGCGTCGCCGACCTACGCGCGAACGCAGCACAGACGCCGCCGGAGGTCTGCACACCCGAGTCGATCTGCCGGTACCTCTGACCAATCGGCTGAAGGGTCTTGCTGCCCGGAGGGAACCGTTGTCTTGTCCGCGTAAGGTTGTCGCGCTCGCGGTAGTTCGTCAGGAACTCGTAGAACGTGTACGACTGCGCGGTCGGGCTTGAAGTTCCAGAGCAGGAAGGAGCCGACGGGGTATCCGGGCTCTGCGCATTCTAGGTGGGGGTGAGGGGGTCAAGTCCGCCGGCGATCAGGAGCATGCGGAGCCGGTAGTTGTCGTAGTTGGTGAAGCCGCGGGCGATCCGGCGGGCGAGTTCGATGAGCCCGTTCACGGCCTCGGTGCCGCCGTTGGATGAGCGTCCTGTCGCCCAGTAGGCCAGGAACGCGGCTCGCCACTGGGTGAGGGTGCGGCCGAGGCGGGCGATTTCGGGGATCGGGCAGGACGGGAACGATTCGAGAACCTTCTCGGCGATCTTGTGCCCTTCGACCAGGTTGGGGTGCCGGTAGGCGTCGCGGAGCTGCTGGGCGGCGTGCCAGGCGACTTCAACTTCAACGTGCTCCTCCCTCGTCGCGAACGCCGCGTCGAGCCGGGACCGCTGCCTGTCGGTGAGGCGCTCCCGCCCGGCGCGGAGGATGTTGCGGATCCCGTAGAGCGGATCTCCCTTGCGGCCGCGATGGCCGAGGGTGTCTTGCTGGACGCGGCGACGGACGTCATCAACCGCGGCGGTGCCGAGCTTGACGACGTGGAACGCGTCCAGCACCGCGGTCGCGTCGTCGAGTTCGTCGTCGAGGGCCTTCTTGTAGCCGGCGAACGGGTCAAGAGCTGCGATCTTCACCCCGGCACGGAACTGCTCGTCCCGCTCCTTGATCCAGTCTGCGTACGCCTTCGAGGATCGACCTGGCACCAGGTCCAGCAGTCGCGCCCGCACGCGTCCCGTGGCGTCTCGGGTCAGGTCGACCATCCCGGTCAGCTCCTTCGGACCGCGCCCGCCGTCGGCGACGGGCTTCGTGGACACGTGATGCCACAGGTGCTCGTCCACGCCGAGCACTTCGACGCCATCGAACCGGCCAGGGTCCTGCTCGCGGCGCTGCAACTCGGCCTCCACGTGCGTCCAGACCGTGCGCCACGCGACGCGCAGCTGCCGAGCGACACCGCGCACTGACGCGTTCTCGCGGCGCATCTGCGCCACCGCCCACGCCACCGGACCCGAACCGGAGTCCCGCCCATCGGGGCGTCCGTCAGAACGAGCACCTTCCGTCCCGCCGACTCCGCGACCACTCCGCACTCAGGGCAGCCGACCGGACCCGGCGGCGACTCGGCATCGATCACGAGCACGCCATCGCCGCGACGCTCGACCCCGGCCACCCGGAGCCCGTCGAGTCCGACGAGCAGGTCGCAGCGATCACAGTAGACAGCAGAACATGGGCGCGCGGCGGCGCAGCGCGTAGCATCAGGCACGGGTCGAGGTCTCCGGACGAACAGGTTGCTTGGTCGCTACCGATCCTCCGGGCCTCGACCCACCTCACCCCGTCACGCCACGCCCGAGCGCCTCACCCCACCCAGAATGCGCAGAGCCGGTATCCGTGCCTCAGACAAATTCACGATGGATAGCTGGCATCAGATACTCGCGCTTGCGGATGGCGGTGAGCATCTCCTCGATGCTGCACGGGGTCTAGAAGTACATGCGGCTCTCTCGATTCGGGCTGACGGGTGGTCAGACTGCGGTCTCGTCGTTGACGGCGACGACGGTGTCGTAGAGGCCGTAGCGGCGCAGGCCCTTGTGGGACTCGATGCCGGTGTAGGACAAGGAGGAGTCCTCGTAGCGGCGGAAGGCGAAGACGGCCTGGTTCATATGGGTGGCGTTAAAGACGCCGAGATTCACGAGGAGGTGGAAGTCCTCGACGGTCAGTCCGGTGACGGTGCGGAACAAGCCGGGTTCGAGCTTGGTGATGACGTCGGTAAGAGTGTTCTCACGGAAGTCGGTCAGGTACATGAACGCAGGGACGCGGGTGGCGAACTTGACCAGCTTCTCCTGAATCTGCTTTCGCTTGGACTTGTACTCCTTCTCCTCCACTGTGAGCTCCTTTTTCTCCGCCGGGGTGATGTCGTCGCCCTTCTCCTTCTTAGCCTTCTTCACGGCGTCGCTCTTGTTCACGACGGTCTCGAAGATGTCGTTGCCGAGTGCGCGGAAGCCTTCGATGTTCATGACGGCGCTGAGGGCGTCGGGGTTGTTCATGATCTTGCGCAGGGTGTCGTTGTCGACGTTGACGAGGATCGCGGACTCCCACTTGCGGGCCAGGAGGGTCGCGGAGGTGCCCGACATGGCGATGTCGAGGATGCCGCCGGCATCGACCTGGGTCATGTTCGACCCGTCGTAGGCCAGCACGGGCAGGAACTTCACGAGCTCCTCCACGGCCTGCTCGGGGTTCGGCGTCTCCGGCGACAGGCCTGCGCCGTAGTCGGCGATCTGACGTAGCGCCCGGGTGGGCGCGAAGTCGAACACGAAGCACACGGGCTTGAGGACTGCTTCGGCGCTCGGGTCGTCACCGTCGGGGTTCTTGATCGACCACGGTGACTGTACGCGGAACGCTGCCTGGAAGTATGTCTCGGGTGAGTTGAGGTTTCGCAGCATCAGGATCGAGGACCACTGCTTGACGGTGACGCCCGTGGTGAGCTTGCCGCAGGACAGGGTGATCGTCTTCGTGTCGTGGCCGTCGCCGATCGCCGCTCGCACCGGTGGGAGCGCATCCAGGCCAATGCCCGCCCCAGTGCCTGCGACGACGAGAACCTGGTAGTCGTGCCAGAACACGTTCTGCTGCTCCGCGAGCAGGTTCGCCATCGCCTGGCACGCCGCAACGTTGGGCAGGAACCAGAACGAGTGCTGCAGGTACGGAAGGAGCCGTACATCGGAGTATGGGAAGGGCGGGCGGGTGCCCATTCGCATGGCGTCGACCTGCGTGGGCAGGTGAGCACCGCGAATGAGATCGAGCCACTTCTGAACGTCGGTCTTGTGGGTGAACTCGGCGTCCTTGCCGATGCCCTTTGCCTCGAAGAACTCGTTGAGGTCGAACTCGTCGAACTCTCCCTGATTCGCCACGGCGATGAGCTCGTCGGGCATCTGGTAGGTGAACAGGCGCATCTCCGGGAGTGCCCCGTACGGGTTCCAGGCGTCCGGTTGCGCGACTGCGTACTCGGCCTTGGCGCGCTGCTCGTCGGTGTAGGTCCAGTTGAAGATTTGCTCCTCGATGAACTCACCGGTTGCCAGCGCCTTGAACGGCGTGCCCGACAGGTACAGGTAGGCGCGGGTTGTGATCGGCAGGAAGTCGTCCTCGTCGTTGCCGAGCTCGTCAAGCTCCTCGTCGAAGGCCACGAGACCGTCGTTGTACTCCGCGGCCAATTCCTTCTGCTTGACCTTCTCGTCCTCGCCCTCGAACAGCTCCTTGGCCGACTCACGCCACGCACCGAAGTGGTACTCATCGAAAATCACAAGGTCCCAGTTGGTGGTGTGAACCCACTCGTTCTTCGCCTTGATGAGGCCGGTCTTCCGATCGCGCCCGAGCAGGTCCTGGAACGAACCGAAGTAGACCAGTGGCCGAGTCTTGTCCGCCTCATCCGGGCTGCCCCCGGTGGCCGAGGAGAGGTACTGCCAGCCGTCGAAGTCGGCGTGAGACTCCAAGTCGGTCTGCCAGGCATCCTCGACGGCGGGCTTGAAGGTCACAACGAGGATGCGTTTGGCGCCGAGCCGCTTCGCGAGTTGGTAGGAGGCGAAGGTCTTTCCGAAGCGCATCTTGGCGTTCCATAGGAAGCGTGGCACCGCGCGATAATCTTCGGCCCAGATGGACTCGTAGTAGCCCTGCGCCTTCTCGACGGCGCTGACCTGCTCGGGTCGCATGGGGAAAGTCTCATGATGGGTTCCACTGAGCTTCACACCAGTGCGAAGCTCAGTGATCGCCGTGCGCACATCGTCCGGGGTGCAGCGCATCCATTCCCGAGACGAGCCGAAGATCGGGTTCTCAAAGCCCTTGTCAATCAGCCGTTGGCGCACATCAGAGTCGCGAAAGATCGACCCGTCGGCTCGTTCGGCGAGTTCATCGACGTGGAGCGTGTATGCCTGCTGCATCTGCCCCTGAGACTCGTGGACGCGCGCGTTGACATCCGCCTTCGTCGTCTGGCCCACCTTGAGCAGTCCCACGTAGTCGGCTGGTGGGTCGTTCGGCGCCCATGCATAGATACGCAGTCGCACCCGAGGTTTCTGCGGGAGGATCGCATCGATGTTCTTAGTCATCTAGAGTTCCCATTGGGCGTATAACGGAATCGATGAACTCGATCTCCTCTGCGGTCAGACCGTACTTTCGATAGAGCCGCTCATCAGTCCACCGCTCCTCCCAGTCCTGAACTGGCACAAAGGCGAAGGACCCTTTAGAGATGTTCTGCGTGGTCTTGATGAGCGATACGAGGAAGCGGAAGAACCGCGTTCGCATATAGTTCGCAAGGTTTTCCGCCTCGGCCAAAGTCGACGGCGTATCGACCACTAGGTACGTTTCGGTAGCCACGGTTCCGGAGCTTGCAACAATCGGTTGACTGAATATGGCATGCGGATACTCGTCGCCTCCGGGCGAAGCTTTCGAAACGAGTACCTTCACACTGTCAGCAAGGCTGATATTGCTCTGAACGTCGTCGGACGAGACGTAAACCTCGCGGTCGGTAGACGACCCGCGACGGCTCCGGTACAAGAGGAGCGATTGACGTTCCGTCCTGCGCGGCGAAAACCCTGTGAAGTTCGAGGGGATACCGAACACGTTTCTCGAGTACACTCGCTCGTCCATCGTAGGCTCGTTACGCGCCCGGACCTTCTCGAGGATCGAGACCCCCTTGTTGTAACGAACGAATGTGTCAACACCCGCGGCGAGTAGCGGTCGCGTCATTTCAAGCGGTGGTGCGTTCTTCGAGTAGTTGACAACACGGGTGGGGCCTGTGTGCGCCTCCGACCAACGGAAAAACGACACACCCCCTCGAATGTTTACCCCTGGGAACACCATGTCCGTCTCGGGGAAGTCATGGATCTCCGCCATCTTTCCATCAGTCAACATCGAGCGTCGGAAATCATCGAGTCCCTTCCCGCCCGAATACCAACGCGCAGGCGTCACCATGACAATATGACGCGGGTCGAGCTGCTTAGCCGGCTCTTCACAGAAGAGAGTGGAGCAGGGGTCTGAAGCCGCCGGCTTCGAGGAGT
>DAOLFC010000124.1:0-11408 GCA_035326505.1 Arachnia sp.
GCACCACGTTGTTGCGGTTCTTGTCCAGCTCGATGATCTTGGCCTCGAGCTCCATGCCGACGTAGGGCTGGAGGTCGCGGACGCGACGCATCTCGACCAGCGACGCGGGCAGGAAGCCGCGCAGGCCGATGTCGACGATGAGGCCGCCCTTGACCACCTCGATGACGGAGCCGGTGACGACGCCGTCCTCTTCCTTGATCTTCTCGATGGCGCCCCACGCGCGCTCGTACTGGGCGCGCTTCTTGGAGAGGATCAGGCGGCCTTCCTTATCCTCCTTCTGCTGCACCAGGGCCTCGATCTCATCGCCGACCTGAACCACGTCGAACGGGTCCACGTCGTGCTTGATGGAGAGTTCCTTGGAGGGGATGACGCCTTCGGTCTTGTAGCCGATGTCGAGCAGGACCTCGTCCCGGTCGACCTTGACGACGGTGCCGGAGACGATGTCCCCGTCGTTGAAGTACTTGATGGTGGCGTCAACCGCGGCGAGGAAAGCCTCGGGAGTGCCAAAGTCGTCGACTGCGACAGTCGATGCCTCAGTGGAGGAGGTCATGTAGTAGGGCTCCGATGGGATGGTTCATTTCTGTTGCCCCGTAACCTTGCCTCGGCGGCGTGCCGCCAAGACGAGCCCGGCCCCGCTAGGTCTGAAGGCGGGCAGGCCACAGTGCCCACCCAGCCTACCGGCACGGGGAAGGCATGGTCAAACCGTCTCAAGGGTTCCGTCAGTAGAATACAGGCGTGACAAGCTCGCCCCGCGCCCGCTCCGCCATCCTCGTCGCCGTCGCCGTCCTCCTCGCCGGACTGGTCTTCTTCCTCAGTCTTCCTCGCACCCCCGACGCCCTGCCGGCCTCCTCCACGACGCCTGCCCTGTCGGCCACCCCCACGGCGCCCGCATCGCCCACAGCAAGCACCTCCCCCACCTCCGCGGCTCCCTCCCCCAGTGTGTCCGAGGCCGCGACCTGCACCACCGCGGAGGCCGGCTTCGTGCCCACCCGCTACACCATCGCGTCGATGGGGGTCGACGAGCCGGTGGTCGCGCTGGGCGAGGACGAGACCGGGGCGATCGCGGCGCCGCCGAAGGACGAGCCGCGGATGGCGTCCTGGTGGGAGAACGGGCCCAAGCCCGGCGACGCGCAGGGCCGTGCGGTGCTGTCCATCCACACCTATCGCAACGGCGGCGCCCTGGGCAACGAGCTCTTCCGGGACGACGGCACCACCCCGCTGCAGCCCGGCGATGTCATCGCGCTCCACGACGAGGCGGGAAACACGGCCTGCTACGCCTTCAGCCACTTCACGGAGATCGTCGCCGACGACTACGACCCGGACTCCGACGTGATGCTCGACTTCGACGGCCCCCCGTCGCTGGTGATCATCATCTGCTCGGGCTTCGAGCCGGAGACCAAGATCTGGCGCAACCGGGTGCTGTTCTACGCGACGCGGATCTGATCGGCGCGTCTGACCGCCGGAGCGATCAGTGGGCGGCGTCCTGCCAGGAGGCGCCGACGCCGATCGACACCTCCAACGGCACGGCCAGCTCCATCGCCGCGGCCATCTCGGCCTTGACCAGCCGCGCCACGTCCTCGCGTTCCCCCGGCGCGATCTCCAGCACCAGTTCGTCGTGTACCTGGAGCAGCATCCGGCTGCGCGCCCCGGCGGCGGCGAGCGCGTCGGAGACCTTCAGCATGGCCACCTTGATCACATCCGCCGCGGAGCCCTGGATCGGCGCATTCAGCGCGGCGCGCTCGGCCATCTCCCGGCGCTGCCGGTTGGTGGAGGTGAGGTCGGGCAGGTAGCGCCGCCGGCCCAGCAGGGTCTCGGTGTACCCGCGGGAGCGGGCCTCCTCGACGACGGTGGCCAGGTAGTCGCGCACGCCGCCGACCCGCTCGAAGTAGGAATCCATCAGCTCGCGCGCCTCGGCCACCGAGATCTTCAACTGGTTGGACAGCCCGAAGGCGCTGAGCCCGTAGGCCAGGCCGTAGTTCATCGCCTTGATCCGGGCCCTCATCTCGCCGGTGACCTCACCCGGGTCCACCCGGAACACGATGGCCGCCATCTCGTTGTGGAAGTCCCGCCCGGAACGGAACGCGTCCACCAGGCCTTCGTCGCCGCTCACGTGGGCCATGAGGCGCATCTCGATCTGCGAATAGTCGGCGCTCATCAGCGACTCGAATCCCGCGCCCGGCACGAAGGCCCCGCGGATCCGGCGTCCCATCGCGGTGCGGATGGGGATGTTCTGCAGATTGGGATCGACGGAGGACAGCCGGCCCGTGGCGGCGATGGTCTGGACATAGGTGGTGTGAATCCGGCCGTCGTCCTTGACCGCCGCGATCAGCCCGTCGACCGTCTGCCGCAGCCGGATCGCGTCGCGGTGCGCCAGCAGGTGCTCGAGGAACGGGTGCGCGGTCTTCAGGAACAACGACTCCAAGGCCTCCGCGTCGGTGGTGTACCCGGACTTGGTGCGGCGCGTCTTCGGCATGCCCAGCTCGTCGAACAGCACCCCCTGGAGCTGCTTGGGCGACCCGAGATTCACCTCGTGCCCCAGCACGTCGTAGGCGGCCTGCTGCGCGCCGGTGACCAGCGCGTCGAATCCCGTGCGCAGCTCCGTGAGGCGATCGAGGTCGACGGCCACGCCGACCCATTCCATCTCCGCCAGCGTGCGCTGCAGCGGCAGCTCCACCTCGTTGAGCAGCCGCGCGACGCCGCGCTGCTCCAGCTCCGGCTTCAGGACCTGGGCGAGATCGTAGACCGCCCGGGCCGTGCGCAAAGCCGAGTCGGCGTCGTCGTCGGACTCATCGCCGAAGTCGAGCGCGAGCTGGCCCTGCCCTCCCTGCTCCGCGGGAGCGAACTCCCGCTTGAGATGACGCAGGACGAGGTCGGCGAGGTCGTAGGTGCGCTGATCGGGCCGCAGCAGGTAGGCCGCCAGCAGGGTGTCGAAACCGATCCCCTCCAAGCGCCACCCCCGCGCCCGGCAGGCCAGCATCGGCCCTTTGGCCTCGTGCAGCATCTTGCCGCGCGCCGGATCAGCCAGCCAGGCGGCCAGCGCGTTGTCCGCCTCCGCGTCGAGGTCGGCGACGTCGACGTAGGCGCCCTCGCCGTCCGGGGCCGCGAAGGCGAGCGCGAAGACGTCCCCCGTCCCGGACCCCCAGGCGCCCACCACATGCAGCGCGACGGGCTCCTGCGCGTGGCTGCTCAGCCACGGCGCCAGCTCACCGGAGCTCAGGCGACGCCCGCGCACCTCGAACCGTTCGGCGGCCGGCGCCTGCTCGGCCGGCGCGAGCTCCAGCAGCCGTTCGCGCAGCACCCGGAACTCCAGGGCGTCGAACAGGGCATGCACGCGCTCGCGATCCCACTCCCGGCGCTCCAGCGCGTCCGGCATGACCGGCAGCGCGACGCTGCGCACCAAGGCGTTGAGGCGACGGTTGCGGCGCACCTCGTCGATGTGGTCGCGGAACGACTGCCCGGCCTTGCCCGGCACCTGTTCGGCCCTCTCCAGCAGGTTCTCCAGGCCGTCGTACTGGGTGAGCCACTTGGCTGCGGTCTTGGGGCCGACGCCCGGCACGCCGGGCAGGTTGTCGCTGGTCTCCCCCACCAGCGCCGCCAGCTCCGGATACCGCGCCGGCGGCACCAGGTACTTCTCCTCGACCGCCTCCGGCGTCATCCGGGCCAGGTCGGAGACGCCCTTGCGGGGATACAGCACCGTCACGTGCTCGGTGACGAGCTGCATGGCGTCGCGGTCGCCCGTGACGATCGACACGTCGAAGCCGTCGGCACCGGCCTGAGTGGCGAGCGTCGCGATGATGTCATCGGCCTCGAAGCCCTCGGACTCCAGATGGACGACGTTCAGCGCGTCCAGCACGTCCTTGAGCAGCTCGACCTGTCCCTTGAACTCCGTCGGCGACGCGGACCGCGTGGCCTTGTACTCCGGATAGGAGTCGGTGCGGAAGGAATGGCGCGAGACGTCGAAGGCCACCGCCAGGTGCGTGGGCTGCTCATCGCGCAGCACGTTGATCAGCATCGAGGTGAACCCGAACACCGCGTTGGTGTGCTGCCCCGTCGACGTGGCGAAGTTGTCCACGGGCAGCGCGAAGAACGCCCGGTAGGCCACGGAGTGGCCGTCGATCAGGAGAAGCCGTTTGGTGTTGGTCACGTCGAAAGCCTATCCCGGCGCCCTGACGGTGTCGCTGTGTCCTGACGGTGTGGCAGGCTCGGGGTCATGGCACTTCCGGATTGGGCACTGCCCCTGGTTTCCCCGCTCGACCAGAAGATGGGCATCACGCTCACCGAGCTGACCCCCGAGCGCGTCTGCGGAACGATGCCGGTCGACGGCAACCAGCAGCCGTTCGGGCTGCTGCACGGCGGAGCGAACGGCGTCCTGATCGAGTCCTTGGCCTCCATGGGCGCCTACGCCCACGGCCGGCCCCAGGGCCGGGCCGGGGTGGGCGTGGATCTGACCGTGACCCACGTCCGGTCCGCGCGTGACGGCGTGGTCTCGGGCGTGGCCACCGCCCTCCATCTCGGCGGGCGGCTCGCCGTCTACGAGGTGAAGATCACCGACGAGCGCGGCCGGCTCACCGCCACGGGCAGGCTGACCTGCCAGATGATCGACCTGCCGGAGCCCTGACGGGCGATCCGGCCCGGTCGGCTACTTCTTCTTGTTGTGGCTGATGACGCCCTCGGCGACGTCGCGCATCGACTTGCGCAGGTCCATCGCCGTCTTCTGGATCCAGCGGAAGGCCTCGGGCTCGGTGAGCCCCAGGTCCTTCTGCAGGATGCCCTTCGCCTGATCGATGATCTTGCGGGACTCGAAGCGCTCCTCGAGCGTCGCCAGCTCGTCCTCGATGGCCTTCAGCTCGGCGAACCGACCCATGGCGATCTCGATGGCGGGCACCACGTCCGACGCGTCGAACGGCTTGACCACGTAGGCCATGGCCCCGGCGTCACGGGCGCGCTCGACGAGATCGCGCTGGCTGAAGGCCGTGAGCATGACGATGGGCGCGATCCGCTCCTCCGCGATGATCTCCGCCGCCGCGATGCCGTCCATCTTCGGCATCTTCACATCCATGATCACGAGATCGGGAACCAGCTTCCGGGCGAGCGAGACGGCCTCCTCGCCGTCGCTGGCCTGCCCGACCACGTCGTATCCCTCCTCGCCGAGGAGTTCGACGAGATCAAGACGAATGAGGGCCTCGTCCTCGGCAACGAGCACGGTGGGCTTCTTCTTAATCATGCAATGTCTCTTCTCTAGCCGACTTCTGCGAGCTCCTCGTCGGTCAGCTCGTCGGAAATCTTATCGTGTTCTCGGAACAAATTCGCCCTCGCGACAAGTTCGATCCGCGTGTGGCACAATGATGTTCGCCCTAGTGATTGCCACGAGAGGGCCCGGGTGGCGGAATGGTATACGCGGACGGCTCAAACCCGTCTGGCCGCAAGGCCGTAGGGGTTCGACTCCCCTCCCGGGCACCGGTTCACCCCGTGCTTCAGAGATGAGGGCGGGGTTCAGCGGTGAGGGCGCGCTTCAGCGGTAAAGACCGGAGGGCCGGGATGCTTCCACATCCCGGCCCTCCGTCTTGTCACGGGAGCGAGGTCGTCAGCTGTCGCGCTTGCCGCGCAGCACGCGCAGGTTGTTGGTCTTGCCCGGGATGCCCATGGGCGAGCCGGACAGGATCACCGCACGCTCGCCGACGTTCATCATGTCGTTGTCGAGCAGGTAGTTCTCGACGTACTGCACCATCTGGTCCTGATCGGCAAAGGTGGGCGTGATGATCGTGCGGACGCCCCAGATGACGGTCATCTTCTGGCGCGTGGTCACCTCGGGGGTGAACACCAGCAGCGGGATGTCGGAGCGCAGCCGGGCCAGCCGGGCGCCGGTGTCGCCCGACTTGGTGAACGCGATGAGGTAGCGGGCGTTCATCCGGTGCGCGACGTCGTCGGCGGCGAACGCCAGGACGCCGCCGGTGGTGTGCGGGTCGAAGTCGATGTGGTGGATCTTGTGGTGACCCGCGTCCTCGGTGCGCTTGATGATCTTGGCCATCGTCGAGACGGTCTGCACCGGGAAGGCGCCGATCGAGGTCTCGCCGGAGAGCATCACCGCGTCGGCGCCGTCCAGCACCGCGTTGGCGACGTCGGAGGCCTCGGCCCGGGTGGGACGCGGCGACGCGATCATCGACTCCAGCATCTGAGTGGCGACGATGACCGGCTTCGCCCAGCGACGCGCGGCGCTGATGATGGTCTTCTGGACCAGCGGCACGTCCTCCAGCGGAAGCTCCACGCCCAGGTCGCCGCGAGCCACCATCAACGCGTCGAAGGCGTCGACGATGTCCTGCAGGTTGTCGATCGCCTGGGGCTTCTCCAGCTTGGCGATGACCGGAAGACGGCGGCCCTCCTCGGCCATGATCTCGTGGACACGCTTGACGTCGTCGCCGCTGCGCACGAAGGAGAGGGCGATCATGTCGATGTCCTGGGAGAGCGCCCAGCGCAGGTCGCGCTCGTCCTTGTCGCTCAGCGCGGGAACCGACACCGCGACACCGGGAAGGTTGATGCCCTTGTTGTTGGACACCGGGCCCGGCACGACGACGCGGCAGACGACCTCGGTCTCGTTGACCTCGACCGCGCGCAGGCCGACCTTGCCGTCGTCGATCAGGATGGCGTCGCCGGGCTTCACGTCGCCCGGGAGGCCCTTGTACGTCGTGGAGCAGCGCTCGGCGTTGCCCAGGATGTCGTCGATGGTGATGGTGAAGGTGGCGCCCGGCTCCAGCTGCACGGGGCCGTTCTCGAACCGGCCGAGCCGGATCTTCGGGCCCTGCAGGTCGGCGAGCACGCCGACGGGCTGTCCAAGGGTGGAGGAGGCCTCACGCACAGCGGCGAGCCGAACGGAGTGCTCGGTGTAATCGCCGTGGCTCATGTTGAGCCGGGCGACGTTCATGCCCGCGCTGATCAACTCGATCAGGCGCTCAGTGGTTTCCGCGGCGGGGCCTAGGGTACATACGATCTTTGCTTTACGCACGGGCGACATCCTACCCGACGGCGTTGAACACACGATGCCGGGGAGGTGAAGGGTGAACACCGGCTGCGAAGGGGCGGCCAGAGCCGCCGCTCATCCGCCGCGGACCAGCTCCAGGGCGAGCGCGAGGTCGCGCGGGTAGTCGGAGGAGAAGCTCACCCAGTCGCCGCTGCGGGGATGGACGAAGCCGAGCTGCACCGCGTGCAGCCACTGACGCTCCAGGCCCAGCCGCTCGCCGAGCACCGGGTCGGCCCCGTAGAGGGGGTCGCCCACACAGGGATGCCCGATCGCCGCCAGGTGTACCCGGATCTGGTGGGTGCGTCCCGTCTCGAGGTGGACCTCCAGGAGCGTCGCGCTGCGGTGGGCCTCCAGCGTGTCGTAATGGGTCACGCTGTGGCGTCCGCCGTCGACGATCGCCATCTTCCATTCGTGGCCGGGGTGACGGGCGATGGGGGCCTCGATGGTGCCCCGGAAGGGATCGGGGTGCCCCTGGGCTAAGGCGTGGTAGACCTTGTCCACGGCGCGATCGCGGAAGGCCTGCTTCAGCACGCTGTAGGCCGACTCGGACTTCGCCACCACCATGAGCCCCGACGTGCCGACGTCCAGGCGCTGCACCACCCCTTGGCGCTCCGCCGCGCCCGACGTGGACACCTGCACGCCCACCGAGGCGAGATGCTCGACCACCGAGGGCCCCTCCCAGCCCAGGCTGGGATGCGCCGCCACTCCGGCGGGCTTGTCGACCACGACGAGGTCGGCGTCCTCGTAGACGATCGACAGCCCCTCCGCGCGCCGCGGCGAGACGCGGGGCGTGGTGGGCTTCGCGGCGTCGTCGAGTTCGACGAGCTCGCCGCCGGTGACGCGCGCCGAGCCCTTGGTCGCCGCCAGGCCGCCGACCGTGACCGCCCCCGCCTCGATCAGCGCGTCCACTCGGGACCGGCTGTAGCCGCTCACGCGGGCCACGGCCGCGTCCAGCCGCTCCCCGGCGAGGGTCTCGGGCAGAAGGAAGAGGCTCACGCCTCGACCCCGTCCCGGGATTCGCTGTCCCGGGATTCGCCGTCCGAGGACTCCCCATCCCGGGACTCCTTGCGCTCGCCCCACACCGACATCACGATGATGACGCCCGCCGCGACGGTGATGCAGATGTCCGCGACGTTGAAGATCGCGAAATAGGGAAGCTGGATGAAGTCGACGACGTGGCCATGCATGAACGACGGCGGCTGGGTCATGCGATCGTAGAGGTTGCCCGTGATGCCCCCCAGGAGCAGGCCCAGGACCACGGCATGCCAGGGCCGCGAGATCCGGGGAAGACCGAAGACCAGCAGGCCTACCGCGACGAGCGTGGCGAAGATGGCGAAGATCAGGGTGGCCTCGCCGCCCAGCCCGAACGCGGCCCCGGGATTGCTGACCAGGGTGAACCGGACGAGGCTGCCGAGCACCTCGACGCTCTCGCCCCACTCCAGGCGCGACACGACGATCAGCTTGGTGAGCTGGTCGATCCCCAGCGCGACCAGCCAGACACCCAGTGCCATCAGCCAGAGGCCCGGGGCCCTCAGCGACAGGCCGGGGCGGTGCCGGCGGGTCAGCGTCGTTCCTCGCGCTGCTTGCACGACACGCACAACGTCGCCCGGGGGAAGACCTGGAGCCGGCCCTTCCCGATGGGCTGCCCGCACACCTCGCACAGGCCGTACTCGCCCTGGTCGAAGAGCGACAGCGCCAGGCGCTGCTGCTCGGCCATCTCCCGGACGTTGGCCGCGATGGACAGCTCCTGATCGCGCTCGAAGTTGCTCGAACCGACGTCGGCGGGATCACGGCCGGCGCCGTCGGTGCCGCCCTTGAGCAGGCTTGAGAGTTCCGCCTCGGTGACCCTGATGCGCTTCTCCAAGCGCTCGAGTTCCTCGACCAGTTCGGCGCGCTGCTCGGCGACCTCCTCCGGGGTCCAGGGGTCTTCCCCCTCCCGCACGGGGAGCACGATGGATTCGGCTTTCCTTGACGACATTGTGGCGGACTGATCCTTACATTCGATTTGCGGGTGAGCGCCTGTTGGCTGTCCGGAGACAGTACACCACTCAGGGCGCTGACGAAACAGTGAGGGCCGGCGCGTGGCGCCGGCCCTCACTGAGCGTCAAATGGGGAGGGAGACGATCACTCCCCGGTCAGGGCGTCGAGCCGCGGCGTCTGCGACTGCCGGGCCAGATCGGGGACGTATCCCGGCTCGGGATGGCTGCCGTTGACCTGGTCCAGAACGCCCTGCAGGACGGAGGACAGGTTGGTGCGGTACTCGTTCTCGAAGGACCTCAGCTCGCGGACCTTGTGCGACAGGATCCCCTGCTCCCGCTCCAGCTCGTTGAACAGCTCGTGGCGGCGGATGGCGGCCTGGTTGTCCACGTCCGCGGCATGGGCTTCCGCCTCGGAGGTCATGGTGTGCGCGCTCGCCTTGGCCTCGGAGAGCATCGCCTCGGCGTTGACCCGGGCCTCGGACTCGATCCGGTCGGCGCGGGTGCGGGCGTCGGTCTTGATCTCGCTGGCGCGCCGCTCGGCCTCGACCAGCTTGCGCTTGGCCTCCTCCTCGGCCTCCGCGACGAGCGTGGTGGACTGCTCGGTGGCCATCTGCAGCAACCGGGTGACCGCGGGAGCCGCCTCGGCGCTGGTGGTGACCACCAGCTGCTCCGCGGAGCCCTCGGGCTGGCTGATGATGCGCTGGGTGCGAGCCTGGTCGAGCTCCTCGCGGGCCTTGTCGAGTTCGCTGCGCAGCTGCTGGTTCTGGGCGGAGAGCTGAGCGATCTCTACCTCGGAGTCGGTGCCGGCCGACAGGCTGGCGTTCAGCGCGGTGAGACGCTCGGTCTCGGCACGCAGTTCCGCCGCCTCGGCGTCGCGGGCCGCCAGCGCGTCGCGCAGTTCCTGCAGCTCGGCGCCCTGCCCCTGATCGGGGCCGGCGAAGCTGATGCCCGCACCGTCGACGCTGGCCCGCTGCACGGAATCCAGCTCACGACGCATGAGGTCGCGCTCGTTCTCGAACTGGCGGAAGGTCTCCTCCACCTTGTCGATGAACAAGTCGACGTCGCTGACCTTATAGCCGTTCTCATTGCGACGCGCCATACGGAAGCGAATCTGGGCTACCTCATCCAGGGTCAAGCTCATGTCTGCTCCAACTTCTCGTCCGAGGCCCGGCCGAGGGCCTGACCAAACCGGTCCATTCTTACGTCAAATCTCAGATTAGCGTAGTGCGCCGATCCGGGCACACTCGCGAAATCCACGTCTCCGCTCAGCTTTGGTTGAAAAAACCGCCGCTGGCGATGCGCTGCTTGTCCTCAGGACCCACGACGAGGTTCTGGGGGCAGAGCAGGAACACCTTGCTGGAGACCCGCTCGATGTTGCCCCGCAGCCCGAAGATCAGGCCGGCCGCGAAGTCCACCAGCCGCCGATCGTCGCCCTCCTCCATGTCGGAGAGGTTCATGATCACCGGGATCCCATCGCGGAAGTTCTCGCCGATCACCCGGGCCTCGTTGAAGGACCGGGGCCGCACGGAGACGATGCGGCTCAGATCGGCCACCTCCGGCTCGGCGACCGGAACGAAACGCTGGCGCTGCTGCGGCAGTGGCGTCACGACACTCTCCTCGTCTCGCGGGTTCTCGTCGACGTAGACGTCCTCGGTGAGTTCACCGGCCACCTCGCCACCGGTCTGCTCGTCCCGGTAACGGTCATCCACCACGAGGCCGATCCACTCGGCCATCCTGCGAACGCCCACGATGCCTCCTCTAATCGATTGGGAACGAGGGTAGCGCGCCCGGACGGGGGTTCCCGGCGCGACATACCGACGTTCGTTCCTACTTCATGAAATCCGGGACGTCCAAATCGTCGTCGAAAACCGGCGCGGCCGGGGCCGCCGGCGCGACGGGGGGCTCGGGCGCCGCCACCGGGGGTCGGCTGGGCGCCGCGGCGAAACCGCCCTGCTGGGGGCGGGCCTGCACGGCCGAGCGCGTCTCGACGCGCGCCGCGGGACGCTTGGAGGGCTGGCCGCCGTCGAAGCCCGCCGCGATGACGGTGACCCGGACCTCGTCGCCGAGGGCGTCGTCGATCACGGTGCCGAAGATGATGTTGGCCTCGTCGTGGGCGGCCTCCTCGATCAGCTGCGCCGCGGCCGACACCTCGAAGAGCCCCAGATCGGAGCCGCCCGCGATGGACAGCAGCACGCCGTGGGCGCCGTCGATGCTGGCCTCCAGCAGCGGCGACGAGATCGCCATCTCCGCGGCGGCGCGGGCACGGTCCTCGCCGCGCGCCGAGCCGATGCCCATGAGCGCCGAGCCCGCCTGGCTCATGATCGACTTCACGTCGGCGAAGTCGAGGTTGATCAGGCCGGGGGTGGTGATCAGGTCGGTGATGCCGGAGACGCCCTGCATCAGCACCTGGTCGG
>DAOLFC010000125.1:0-11306 GCA_035326505.1 Arachnia sp.
TCCCGCTGCAGGCCTACTTCCGGATCAACACCGAGAACATGGGCCAGTTCGAGCGCACGCTGATCATCGCCGACGAGGGCTCCTACGTGCACTACGTCGAGGGCTGCACCGCGCCGATCTACAAGTCGGACTCGCTGCACTCCGCCGTCGTCGAGATCATCGTGAAGAAGAACGCGCGGGTCCGCTACACGACCATCCAGAACTGGTCGAACAACGTCTACAACCTGGTCACCAAGCGCGCCACCTGCGAGGAGGGCGCCACCATGGAATGGATCGACGGCAACATCGGTTCCAAGGTCACCATGAAGTACCCGGCCGTCTATCTGATGGGCGAGCACGCCCGGGGCGAGACGTTGTCCATCGCCTTCGCGGGCGAGGGGCAGCACCAGGACACCGGCTCCAAGATGGTGCATTGCGCGCCGTACACGCAGAGCTCGATCGTCAGCAAGTCGGTGGCCCGCTCCGGCGGTCGTGCGTCGTACCGCGGCCTGGTTCAGGTCGAGCCGGGGGCGCTGCACTCGTCCTCGGGCGTGATGTGCGACGCGCTGCTGGTGGACACCATCTCCCGCTCCGACACCTACCCCTACGTGGACATCCGCGAGGAGGACGTCTCGATGGCGCACGAGGCCACGGTCTCGAAGGTCTCCGAGGATCAGCTGTTCTACCTGATGAGCCGCGGCATGGACGAGCTGGAGGCCACCGCGATGATCGTGCGCGGCTTCATCGAGCCCATCGCCCGCGAGCTGCCCATGGAATACGCGCTTGAGCTCAACCGCCTGATCGAGCTGCAGATGGAAGGCGCGGTCGGCTGAGGCGCGCCGCCTCCCGCCGCCGAGTGACGAGTAAGTAAGAAGGAATTTCATTGACCACCACCATTGACGCTGCCCCGAACGTGGCCGCCGCGGTCGAGACCGTCGAGTCCCATCTGCATCCCACGCCCTCCTGGGACGTCGCCGACCACCCCGTGCCCAGCGGGCGCGAGGAGATCTGGCGCTTCTCCCCGGTGAGGAAGCTGAAGCGGCTCTTCGACGACGCCGCGGAGGCCGGCTCCCTGGACTGGGAGGTGCAGCTTCCCGAGGGCGTGACCGTGGCGGAGCTCTCCCTCGACGATGCTCAGCGGCTCGCCGTGGAGGCCCCCGTGGACCGGATCTCCGCGATCGCCGCGGCGCGCTCGGCCCACCGCACGCACATCCGGATCCCGGCGAACGCGGAGTACGCCGAGCCCATCGTGTTCACCGCGAGGGGCAACGGCGGTCTGGCGCGCGATCATTTCGTGCTCAGCGTCGGCGCCAACGCGCGCGCCACCGTCGTGATCCACTTCGAGGGTCCCGGCGCCTACGCGGAGAAGTCCGACTTCATCGTCGGGCCGGGCGCCCAGCTCAATCTGGTCACCCTCCAGGACTGGGCCGACGACACCATCCACGGCGGTCAGCGTTCCCTGTCGGTGGGTCGCGACGCGCGGGTCAAGAGCGTCACCGCCTCCTTGGGCGGGGCCGCGGTGCGCCTGCAGGAGAACGTGCGCTACGACGGCCCGGGCGGCGAACTGGAGAGCTACGGCCTCTACTTCGTCGACAACGAGCAGCACATCCAGCACCGGCTGTTCGTCGACCACAACGAGCCGCACACGAAGTCCAACGTCGACTACCGCGGCGCGTTGCAGGGCAAGGGCGCGCATGCGGTGTGGATCGGCGACGTACTGATCCGCAAGGCCGCCGAGGGCATCGACACCTACGAGTCCAACAAGAACCTGCTGCTCACTGAGGGCTGCAAGGTGGACTCCGTGCCCAACCTGGAGATCGAGACCGGCGAGATCGAGGGCGCGGGCCACTCCTCCTCCACGGGACGCTTCGACGAGCTGCAGCTGTTCTACCTGCGCAGCCGCGGCGTTCCCGAGCGCGAGGCCCGTCGCCTCGTCGTGCATGGCTTCTTCTGGGACATCATCCGTCGTATCGGCATCGAGAGCATCCAGGAGAAGCTGCTGGAGCGCGTCGAGCGCGAGATCGACGCCGTCGAGTCCGCCGGGGCTGCCCGCCCCGAGGCGCAGCCGTGACCTTCGTCACCGTCGCCGAGCTGAGCGAACTCACCGACGACCTGCCGCTCGCGGTGGACGTCGACGATGAGCTCACTGTCGCGATCGTGCGCCACAACGGCGCCTTGTATGCGATCGAGGACGAATGCTCGCACGGCAACGTGCCGCTGTCGGAGGGCGACGTCGAGGACGGGGCCATCGAGTGCTATCTGCACGGCTCCCGCTTCGACCTCGCCACCGGCGCGGTCCTGAACCTTCCCGCCACGGAGCCGGTCCGGGTGTTCCCGGTGCGCGTCGATGGCGATCTCATTCAGGTCGACCCCGAGTCGACCACCACAGACTTTTAGATTTCAGTAACCGAGGAGCATCGCACTCATGTCCACTCTCGTCATCTCTGACCTGCACGTCGACGTCCTCACCGAGGACGGGCCGAAGCAGATCCTCAAGGGCGTCAACCTCACCGTCAACCCCGGTGAGATCCATGCCCTGATGGGTCCCAACGGCTCCGGCAAGTCCACCCTCGCCTACGCCATCGCCGGGCATCCCAAGTACGAGATCACCTCCGGCTCGGTCACCCTGGACGGCGTCGAGCTCACTGAGCTGAGCGTCGACGAGCGCGCCAAGGCCGGCCTGTTCCTGGCCATGCAGTACCCGGTGGAGGTGCCCGGCGTCTCCGTCGCGAACTTCCTGCGCACCGCCAAGACCGCCCTCGACGGCGCAGCCCCCAAGGTGCGCACCTGGGTCAAGGACGTCGAAGCCGCGCTCGGCCGGATGCAGCTCGACAAGTCGTTCTCCGCGCGCTCGGTGAACGAGGGCTTCTCCGGCGGCGAGAAGAAGCGCCACGAGATCGCCCAGCTGGAGCTGCTCAACCCCAAGGCCGCGATCCTCGACGAGACCGACTCGGGCCTCGACATCGACGCGCTGCGCGTGGTCTCCGAGGGCATCAACCACTACTCGGCGCAGGGCGACCGCGCCGTCGTGCTGATCACCCACTACACCCGCATCCTGCGCTACATCGAGCCCACCTACGTGCATGTGTTCGTCGACGGCCGGATCGTCGATGAGGGCGGCCGGGAGTTGGCCGACAAGCTCGAGGCCAACGGCTACGAGGAGTACATCAAGGCCGCCGCGGCCGTCTGACCGGTTCGCCGACGCCGACGTTTTGTCGCCGACGCCAGCGTTGATGCAGGACGCCAGCCGTATACGGCTGGCGGATTGCACAACCGCTGGCGTCCACGGCAGAAGGCAGGCGTTTGTTGTGACAGGTGGGCGACGGGTGATAGAGCGAGGAAGCGGAAGAAGGTAGAGACATGTACGACGTGGACAAGGTCCGGGAGGACTTCCCCATCCTGCAGCGCAGGGCGGGGGAGTGGCCGCTGGTGTACCTGGATTCGGCCAACACGTCGCAGAAGCCGCGCCAGGTGGTGGATGCGATCGCCGAGCACTACCTCCAGCACAACGCGAACGTCGCCCGGGCCATGCATCTGCTCGGGGCCGAGGCGACGGAGGCATTCGAGGGCGCGCGGGCGAAGGTGGCGTCGTTCATCGGCGCCGCCCGGCCCGAGGAGGTGGTGTTCACCAAGAACGCCTCCGAGGCGCTGAACCTGGCTGCCCACACCTTGGGCGCGAGCCTGAAGCCGGGCGACGAGGTGGTGATCTCTGTCATGGAGCACCACTCGAACATCGTGCCGTGGCAGTTGGTGTGCGAACGCACTGGCGCCACGCTGCGCTGGTTCGACGTCACCGACGACGGCCGGCTCGATCTGGCCGCCGCGGCGGAGGAGAACCTGATCAACGAGCGCACCAAGGTGGTCTCGCTGGCGTGGGTGTCCAATGTGCTGGGCACGCGCAACCCCGTCGCCGAGATCGCCGCGCTGGCGCACGCGGTGGGCGCGGTCGTCGTGGTGGACGCCTCCCAGGCGGTTCCGCATCAGGCCACCGATGTCGCCGCCCTCGGCGTCGACCTGCTGGCCTTCACCGCGCACAAGATGGTCGGTCCCACCGGCCTCGGCGTGCTGTGGGGGCGTTTCGACCTGCTCGACGCGCTGCCCCCGTTCCTCGGCGGCGGCGAGATGATCGAGGTGGTGGAGATGGCGCGCTCCACCTACGCCGCCCCGCCGCACCGGTTCGAGGCCGGCACGCCGCCGATCGCGCAGGCCGTGGGTTTGGCGGCGGCGATCGACTACTTGGGCGCCATCGGCATGGACGAGATCGAGGCGCACGAGCACGCCATCACCGGCTACGCGCTGGACAAGCTCACCGCCATCGAGGGGTTGCGGATCCTCGGCCCCGCTGAGAACGTGGACCGGGGCAGCGCCATCTCCTTCAACCTGGACGGGGTTCATCCCCACGACGTGATGCAGGTGCTGGACTCGCGCGGCGTCGCGATCCGGGGCGGCCATCACTGCGCGCGGCCGCTGCACAAGCGCCTGGGACATCAGAGTTCGACACGCGCCTCGTCGTACCTCTACACCACGGAGGCCGAGATCGACGCGCTCGCCGACGCCCTGGTGTTCACCCGCAACTACTTCGCGCCGCGCTTCTGATCCCCGGAGACTTTCGTGAACATCGATGAGCTGTACCAGACGATCATCCTGGATCACTACCGGGAGAAGCATCACAGCGGCCTGCGCGAGCCGTTCGACGTGGAGGTGCATCACGTCAATCCGTCCTGCGGCGACGAGCTGACCCTGCGGGTGGACATCGCGGGTGGGACGATCGAGGATATCTCCTACGAGGCCGAGGGCTGCTCGATCTCACAGGCGTCGACGTCCGTGATGAGCGACCTGCTGATCGGCGGTAGCGTCGATCATGCCCTCGACCTGCACGACAAGTTCCTGGAGATGATGCAGTCCCAAGGCCGCATCGAGCCCGACGAGGACGTCTTCGAGGACGCGATCGCCTTCGCGGGCGTCTCCAAATTCCCGGCGCGCGTCAAGTGCGCCCTCCTGGGGTGGTCCGCCGTCCGCGACGCCGCCCTGCAAGCAACAGCCAAGGAGGCCTGAGATGTACACCCCCCAGTCCCGCCCGAGCGATCTCGTCAAGGACGAGTTGCCCGACGTCGACGCCCCCGCCCCGGTGCCCACCGAGGACGAGGTGCTGGAGGCGATGAAGGACGTCGTCGATCCCGAGCTGATGGTCAACGTCGTCGATCTCGGCCTCGTTTACGGGGTCAACGTCGACGAGGCCGGCAACGCCGCGATCGACATGACCCTCACCTCGCCCACCTGCCCGCTCACCGACAAGATCGAGTACGACACCAAGTACGTGCTCGACGGTCTGGTGGAGTCGGTCACGATCAACTGGGTCTGGCTGCCGCCGTGGACGCTGGAGATGATCACCGAGGACGGCCGCGAACAGCTTCGCGCCATCGGCTACAACCTCTGACCGATCCCGCTCCGGTGTTGTCGCTCCTCGCGTGACGCTCCTTGCGGGGCGGAGCGCAACACGCAGCCATTCGCAGGGACTCCAGCCGGTTTTCGCTGGGCATCGCCTGTGTGACGGTCTCCTCGCAGTAGATTTGGCCGAAAGGTACCGCTCGCGAGGAGGCCGCTCATGCCGACGATCACCACCACTGGCGACAAGCCGATCCAGCTCCACTACACCGACTCCGGCGGTGACGGCCGCCCCGTCGTGCTGATCCACGGTTGGCCGCTCTCCGGCGAGGCGTTCGCCGACAATCGGGCGGCACTGGTGGACGCGGGGCACCGGGTGATCACCTAC
Source organism: Arachnia sp. (assembly GCA_035326505.1). GTDB lineage: Bacteria > Actinomycetota > Actinomycetes > Propionibacteriales > Propionibacteriaceae > Arachnia. The sequence continues at coordinate 5,753 of DAOLFC010000125.1, forward strand.
GACCGCCGCGGGTTCGGGCGCTCAGACAAGCCCAAGGGCGGCTACGAGTACGACACGCTCGCCTCGGATCTCAACGACCTCATGACCACCCTGGACCTCCAGGATGCGGTGATCCTCGGTTTTTCGATGGGCGGCGGCGAGGTGGCCCGCTATTGCTCCACCTACGGCACCGGACGCCTGGCCGGGGCGGCGCTGTCGGGCTCGATCTGCCCGGCGCTGTGCATCCGCGACGACAATCCCGACGGCGCCATGCCGATGTCCGGCTTCGAGGGCATGGCGGATGCCTGCGCCCACGACAAGAACGGCTTCCTGGACCAGTTCATCACCTGGTTCTTCAGCACCGACGAGGGGCTCACCGTCGACGAGGCCACCCGCCGGGTGGCGTTGCGCATCGCGCAGCAGTGCGACCAGGACGCGGCTGTGGCCTGCATCCTGGCTTGGGCCACCGACCTTCGCGAGGACTGCCGCGCGATCGACGTGCCCACCCTGGTGATCCACGGCGACGGCGACCAGAACGTCCCCCTGGCCAAGTCGAGCGCGCGCGTCGGCGAGTTCATCCCCGATGCTCAGGTGCATGTCATCAAGGGCGGTCCGCACGGCGCCAACGTCTCGAACCAGGCAGAGTGGGAGGGCACTCTGCTGCGCTTCTTGGCCAAGCTCGCCTGACTGGGGTCGGTCCCTCACTGCGCCGGGCCACTGTGTGTCCTCCGGTCGCTCAGCGTTCGCTCTTCCACCCACTTCGGGGGAATAGCGAACCCCAAGCGTTGCTGGTGGATGTTCGGTCTAGAAAGGGCCGGCCGCGGGGACGATGAGGAATGTTGGCTATAGCTGACATCTGGCGTAGTGTTAGCTTCAGCTGACATCACATCCGATGTTAGCTGGATCCGACAGGGGAGGCGGGTGTGGAGATCGCGCGGGCGGATGACATCGGCGCCGTTCTTCGCCGCGCTCGCGTCGAGAAGGGCTGGACCCAGCAGCAACTGGCCACGATGCTCGGCGTCACTCGGCAGTGGGTGGCGACCGTGGAGGCTGGCGCTCCGACGGCGCGGCTGGGGTTGGTCATCGACGCGCTTCGATGCGTCGACGTGGTGTTGGAAACCCGCGCCGACGACTCCCAAGCAATCCTCGACGCGGTTCCGGGCCTCCGGCGATGACCGAGGTACTGGATGTCTACCTGGACGGCGACCTGACCGGGCGACTGACTCGCGGTAGGGACGGCCGCGTCGGGTTCGAGTACCTTGAGGACTCTCTCCGCACGCCCTTGTCGGTGTCTATGCCGAGGACAGTCAGTCGTCATGAGCCCGACGTCGTGATGCCGTGGCTGGACAACCTGCTGCCCGATAACGACGACGTGCGTGCTCGTTGGGCAGCCCAGTTTGGTGAGCGCCGGGCGACGCAATGAAGTTTGGCGGTGAGTACCGCCTGCGGAAGGTCGATTCGGGCCGGTTCAGCCAAGCTGCTACAGAACTGGGAGTTGAGGAGGAGCTGCTGGTCACCGCTGCTCGGCAGTACGCCCAACGGTTGCCTGATGCCGTCGCGTCCGTGCTGAGCGATCTGCCGGATTCAGTGGGAGCCGACACTAGAGGACGCTTGACCGACGCAATCGTCGGGCGCCTCAAGTTCGTGAACGTGCCCTGAGTGACGAGGTCTTTCACATCCTGATGCTGTTCTGGCACTGCGTCTAATGTAGGTCTTCTCGGTTCCTGCGGGGCTCTGCGCCTCTGCCTGAATCAGTAGTGTTGGGGATCGAGCGGACGTGAGGAGGCGCGCATGGTGGGGAAGGTGCTGGCGGCGGAGCGGCGTCAGCTTCTCGCCCGACGGCTTGCCGAGCAGGGCGGCGTCGCCGTGGGAGACATGGCGCGCGAATTCGACGTCTCGACCGAGACGATCCGCAAGGACCTGATCTTTCTCGAAGAGCAGGGCCTGGCGCTGAAGAGCCACGGCGGCGCGATCCCCACCGGTGACCTCCTCGAGCGCCCCATGGCGATCAAGGGCACCGAGAACCCCCAGGCCAAGGCCGAGATCGCTCGGGCTGCGCGCGAGCTGATCCCGGACAACGCGATCATCCTGCTGGACGCCGGTAGCACGACGTTCGCGCTCGCGCAGCTGGTCGCGGAGATGGGGGGCGTGACGGTGTTCACCAACTCGGTCCCGATCATGAGCCTGCTCGGTCCGACGGACAACAAGGTGTTCTGCTTGGGTGGCGAGCTGCGCGGCTCCAGCATGGCCGTTGCCGGAGCGTGGGCCATCGACGCGGTGCGCGGGGTCCGGGTTGATGTCGCGTTCCTGGGTACGGATGGCTTCGTGGGTCAGGCCGGCCCGTCGTCGGCCTCGTACGAGGAGATGCAGTTCAAGTCCGCGGTGGTCGAGACTAGCAATCGGGCGGTGATTCTGAGCGATCACAGCAAGTTCGGGCAGCGGGGCCTGTTCCAGTTCTGCGCATGGGGTGAGGCACACGCGCTGGTGACCGACTCTCTTGCCCCGGAGGCCGACGTCAGGGCGATCGCTCAACACACGAGGGTCATCGTGGCGGGGGTCGAGGCCCGCTAGCGGCTCGCCGTGATGCCGCGAATGTCGATGGAGTCCATTCCCGCGGCGTCGGCGGCGGCGAGGCCTTCGTCGCTGTCTTCATAGACCAGGCAGTCGCGCGGTTCGACGCCGAGCAGGCGTGCCGCCGTCAGGAAGATGTCGGGGGCGGGCTTCCCGACGCCGGTGTCGTCGAGAGTGACGATCCGGTCCACAAAGGTGTCCAGCCCGATCGCACGCGCGGTGGGCAGCAGGGTGCCGGCCTGGCCGCCTGAGGCGATCGCGGTCTTCACTCGCCGACGATGGCGGAGCAGCACGTCGACGGTTTCGGTGATCGGTTCTACCGTGGCGAGGCGTTCGAGGTAGGCACGGTCTCGCTCCCTCTTGATCTGGTCCAGGTCCAAGACGCCCAAGATCAGCCCATACGGCTCGACGGCAGCTACCGCCATGTCGGCGGTGGACAGTCCTGTGCGCTGATTGAACCAAGCGCGGCCGATTTCGACACCACGGGCTCGCATGATCTGGGCGAAGGCCTCGTAGTTGGCCGTGTGGCTGTTGGCAAGCGTGCCATCCCAGTCGAAGATCAGCGCCCGGTAGCGAGGGTCGGGCTCGAGGTCCCGTGGTTCGATGGCACATCGCGAGAGCGGTGGCAGGGGGTGGGTGGTGTCCATGCCTCAACTTCTCATTATTCGCAGGTGATCGCAAATTAGCGACAGGTAGAGGGTTGTGAACACAAGCAAACGCATGCTAGTGTTTGGATAATCGCTGATGAACGCAAGTATCTGGCGAGGAGTCCGCAGGTTCCGCCAAGACTTAGCGGGTCGGAGCTGAGCGATCACGATGGCCGGCCACGAGGGCTGGAGGACGGGGAAAGGAAACGAATCAGTGAAGATCCAACTCGCGATCGACGACATGACGCTGGCGGACGCCGTCCGCCTGTGTTCGGAGGTCGCCGACTATGTCGACATCGTCGAGATCGGCACGCCGATGATCATCCAAGAGGGGATGAACGCGGTGCGGGCGATCCGAGAGGTGCTGCCCAACCACGAGATCCTGGCGGACGCCAAGATCATGGACGCCGGCGCCTACGAGGCCGACCTCACCTTCGACGCTGGCGCCGACTACTGCACGGTGCTCGGGGTCACCGACGACCTCACGATCAAGGCTTGCCTCGAAGCCGCCTCGGCCAAGGGTGCGGGGGTGTTCGTCGACCTGATCTGCGTGCCGGACGTCGCCCAGCGCACGCGCGAGCTGGAGGGCTTCGGCGTCGAGCTGATCGCGGTGCACACCGGGGTCGACCGGCAGGCGGAAGGGGTCACCCCGTTCGCCGAGTTCCTCCAGGTCACGGCCGCCAGCACCTCGTCGACGATCTCCGTGGCCGGGGGCATCAACGAGGACACCATCGGGCAGTACCTGGCGGAGGGCTGCGACATCGTGGTGGTCGGCGCGGGGATCGCGGGAGCCTCCGACCCGGTGGCAGCGGCGCGCAGGCTGTCTGTGCTGGCAGGACGGGAAGGGGGAGACCGGTGAGTGTCACCAAGAACCTCTCCCTGATCCTGGCCGAACTCACCACCAACCAGAGCTGCATCAACGAAGAAGGCTTGCAGGAACTGGTGACCGAGATCCTCCGGGCCAACCATGTCTTCCTCGCCGGTGCCGGGCGCTCCGGCGTCGCGATCCGTGCCTTCGCCAACCGCCTGATGCACCTGGGTAAGTCCGTCTCCCTGGTCGGCGACATCAGCAGCCCGCACAGCCGCCCCGGCGACCTCCTCATCGTCGGATCGGGCTCCGGGGAGACCGAGAGCCTGGTCGCGCTCGCCCGAAAGGCCCACCGCGGTGGGGTCAGGACCGGGCTGATCACGATGGATGACACCTCGACCATCGGCCACCTCGCGGACGCCGTCGTCGTGCTGCCGGGTGTATCGCCCAAGCTGCGCGGTGCGGCGCAGGTCACCTCCATCCAGCCGATGGGCTCCGCGTTCGAGCAGATCTCCTTCCTCACCTACGACGCGATCATCCTTGAACTCATGCAGCGGATGGGGGAGACCACCGACACCATGTTTCCCCGCCACGCTGACCTTGAGTGATCGCCTCCCAGACCCGCTAGGGTCGTGCAGATGAAGAGGGTATGCGCGTCGCAGAGGGCCGGTGTCGTGATGGTGCTGGCATTTGCGCTCATCGGCTGCGAGCCGGTGGCGACCGACCAGCCTGAATCGACCGTCGCCGAGTCGACCGATCCCGTCCCCGTCGAACCGGCGACGCCCCAGACCTCACCTACCGGAGAGTCCCCGGCTCCTGTCCCCGTCTCGCCGGCGGCCTCCCCGACTCCCATGCAGACCGACTCGGGACCGCAGACCGCGGCCTTCGTGGCCGTCGTGGACGGGGACACGATCGAGACCAGCGTCGGCACCGTTCGGCTTATCGGGATCGATGCTCCCGAGCGATCCGAGTGCGGCCGCGACGAGGCGTCTGTCGCGATCGGTCGTCTGCTGTCGGTGGGAGACCAGGTCAGCCTGGAGCGTCCGGAGGGACTGGACGATCGTGACCGGTACGATCGGCTCCTTCGCTATGTCTTCACCGTCGACGGCGTCGATCTCGGCGCGATGCAGCTCCAGGAGGGGCACGCGATCGCCCGGTACGACTCGTCCGACGGCTATCCGCCGCATCCTCAAGAGGCTGCGTACCACGCCGCCCAGATTGCTTCCTCGGGTGCGGATGGTTCGGTGATCGCGATCTCCTGCCAGGCCGGTGCGGAAGAGAGCGTCGCCCCGTCGACGGAGGCTGCGGGCGAGGACTGGTGGATGCAGTACTCCTCCTGCGCAAAGCTGAAGAAGAACACGGTAGGCCATCCGAAAGGGCCCTTCCGGAAGGATGATCCGGCTGAGGGTGATATCTATGGCTGGTTCGCCTATGGCACCGGCAATCGCGGCGATGGCGACGGGGACGGCCTGGCCTGCGAGTAGCGCCGTAGTGCGCTCCTTGAGGAGCCCTTCGAGACGGGCGCAGGCGCCCTCCTCAGGGACCACGA
>DAOLFC010000126.1:0-11269 GCA_035326505.1 Arachnia sp.
GACCTCCGCCTTGTCATCCATCCCGCCCAGAAACCGACACACACGCACTAATTTCCTGTCGGGCCCTAAAGACGATGCGGGCCCGGGCCGCGAGAGCGGTCCCGGTGGGTGGCGACGGTCTGCGACGCCACCCACCGGGACCGTCGCGACGGTCAGATCGCGATGGTGGCGCCGCCCTCGTTCGCGCTCTGGGTGATCGCCGCGATGATCCGCATGGTGCGCAGGCCGTCGGCGAAGGTGGCGCACGGCGGCAGCTTCGAGTCGCGCCCGGCCACCTGATCCAGGAAGGCCCGGGTCTGGTAGACGAACAGGTCGCCGTAGCCGAATGAGATGTTGCCGCCCGGCATCGGGACCGCGTCGTCGAAGACGGAGGCGGTGCCGGGGCCGACGTAGACCACGCGGTCGCCGCGGGTGGCGGCGCTCGGGGTGTTGTCGGCGATGACGAACTCGGCGGGACGGCGCCAGTCGAAGACGGCGCGGGTGCCGGTGCCGGTGAGGGTGAGGGCCAGGTCGTTGGGCGGGCCGTAGGCGACGCGCGACACCCGGAAGGTGCCGATGGCGCCGCTGTCGAAGGTGGCCGTGAACACCACGGAGTCGTCGTTGGTGACCGGCTCGGTCTCCTCGGACAGCTCGGCGTGGTCGTGGCCGATCACGGTGCCGACGGGCAGGTGGCGCTCCGGGATGGCGATGGAGAACACCGCTCCGGAGACCGACGCGATGGGGCCGCACACATATTCGGCCAGGTCGACGATGTGCGCGCCCAGGTCGGCCAGCGCGCCGGTACCCAGCGGGCCGCGGAACCGCCAGCTCATGGGGCCCTCGGGGTCGCAGGCGTAGTCGGCCAGGTAGTGGGCCTCGACGAGCGCGGGCGTACCCAGGGTGCCGTCGGCGAGGTGCGCGCGGATGGCCTCGATCGCCGGGTTGCGGCGGAACGAGTAGGCGGTGGCGGCGACGGTGGTGGCGTTCGCGGCGGCGGCCACCATGGCCTCGGCGTCCTCCAGGGAGGCGGCCAGCGGCTTCTCGCACAGGACGTGCTTGCCGGCGGCCAGCAGGGCCTCGACGACCTCGCGGTGCAGCGAGTTCCCGACGACGACGCTCACCACGTCGATCGTGGGATCCTCGGCCACCTCCTGCCAGGAACCGACGGCCTTCTCGAAGCCGTAGCGGTGTGCGACTTCCTGCGCGAGCTCGAGGTTGACGTCGGCGATGGCGGCCAGGCGGATCGGCGGCAGGCCGCCGCCGTGGATGGTGTTGGCCTGGCGGTAGCCGTTGGCGTGGCTGCGTCCGGCCATTCCGGCGCCGATGACGGCGACGGAGAGTTGTTCGGTCATTTCTGCTCCTTGCGGGTGCTGTTTCCTTGTAATCGGTGCTCTGAGGATCTAGAGGAGGCCCAGGTTGTTCTCGGCGAGGACGCGGCGGGTCTCGATGGCCAGCGGGAGCGGCACGTCGGGGGCGCAGGGGTACAGGTCCTGCTCGACGATGACGTACAGCTCCTTGTCGAGGTCGGCCAGGGCCTCGATGACGGCGGCGACCTTGGGCTGCCCGCCGTCGGGGGTCACGCAGACGCCCAGCGAGACGGCCTCGCCGAAGGAGAGATCCTCCTGGCGGACCTTCTGCACGATGGCGGGGTCCATCTGCTTGATGTGGACGAGGCCGATGCGGTCGGGGTAGCTCTTGATCAGGTCGACGGTGTCCACCTCGCCGTACTCCAGGTGGCCGGTGTCCAGGCAGAAGGAGACGTATTCGGGGTCGGTGGCGGCGAAGAAGCGATCGATCTGCTCGCGGGTCTCGAGGTGCGAGTCGCCGTGGGGGTGGACCACCATCGTCACGTCGTAGTCGTCCTTGAGGAGCTTGCCCAGGCGGTTGGCGTTGGCGGCGAAGAGGGCCAGGTCGTCGTCGGAGAGGTTGGGGTCCTCGGCCCAGCCGCCGGTCTGGAGGTCGCGCAGCATGGGCGGGAGGTAGACGAGGTAGTGGGCGCCGACCGCCTTGAGCACCGCGGCGTTGGCGCGCATCTCGGCCTCGGTGGTGTCCCAGTCCTCGGCGCGGTGCAGGACCCCGAACTGGGTTCCCGCCACGACGGTGATGCCGCGCCGGGCGCATTCGGCCATCAGCACCTCGGGGTCGGTGGGCAGGAACCCGAAGGGTCCGGTCTCGATGACCTCGTATCCGGCCTCGGCGACCTCGTCGAGGAAGGTGGTCCAGCTGACCTGCTTGTCGTCCTCAGGGAACCAGACGCCCCAGGAATCGGGGGCCGTGCCGACGGTGAGCTGGGAGTAGCGGGGGTCCGTGTTGCGTGCCTTGGAGGCCATGGGCGGGGCTTTCTCTGCGGGGGTGGAGGGGCGCGCGGGCTGCGCGTGACCCGTTTGTGCGGACGAGCGCCGGCTGCCTTGAAGCGCTCTAGGTAAAGACTAGAGCGCTTCAGATTGTTGCGTCAAGTTTCCGGCGCCCTCCTCTTTCCGGCCGCAACCCGCCGCCGCGACGGCCTCCCGATGGCCCTGGGGAGGGCTCGCGATCCGGGGTGGGGAATTCGCGTCTACTCCATTAAAGGCCTAGTCACGATTTGATATCGATGTGTGGACGGGGCCTCCGGGTGGCCCGGGTGTGTGCCAATCTGAACCTTGCTGCCGGGGTGGCGCCCGGTGGTGACGGCCCTTCGATTGGCCGAACAAATGCCTTGACAAAGGTTCGGATGGCTGTAACATACGAAATCACAACAGACTGGTCGAGTAGGGCTTGTTTCCGGCATGGCGTCCGGATGAGGCCGCGACAGATCTCACAGCAAGGAGGCTGACGATGACGGCACCTGGCACCTCTGCCGGGAGCGCTACAAGAGCCCGGGCCGGGGAAATCATCCTCGAGGCCAAGGGAATCAGCAAAGTGTTCCCCGGCGTGCGAGCGTTGGACAGCGTCGATTTCACACTACGCGGCGGGGAGGTGCATGCCCTCGTCGGCGAGAACGGCGCGGGCAAGTCCACCCTGATGAAGATGATCTCCGGGATCTACCAGCCCGACGAGGGCGAGATCTTCCTGCGCGGCGAGAAGATCACGCTGCCCAATCCGCTGGCCGCCCACCATGCCGGCATCAGCGTGATCCACCAGGAGTTCCACCTGATGAATCACCTGACCGCCGCGCAGAACATCTTCATCGGACGCGAGTCCAAGTCCGCCGGCGGGTTCATCAACGACGGCGAGATGAACCGCAAGGCCAAGGAGCTCTTCGAGCGGCTCGGCGTCGACATCGACCCGCGGATCCAGGTGGGCCGGCTCACCGTCGCGGCCCAGCAGCTGCTGGAGATCGCCAAGGCCATGTCGTTCAACTCGTCGGTGCTGATCATGGACGAGCCCACCGCGGCCCTCACCGACAAGGAGGTCGCGATGCTCTTCAAGATCATCGACGACTTCATCTCGCCGACGACGGCCGTCGTCTACATCTCCCACCGCATGGAGGAGATCCGGCACCTCTCCACCCAGATCACCGTGCTCCGCGACGGGCAGCTGGTGGACTCCGTGCCGGCCACCAGCGTCACCATCCCGGAGATCATCCAGCTGATGGTGGGCCGCAAGATCGAGTCCAACATCCGCCCGGAGCCCCGCGACGCGAGCCAGATCGTCCTCGAGGTGAACAACCTGTCCACCAAGGCATTGCTGGACGACGTCAGCTTCACCCTGGAGAAGGGCGAGATCCTGGGCTTCGCGGGCCTGATGGGTGCCGGCCGCACCGAGGTGGCGCGGGCCCTGATCGGAGCCGACCCCAAGACCAGCGGCACCGTCAAGATCAACGGCAAGGACGTCTCGATCGGCCACCCGCAGCAGGCCGTGGAGGAGGGCATCGGATACCTCTCGGAGGACCGCAAGCAGTTCGGCCTCATCCTGAGCCAGGACGTCGCCGCCAATACCGCGCTCGCGTCGCTGAAGAAGTTCCGCTCCCCCCTCGGGCTGCTGCAGGACGCCAAGATGATCGAGGTATCGGACAAGTGGGTGAAGACGCTGCGCACCAAGACGCCGTCCTCGCGGCAGTTCGTCCGCAACCTCTCCGGCGGCAACCAGCAGAAGGTGGTTCTGGCCAAGTGGCTGGAGCGCGACTGCGACATCCTGATCTTCGACGAGCCCACGCGCGGCATCGACGTCGGCGCCAAGCAGGAGATCTACGACCTGCTGGACCGGCTCACCGATGAGGGCAAGTCCATCATCATGATCTCCTCGGAGATGGAGGAGGTCCTCCGGCTTTCCGACAGGATCGCCGTCATGTGCAACGGCCGCATCACCGGCTACCTCTCCAATGCGGAGGCCACCCAGGAAAAGATCATGGAACTGGCGACCCAGTTCCAGACCAAGCAAGCGAGCGAGGCGTAGAAAATGAGCACTACCCAAGATTCGGCGGCCGTCGCCGCCAAGTCCGCCAAGGTCGGCGGCATCCCGGAGCGTTACAAGGCGTTCCTCCAGCAGGGCCTGGTCGTGCTGGTGGTCGTCCTGCTGGCGGTGTTCTTCACCATCATGAACCAGAACTTCGCCAGTTGGAGCAACATCTCCTCGCTGCTGCTCGCGGCGGTCGTGACCGGCGTGCAGGCGCTCGGCCTCTCGTTCGTCATCGCCACCGGCGGCATCGACCTGACCCCCGGCCTCGGCATGGCGATGACCTCGGTCTTCGCGGCGACGCTGATCGCCGAGGAGGCGCTGGGCCTGCCGATGTTCGTCGGCATCATCGGCGGTCTCGCCGCGGGCGCCCTGCTGGGCTTCATCAACGGCTTCCTCGTCGCCTACGTCAAGATGCAGCCGATGATCGCCACCTTGGCCATGATGATGGTCTGCTGGGGCGCCGCCCTGGTGATGGCCGACGGTCGCACCATCTCGCTGCGCAGCATCGAGGGCTACGACCTGATCGCCGTCGGTCAGCTCATCCCCGGCCTGCCCAACGGCGTCTTGATCCTCGTGCTGCTGGCCGTCATCGCCGGCGTCATGATGAACAAGACCGTCATCGGCCGCTACGCGCTGTCAATCGGCTCGAACGAGGAGGCCACCCGGATCTCCGGCGTGAACACCAACCGCTGGAAGGTGCTCGCCTACGTCATCTGCGGCCTGTTCACCGGCATCTCCGGCATCCTGATGTCGTCGCGCCTGTCCGCCGCGCAGCCCACGCTCGGCCAGGGCTACGAGATGTACGCCATCGCCGCAGCGGTCATCGGCGGCACCTCGCTGCGGGGCGGTCGCGCCTCCATCTTCGGCGCGGTGATCGGCGCCGTGACGATCCAGACCATCTTCAACGGCCTGACCGTCATGGGCGTCCAGGATCAGTGGCAGCGCGTCGTCCTCGGCGTCGTCGTGCTGGTCGCGGTCTACGTCGACATCGCCCGCCGCGGCGGCGGCGAGTAGCGGATCTTTTCCCTATCCGCAATCCGTTTCTCGACAATCACAAGGAGAAAATCGTGAAGAAACTACTAGCAGGCACGGTCGGCGCGTTCATGGCTCTGAGCCTGGCGGCGTGCGGTGGCAACTCCACCCCCGGCTCGACGTCCACCCCGGACGGCGGAGGCGGCGGCGGGGAGGGCGGTCGCGTCGCCCTCGTCGCCAAGGCGAACTCCGCCGAGTACTGGATGAAGGTCAAGGAGGGGGCCGAGGCGGCCGGCGCCGAGTACGGCGTCTCCGTCACCTTCAACGGCCCCGACACCGAGTCCGAGGGCGACAAGCAGCTCAACCAGCTGCAGTCGGCCATCATCGACAAGCCGCTGGGCATCGGCTTCGCCCCGCAGGACGGCGCCCAGGACGGCGCCCCGCGCCTGATGGAGGAGGCCGATGCCGCCGGCATCCCGGTGGTCATCTTCGACACGCCGCTGGCCGGCTCGGACATCCCGATCGCCACCGTCGCCTCCGACAACGTGGGCATGGGCGCGCAGGCCGCCGAGAAGCTGGCCGAGCTCGTCGGCAGCACCGGCAAGGTCGCGATCATCGCCCATGGCGAGGTCGGCACCGCCGCGGCCCGGCGCGACGGCTTCCGGGACTGGATCACGGCGAACGCGCCCGGCATGGAGGTCGTCGACGTCCAGAACGGCGAGTCCGATCCGGCCAAATCGCGTGACAAGGCGCAGGGCATCCTGCAGGCGCACCCCGACCTGGTGGGCTTCTTCGGCACCGACGACGACTCGACGATCGCCATCGCCGACGAGGTCGCGGCCAAGAACCTGGACACCAGCGTCGTCGGCGTGGACTCGTCGCCCGACGTGCTGACGCTGCTCGAGCAGGGCAAGATCCACGGCGTGGTCGTCCAGAACCCCTTCGGCATGGGCTTCCAGACCGTTCAGCTCCTGGTGGAGGCCTCGAAGGGCACCATGCCGGCGGAGTCCAACGTGGTCTCGGAGTCGGTGTGGGTGACCCCGGAGAACCTCAACGACGAAGAGGTGCAGCAGGTCATCAACTGACCGTCGCCTGACGGTGACAGCCGTTTGACGGCGATGGCGTCTGATCGGTACGCGGTGCCCGGGTCTTCCCGGGCACCGCGTCCCGTTTGTCCGGCCCTGTTGTGTCCGGTGCTGTTGTCCGGCCTCGGTGCCTGTCGTGGTTTGTGCGTTGTTGACGTACGCGGCGTCGCCGTCGACGGAACCGGCGAGATCGGGCCTCCGGGCCGTCCGGCCGGGCGGAAGGCTTGAAGCCCGGACATAGCGGTGCTATTGTCTATACAAATGGTGTCAAGAGGCGGTTCTCCGGGAGCCGCTCACAGGGGCAGGCGTCGCACCGATTGCGGACCGGGCCTCGCACCCCACGGCCATCGCCGGACGGCGGCCATGACAGGACAGGAAGGCAAGGGCAGATGACCCAGACCATCGCTCATTGGATCAACGGAGCGCCGTACGAGGGCTCACCGGTCGGGCGGATCCCCGTCGAGAACCCCGCCACCGGCCAGGTGGACGCCGAGCTGCTGTCGGCCAGCAAGGCGGACCTCGACCACGCCGTCGCCGTCGCCCGCGCGGCCCAGAAGAAGTGGGCGAAGGTCTCCCTGGCCAAGCGCACCGCGATCATGTTCAAGATGCGCGAGCTGGTGCTGGCCAACCAGGACGCGCTGGCCAAGTCCATCGTCAACGAGCACGGCAAGGACTACGGCGACGCGCTCGGCGAGATCCAGCGCGGCCGCGAGACCCTCGACTTCGCCTGCGGCATCAACGCGGCGCTGAAGGGCGAGTTCTCCTACGACATCTCCACCGGCGTCGACATCCACACCGTCCGCCAGCCCGTCGGCGTGGTCGCCGGCATCTGCCCGTTCAACTTCCCGGTCATGGTGCCGATGTGGATGCACCCCGTCGCCATCGCCACCGGGAACGCCTTCATCCTGAAGCCCGCCAGCCCGACGCCCACCGCGTCGCTGCTCATGGCGCAGCTCTACAAGGAGGCCGGCCTGCCCGACGGCGTGTTCAACGTCGTCTCCGGCAACCGCGACATGGTCACCGAGGTGCTGGAGCACCCCGGTATCGACGCGATCTCCTTCGTCGGCTCCACCCCGGTGGCGCAGATCGTGATGGAGAAGGGCACCGCCACCCGCAAGCGCGTGCAGGCCCTCGGCGGCGCGAACAACCACGCCATCGTGATGCCCGACGCCGACCTCGACTTCGCCGCCGGCCACGTTTCCGCCGCCGCCTTCGGTGCGGCCGGCGAGCGCTGCATGGCGCTGCCCGTCGTCGTCGCCGTTGGCGGCATCGGCCCGAAGTTCGCCGAGATGGTCAAGAAGCACGCCGAGAAGATCAAGGTCGGCTATGGCCTCGACGAGGGCGTCAACATGGGCCCGGTGATCACCAAGGGCGCCAAGGAGCGCATCGTCAGCTGGATCGACGACGCCGAGGCCAAGGGCGCCACCGTGGTGCTCGACGGCCGTAACCTCACCGTCGACGGCTACGAGGACGGCTTCTGGCTCGGCCCCACGATCCTCGACGACGTGCCGCTGGAGTGCCCCGCGTACTGCGAGGAGGTCTTCGGCCCGGTGCTGACCATCGTGCATGCCGACACTTATGAGGAGGCCATCGCGCTGGTCAACTCCTCCGAGTACGGCAACGGCACCGCGATCTTCACCAACGACGGCGGCGTCGCGCGTCGCTTCCAGTTGGAGGTCGAGGCCGGCATGGTGGGCGTCAACGTCCCGATCCCCACCCCGGTGGCCTACTACTCCTTCGGCGGCTGGAAGGCCTCGCTGCTCGGCGACACCCACATCCACGGCCCCGAGGGCGTGAAGTTCTACACCCGCCTGAAGGCGATCACCTCCCGCTGGCCCTCCGAGTCGGGCACCTACGCCGCGACGATGTCCTTCCAGCGCGAGGAGTGAGAGGCAAGTGTCACTTTCTGTTGGTAGACCCACAGAAAGTGACACCTGCTTGCGGTCAGGCCGTGTTACACCTCGGTGACAGGATGAATGCGGGGGCACGCGGAGCGGATGCGGTGGGTAGCCTGGGCAGGTGACCAGAGAGACCATTCCCGACGTCGGCGGCTGGTTCCGCACCGCCCGCGACGGCACCGTCGGGCGGCCGGCCTGGTCGCCGGCGACGGGCGGGTTCGGGCTGTCGTCACCGGAGGGGGTGGTCGGCGCGGGCTTGGATGTGCTGCGCGGACGGCGGACTCTGGTGCTCACGGGGGCCGGCATGTCGACGGGCTCCGGCCTCCCCGACTACCGCGGCCAGCACGCGGTGGCCCGCAGCCCCATGACCTACCAGGAGTTCGTCGGCGAAGACCTGTCCCGCCGGCGGTACTGGGCGCGCAGCTTCGTCGGCTGGCGGGCCTTCTGCCGCGCCCAGCCCAACACCGCCCACCGCGCGCTGGCGCGGCTGGGCCAGTTGCTGACGGTGACCGCGGTCGTCACGCAGAACGTTGACGAGCTGCATCAGGCGGCGGGGTCGCGCCCGGTGATCGACCTGCACGGCCGGCTGTCGCTGGTGGTGTGCCTGGGCTGCACGCGGGTGATCCGGCGCGCCGACCTCCAGGACGACTTCGCGGCCCTGAACCCGGATTTCGCGAGCCGGCTCGAACGCCTCGCTCGCAACGCGAGGAAGGCGCCCGACGGCGACGCGGAGGTCGACCGCACCGAGACCTTCCGCTACCCCGACTGCTCCTCCTGCGGCGGCATCCTCAAACCCGAGGTGGTGTTCTTCGGGGAGAACGCGCAACGAGAGGTGCTCGCCCGGGCGATGGCCGCCGCCGAGGTGGCGGAGGCGGTGCTGGTGCTCGGGTCGAGCCTCAGCGTGATGAGCGGGCTGCGGTTCGTGCGCGGGGCGGTGCGCGACGGCAAGCCCGTCGTGATCGTCAACGACGGGGCCACCCGCGGCGACGACCTGGCCACCATCCGCATCCACGGCCGCCTCGACACCGTGCTCACCCGATGGGTGCAGACCTTCAGCGACCCCGCCGCGGGCAGTCGCCGGTAAGAGGTCCCGAGCCCTCAGGAGGTGGAGGCCGGGCTGCGGGGCGTCCTCTTCTTCTGACGCTGCGTCTTCTGACGCGACGGGTCCATGCCGCGAGCGACGAAAATGCTGAAGGCGATCGCTGCGGCGGCGAACACCCACCACTGCATCGCATAGCCCTGGTGCATCGCGGAGCCCTCGCCCTCCGGGAGGACGACCTCCGCCGGGGCCAGGCCCTGCGCCGCAGAATCGGCGTCGCCGAGCGTCAGGTAGCCGCCCACCAGCCCGACCGGCCACTCCTGGGCCAGTTGCTGGAGACGCAGCGTCGCCAGGTCCGCGGGCGATTCGGCCCCCGGCTCGGGCGCCGCGTCGCTCGCCAGGAAAACCCCGACGATCTCCTGCGGCCCCGACGGGGCGGGAGGCACCGCGGCCCCCGGCTCGACGCTGCCGCGCACCACCGCCAGGATCCGCCCGTCGGTCATCTCGAAGGCCGTGGCCACGCGCAGCGGCGACTCGGTACCGACGAGCACCTCGTAGCCGGGCAGGAACGCGCCGCTCACCTCCGCATAGCGGCCGTAGATGTCCTCGACGGTGCCGTCGGCGCGGACGTTGTCGGCCAGCGGCACCGTCTCCATCTCCGCGCGCTGCGCGGCGACGTCGAGCGTCGAGCGTTGGAACTGGGCCATCTGCCACAGCCCCAGGCTCAGCATCGCGGCGGCCACCACCACCCCGGCCAGGATGACGAGGGCCTGCCGCAGCCGGAGGCTCACTGCTCCGCGCTCGCCAGATCCACCAGCGACGCGAACACCTCGCCCAAACCCAGGCCGGCCGCCTCGAAGGCCAGGGGGGCCAGCGAGGTCTCGGTCATGCCCGGAGCGACGTTGCCCTCGATGAACACCGGCTCGCCCGACTCGTCGACGATGATGTCCGTGCGGGACAGATGCCTCAGGCCGAGCACTTTGTGTACGGAGACGGCCATCTCCTGGGCCGCGGCCAGCGTCTCGGCGGGCAGCTCGGCGGGAGTGAGGAAGCGCGTCGCGCCGGCGGTGTAGCGGGCCTCGTAGTCGTAGACGCCGGACTGCGGCCGGATCTCCACCGGAGGCAGCGCCCGCGGACCGGTGCCGTCGTCGAGCACCGTCACCGCGATCTCGCGCCCCGTGATGAACTCCTCCACCACCGCCACCGGGCCGTAGGCGTAGGCGGAGACGAGCGCGTTCGGCAGTTCGTCGGGGGCGTTGACCTTCGACGCGCCCAGCGCGGAGCCGGAGCGCGTCGGCTTCACCATCGCCGGATAGCCGATGGCGTCGCCGAGGGCCTCCATGATCATCGGCGCGCCCAGCTCGCGGAAGATGTCCGACGGCAGCGCCTTCTGCCGCGGGGTCTTGATCCCGTTGAACCGGACGGCGGGCGTCGCGATCGACTTGTCGAAGGTGATCCGCGACGCGGCCCCCGTCGCCCCGACGAACGGCACCCGCAGCACCTCCAGCACCTCCCGCAGCGCCCCGTTCTCGCCCAGCCCGCCGTGCAGCATGGGCACGATCACCGGGTTCTCGGTGCGCCGGATGAGAGGCAGCAGTTCGGAGTTGAGGTCGGCCTCGATCACCTCGCGCCCCACCTCCTGCAGCGCCTTGGCCACACGTCGCCCCGACCGGAGGGACACGTCGCGCTCGTGGCTGAGTCCGCCGGCGATAACGATGACAGTCATTGTTGAATCCTAGTCGGTTGGGTGCGGAGTGAGTCGTAACGCTCCTTGAGGAGAGACGAAGGAGCGTCCGGCGGCCGAACGACAATCCCGAGCCTGGAGGTGGTCTCGCTGACCGATGTCGCGGGATCGGCAGAGGCCGCGCAGGGCGACCCCGTTCGCTGGATCGCCGAGGCCCTCCGGGGGTTCACTTGGC
>DAOLFC010000009.1:0-53406 GCA_035326505.1 Arachnia sp.
TGCAAGCCGCCAGCCGTATACGGCTGGCGGCTTGCACTAACGCTGGCGTCGCGCGCGTGGTGGAGATCGGTTGCAAGGGCGCACGCGCTGGGATCATTGCGTGCAGCGCTCTTCGAGCTGTCGCCGAAAGCGGCGTACCTGACTACCCACACCGAGCCAAGCAGAGGGTGAACGAGTCGCGGGGTCGCTTGATAGCGCGTGCCCACCCCGTAGGGCTGGTGCGTTGTGATCAGCTGAGCCGGCAGCTCAGTGGCCAGTCTGTTCTGCTGGCGGCACGTCCTCCAGCAGCAGAGCGGGAGCGACCCCGAGCGCATCGGCGAGCCGACACAGGTTGTCAAATGCGGGGTTCCGTTCGCCGCGCTCTATCCCGCCAACGTAGGTCCGATCCATGCCCGCCTCAATGGCGAGTCCTTCCTGGCTGAAACCACGTTCCTTGCGCAAAGCGCGCAGTTTCGTGCCGAGGGCACGGCGGCGCACAGAGGGGAGCACACCCTCACGATCCACGGCCGATGCTCATAAGGCGACGGACTATAAGTATCATTGCTGCTGCAATAGCATCCGAAGGAAGAAAGAGACCGTGTCGCAGCCTCCGAACCAACCACCGCAGCAGCCCTGGGGGGCGCAGCCGCAGCATGGCGCACCCCAGGGAGGTCCCCAACCCCAGTACACACAGCAGCCGCCCCGGTACGCGCCGCCGCAGCCCCCGCAGTACGCACAGCAGCCTCCGACGGAGGGTCTGCCGCCGCAGCAGCCGCCCCCGAAGGAGAAGACGGGCATCCTCGGCTGGGCAACGCGCCACAAGGTTCTGTCGGTGATCATCGTGATCGTGCTTCTCGGGATCATTGTCAACCTCGCCTCCGGCGGTGACGACAACAAGGCCGCCGGTCCCGCAGAGACCCCGGCTGCGACTCAGACCGCCAGTGACCCAGCAGAGACCGAGCCCGGGGAGACAGCAACGGAGGACGCACCTGCCGATGAGACTCCGGAGGCACCTGCCGATGAGACTCCGGAAGCGCCGGCAGCTGGCCTCGGAGACCCGGTCACGTCCGGCGACTGGACCTTCACGGTCAGCAAGGTCTCGGACCCGGTAGCCAAGATTGGCGACGAACACTTCAACACGCAGGCGCACGGCGAGTTCATCCTCATGGACGTGAGCATCACCAACGAGGGCGACTCGGCGGCGTACTTGATGGCGAACCAGATCAAGCTGACAAGTGGTGGAAAGACCTTCGAAAGCTCCAGCGACGCCGCCTTCTACATGGGTGACGCCGCCGTACCGATCTTCGACGAGATCAACCCGGGGCTAACGGTCGAAGGAAAGATCGCCTTCGATGTTCCCAAGGGAACTGCCCCCGAACAGGTTCTGTTCAACGGCGGCCTCTTCGCAGACGACGCTGCCATCTCCCTGAAGTAGCATCCCATCGAAGATGCCCCCGAGCAGATCGATCTGCTCGGGGGCACTATCCGGTCAGCCCAGACGCCATCACGACGCTGAAACAAACGAGGCCCCTGGGGGACAAGGATCATGATGCAGATGGCGATCAGCGTCACCGGGCACTCAGCGCGTCGACGCGATGGCGAGCGCACATCCGGTCAGCGAGTCCTCACGCCGTGCGAGATCGGCTGGCGTGCCGGCAAAAACCAGCCGCCCACCGTCAACTCCGGCGCCCGGCCCGATATCGATCACGTGGTCGGCCTCTGCGACCACACGCAGATTGTGCTCCACCACTAGGAGCGTGGCCCCGCCGTCGACCAGTTCCGCGAACAACGCGTTGATGCGGTCCACGTCGCTCGGGTGGAGGCCCGTGGTCGGCTCGTCGAGCACGATCCGCTCCCGGGACAGATCCTCGACGCCGCTGAGGTGTTTCGCGAGCAGCAGCCGCTGCTTCTCACCGCCCGATAGGGTATCGAGCGACTGCCCGACTGCGATGTAGCCGAGCCCCACGCGCTCAAGCCAGCGCATATGCTCCGCCACCTCAGCGCGCGCCGCGAAGAGTTCGGCCACTGCCTCTGCGGTCAGCCCCAGCACGTCAGAGATGGTGTGACCGTCGATCCTCACCGACAGTGCCCGGTCGTTGAAGCGCTTCCCTTCACATTCGTCGCAGGGCGTCGACACGTCATCGAGGAACGCGAGCTCGGTGGTGATATATCCCTTGCCGCGACAAGCTGGGCAGGCGCCCTTCGAGTTGAAGCTGAACCAGGCGGGAACCAGCCCGGAGGTCTCGGCGAAGGCCCTCCGCACGTCATCGGCCACTCCAAGCACACTCAGTGACGTGGAGCGCGCACCGCCGCGCAGCGGATCTTGCCCCACCACCGTGAAGTCGGGGTGCTGCCTTGGAAGCTCGGTGGTCGCGAAGGAGCTCTTGCCCGATCCCGCGACCCCTGTGACAGCGGTGAGCACCCCGAGTGGCACGTCGGCGTCGAATCCAGTGAGATTGTGGGCCGCGGCGTTCGAGACCCGCACCGAACCCTGCGGTGTGCGCGGCGCATGCGTGAGCCGTAGCGGCCGCGCGAGCAGGCGGCCCGTGACCGTATCGCTCTCGCGCAATTGGGCCGGAGTCCCCTCGAACTGCACGAGGCCACCGCGCGAGCCGGCCCCGGGACCCATGTCGATGACGTGGTCGGCCACTCGGATCACCTGGGGGTGGTGCTCCACCACGAGAACGGTGTTACCTGAGCCGCGTAGGCGCAGGAGCAACTCGTTGAGGCGTTTCACGTCGGCGGGGTGCAGTCCGGTGGAGGGTTCGTCGAAGACGTAGGTGACATCGGTGAGCGCGCTGCCCAAGTGCCGTACGATCTTCACGCGCTGAGCCTCACCACCCGACAGCGTCGAGGACTCACGGTCGAGCGTGAGGTAGCCAAGGCCCACGGAGAGCAGCGAATCAAGGGTGCGTCGCATGCCGGCGAGGGCGGGCTCCACTCGAGCGTCGGTGAAAGACTCGAGCAGGTCCCGCAGTTCGGCCACCGACATCGAATTCCAGTCGACAATGGAGCACCCCTCGATGAGGCTCCCGCGTGCAGCCGCGTTCAACCGGGCCCCGTGGCACTCGGGACAGGACCGGTGTGTGGTGATGCGGTCGAGTTCCTCGCGTACCTGCGCCGAGATCTTGTCAGGCCGGTTCTTCACGTAGACGTCGCGCATGCGGGTGATCACGCCGTCGAAGCGGGCGGTTTTCGGGAAACGCGGGTCGGGATCGGGCAGCTTCAACCGGTCGGCGTAGAGGAAGAGGTCCATCTCCTCGCCGGTGTAGTCCTTCAACGGCTTCTTGCGGTCGAAGAGGCCGCAATAGGCGAAGCGCTTCCAGCGGTAGACCCCGGGCCGGAACTGGCTGAAGCGCACAGGTCCCTCGTCGATGTTCTTCTCGGGATCGATGAGAGCGTCGACATTGATGTCGACCACCGTGCCGAGGCCCTCACAGCGGGGGCACATACCGCTCGGGTCGTTGAAAGAGTAGGCGGGTGAGTAGCCGGCGCTCGGCTCGCCCACGCGGGAAAACACGAGGCGCAGCAGCGGAGCGATATCCGACGCCGTAGCGACCGTGGACCTGGCGTTGCCGGTGAAGCGGCGCTGGTCAATGAGAGCGGTGAAGGTGAGACCGCTCATCGACTGCAACTCGGGTGCGGCGAGCTGCGGCAGCCGACTGCGTACGAAACTCGGATACGAGTCGTTGACGAGCCGCTGCGCTTCTGCGGCGATCGTGTCGAGCACGAGCGAAGACTTACCCGACCCCGAGACCCCGGTGACCACCGTGAGCGCCTTCTTCGGTACCTCGACCGTGACGTCGCGCAGATTGTTTGTCGTCGCGCCGATCACGCGGATGGCGTTCGCTGGATCGTCTACCCCGCTCATCTCGATATCCTAGAGCTCGCTCTGGTCGTGAGAAGCGAGCGCCGACGACGCCGCCTTGCTTGTAGATCTCGCGGGTGGTCCGTTGCAGGCCCTGGTTTCCGGGGAAGTCGAACATCACGGCGTGGCCGCCGGTGAAGTAGATCGCGTCGTAGTCGGTGGGGTCGATCTGTTCCGGGCTTGCGGTGTGATCGAGCAGTGCCATCCGGAGGGGATCTTTGTGCCAGGCCTTGGCGGACTTGTCGTAGTTGGGGAACGTCAGCGAACGAGGCTCCAGGGGTGCCTTCCCGCCGGTGGGGCTCATGATGGTCTGCTCGAACCCGCGTTCGGTGAACAGATCGTAGGCGTGGGTCAGCTCGGACAGCCACAGCCCGGTGGGGTGCGACGGGTCGGCGTCGTAGTGGTCGACGTTGGTGACGACCAGCAGGATGCGTGTGCTCATGGTGCTTTCGAATCTGGATAGGTTGTCGGCGGGAGGATGGCGGCGAAGGCCGACGCCCGCTCAGTGGCCTCGACGGCAGCGATCTGGTCTGTGGTCGTGGGCGGGTTCACCAGCGGTCGCCGATCTCGGGGGCGATCAACTCGCGGTAGACGGCTTCCACCGTGTCCAGCGCCTCGCGGGGCAACGGGGCAAGATCGGCCGCTGCGGCATTGCCGCGCGCCTGTTGGGGTGTGCGGGCGCCGGGGATGACGGTGGTTACGCCGGGCTGGTCGATGATCCAGCGCAGAGCGAGTTGCGCCGTCGTGGCGTCGTCAGGCGTGATCGCGGCGATCCGGCGGACGGCTTCGAGACCGGTGGCGAAGTTGACCCCGGAGAACGTCTCCCCGATGTCGAACGCGCTGCCGTCTCGGTTGTACGTGCGATGGTCGTTGGCCGCGAACGTCGTGTTCTCGTCGTAGCGGCCCGAGAGCAGACCGCTGGCGAGCGGCACCCGGGCGATGATCCCGACGCCCGCGGCCTGAGCGGCGGGAAGCACCTCGGCCAGCGGGCCAAGACGCAGCATGTTCAGGATCAGCTGCACGCTCGCGAGGTTCGGGCGCGCGAGCGCGGTGAGTGCCTCTGCGCGGGTCTCGACGCTCACCCCGTAGGCGGCGATCCGGCCCTCGCCGACCAGGACATCCAGCGCGTCGAAGACGGCATCGTTGCTGTACACCTCGGTCGGAGGGCAGTGCAGCTGAACAAGATCGAGCGTTTCGACGGCCAGGTTCTCGCGCGAACGGTCGACCCAGGCACGCAGATTGTCCACCGTGTAGATGTCTGCGGTCTGCGGCATCACGCGCCGCCCGACCTTCGTGCCGACGACCACGTCCTCGATGCCGTGCGAACGCAGGAACGCTCCGATCGTCCGCTCGCTCAGGCCGTCGCCATAGGCATCGGCGGTGTCGAAGAACCGCACCCCGCTGTCGTAGGCGGCCTCCAGCACCGCGAATGCGTCGTCTTGCTGAACGTCACCCCAGTCAGCGCCCAGCTGCCAGGTGCCCAATCCGACCACCGACACGCGTCGACCGGTCCGCCCCAGAATCCGCTGCTCCATGTCCACTCCTTCGTCTGACGGCATAGGACGCCGTTCGGCATCCAGTATCGAACGAACTCTTCTATCGCGTCCAACAGGTAAAATAGATCGTATCTAGAACCGGAAGCAATGAATTCAGGGCGTCATCCCGCTGCCGACCGGGTGAAGTGGTCGGCCAGGGCTAAGGCAGCGGGCGACGGGTTCTCGCGCGTCGCGACGTACACCGTCCACGGATGGGTCGCGCTGGACTGGGGTGCGCTGGACAGCGGGGTCGCCGCCAACTCGGGTCGCTTCCTCGCGATCGACATCGGCACGACCCCGATGGCGAGGCCTTCTTCGACGAGGTCCAGCAGGGTGTGTACGTCGTTGACCTCGAGCCCGACGCGATAGTCGAGCCCCTCCGAGGCGAACAAGCGCCGCGTGATCACGCGGGAGGATGCCCCGGGAAGGAAGTCCACGAAGGTCTCGTCTTGCACCTCGGATGGCGAAACGCCGTGCGGCACCGCATCGGGCCGCACAGCCACGGGGTGATCCGCGCGGCTGAGCACGACGATCTGCTCGGTGCCCAGTTCGCTCAACCTGATGCCCGACGGCACCGGGCCGACCGGCACGACGCAGGCGACATCCAACTCGCCGGCGGATACGCGGTCGAGCAGGGTCGCGGAGCCATCGATGAGCAGCCGCATGTCGATCCCGGGATGGCTGCGACGGAAGGACGCCAGATCTCGCGCGAGATGGATGACGCCGGGGCACGACTCGGACCCGACGGCGACGGTGCCGGTCACGAGACCCGCCACCGAATCCACCGCGGCTCGCGCCGCCGTCGCCGCCGCGACGGTACGAGTCGCTTCCGGAAAAAGAGCCTCTCCGGCGGCTGTCACCTCGACCCGACGCGTCGTCCGGGTGAACAGCGCCACACCGAGCTCGTCCTCCAGTGCCTTGATCGAGGACGAAAGGCCTGACTGTGAGATGCGCAGCAACTCGGCGGCGTGGGTGAAGTTGCGCTCCTCGACAACCGCGAGGAAGTGCTCCAGCTGCCGAATCTCCATTCGGCAATCCTAGGCTGATAGGCGCTCCGCTTACGCGACGCGGCATGGGGTGGTCAGTCCGATTCGGCCGTTTGGCAGGCTCGCACTTCTGCTATCAGTCTCTCGACGGCCGCCAGTGCTTCCGGTTGCACGTCGAGGTGATAGGAACGCTGGGTGCCGTTGCGAGTCACGCGCAGAAGCCGGGAGTCGAGAAGGATGCGCAGGTGTCGAGACACGGTGGACTGCGGCATGCCGACGGCGTCCTGGATCTGGCCGACGGTGGCCGCGCCCTCACGCTCGATGAGTGCGGCGACGATGCGTGCTCGGCTCGGCTCCCCGAGGGCGCGAAAGATGGGGAGCGCGTCGTTCAGTGCGTCAACGACCATGCTCCGTCCCTTCCAGTTGCTCGCGCAACTCTTCGAGCGCGCCTGAGCGGAGGCTATGTTCTTGCGCCGCGGAGATCCAGTCGGTCAGCATCTGCATGGTCTGAGAGCGATGACCACCGAAGTGAGACCGGAGATACACGGGAACATCCAGCGGCGCGACACGAGGAAGCGCCCACAGCGCCGCCCTCACCGCCAGCGGCCGGACTGGTCGTGGTTCCGGAAGTCGGTACTCGGCTGCAATCGCCCTGCGCGCTTCGTCCGCAGCGCGAGCCCATCGTGCCGCCTCTTTTGCGGCCCGAGCCAACCGAAAGCCGGCAGCGTGAAGCCCCGCCACGACGGGCATCGTCGTGGCTGCCTGAAGGAGGACGCCGGGCAGTGCGACCTCCGGTGCTCTGTGGCGAAAGATGCCGCGGAGATGTGGAGCCGCGGGCCCGGCCACGGAGACCACCGACCCGATTCGCCACCACCTCGTCGGCTGCGTGTCCCAGGCGAGAACCCCGGGCACGATCAGCCCCCAGGGGCGGTCGCTCGCGAGTTCCTTCAGCGCGGCGACTTCCGAAGGCACTTGGCTGACGGCGGTGACCGCGCCCGCATCGATGCTCGTGAGAAGCTCACGCACTCCTGGTGCGTGGGGAGGCGCGGTCGTGATCACCGCATCCCACCGTCCCCGAATGGAGTCGATCGCTAAGCGCTCGACCCTGCGTTCGACGATGGGTCGGGGCCATGCGCCGACGCGGCGCGATGCCACCGCGTTCCGTTCGCCGGCTGGTCCTCTCACTGCGAGCACGATTCGATGCTCTACTCCTATCGATGTCGCCAGCACCCTGGCTATGGGGCCGTGCCCGATGATCAGAATGTTCATGTCAGCAATATATCCATATATGCGGATATTAGGATCTTTGCTGGTAGTGCGCAGCGCGAACAGCCGTTGGGCCTTGGGGAACGGGGTTACGGACGTCACTCTGACGACGAATCCAGCCCCAATGCCCCCGGATCGACGACTTGGGGCCTCCGCGCACGCCGCCGGAGCCGGACGACGGTGAGCGCGGCGACGAAGACGAGCCCGTAGAACACCGACATGCCCGCGCTGGTCGCCGCGTCGAGCGCGTAAGCGAGCCAGAACCCTGCCAGCGCCCCCGTGGCGGCGATGGCCGCGGTGAGGGCGATCATCACGGGCAGGCGCTTGCTGAGCAGGTAGGCGGTGGCCGGGGGGATGACGACGAGAGCGATGACGAGGATCGCTCCCGCCGCGTTGAAGGCCGCGGTGACGGTAGCCGAGACGAGGAACATGAACGCGGTGTTGAGCAGGCCGGTCCGGATGCCCAGGCTGGCCGCGAACGGCGCGTCGAAGGTGGTGACCTTCAGCGTCGAGTAGAACACCGTCAGGAAGGCGGCGTTCACCAGCAGCACGCCGAGCATCACATACAGATAGACCGGCCCGTACGAGACGCCGCCGATGATGAGCTGGTGCCAGGCCGCGAGGTTGAGGTCGCCCACGAGCACCGCGTGGGTATCGAGGTGGACGTTGGCGAAGTTCGCGGTGACGAGGATCACGCCGCCGCTGAACAGCGCCGGGAAGATCAGGCCTTGCGGGGCGTCTCCGGTGAGGAGTCCGCTGCAGCCGAGCCATTCGCTGCCGAGGACCACGACGAGACCCGCCAGGGCGGCGCCGAGGATGAGGAGCGGGGAGTCGATGTTGCGGGTGAAGAAGTAGCCCACGACGATGCCCGGCAGCACCGCGTGGCTGATCGCGTCGACCAGCATCGAGTTCTTCCGCAGCACGACGAACACCCCCGGCAGGGCGCAGGCGAGCGCCGTGACGACGGCGAGCAGCGCGGTGCCGGCGACGAAGCTCACTGCGGGTCGCCTTCGGCGAGGAGCTCCTTCTTCAGCGCGGCGCGCGTCCGCGCGCGGGACAGCGCACGGGTGACGATGCTGCGCCGCGGCGAGAACAGCAGCGAGACCAGGAAGATCGCGAACAGGGTGAGCACGATGAGGGGCCCGGTCGGCACCTTTCCCAGCACGATGGACAGGTAGGCGCCGAGTCCGCTGCCGATCGCGCCCAGCACGCCGGACAGCGCGACCATGCCGGAAAGGGTGCGGGTCCATTGGCGGGCGGCGGCCGGCGGGGTGACGACGAAGGCGACCATCAGGACGAGTCCGACGGCCTTCACACCGATCACCGTCGCGAGGGCGATGGTCGCGAACATCAGCGTGTCGATCGTGCGGGCGCGAAACCCGAGCACGGTGGAGTGATCGGGGTCGAAGGTGCGCAGCGCGAACTCCTTCCAGAACACCAGCATCAGCGCCAGCGCCAGCGCACCGACCGCGATGCTCGTGGTGAGATCCGCGACCGTGATCACGGAGGCGTTGCCGAAGAGGTAGTCCTGGATGCCGCCCTTGCCCGGGAACGCGCCGTTCGCGATGATCCGCATCAGCAGCATCCCGACCCCGAAGAAGATGCTGAGCGATACCGCCATCGCGGTATCGATGCGGATCTTCGAGGCTCGGGCGATGCCGTTGGCGAACAGCACCGCCAGCGTTCCGACGGCGACCGCGCCGACGATCAGAGCGATCATGTTGCGCCCGTCGCCGCCGAACACCACGACCGTGGTGAGGAACGCGAGGAGGGTGCCCGGCAACGCGGCGTGGGAGACGACGTCGCTGATCAGCGACTGCCGGCGCAGGTAGGCGAAGCTGCCGAGCGCGCCCGCGACCAGACCGATCGTCATGGTGCCGAAGAACGCCATGCGGTAGGTGTGGTTGCCGAGGAACTCGATCAGGCTCACGAGGCGAACTCCGCGAAGGTGTCGTCATCCGAGGTGACCTCGTAGGCGGTGCGGATGTTCTCCCGGGTGAACGACGTGTCCACCGGCCCCGAGGCGACGATGCGACGGTTCAGCAGGGTCACATGGTCGCAGTAGTCGCGGACGGTGGCGAGGTCGTGATGCACGATCACCACGGTCTTGCCCTGCTCGCGCAGGGTGTGCAGCACGGTCACGATCGCCTGCTGGCTCTTCGCGTCGATGCCTTGGAAGGGCTCGTCCATGATGTACAGGTCGGGGGCCTGCACCAGCGTGCGGGCGAGGAAGACGCGCTGGCGCTGCCCGCCCGAGAGCTCCCCGATCTGCCGGCCGGCCAGTTCCGGGATGCCGGTCTGGGCGAGTGCGGCGACCGCGCGCTCGCGCTCGGATCTGCCGGGACGCCGGATCCAGCCGAGGGAACCGTAGGTGCCCATCGTGACGACGTCGAGCACCGTGGTGGGGAAGTCCCAGTCCACGCTCGTCGACTGGGGCATGTAGCCGACGCGACGGCGGGCCTTGGCCAGCGGCCGGCCGAAGAATTCGCTCGTCCCGGTGAGGGGCTTCACCAGGCCGAGCATCGCCTTGATCAAGGTGGACTTCCCGGCACCGTTCGGCCCGACGATCCCCATCACGACGCCCTGCGGCACGGTGACGTCCACCCCCCGCAGCACGGGCTCGGCGCGGTAGGCCACCGAGAGGTTCCGGGTGGTGCAGGCGGCCGGCGCCTCGCTCGCCGGCGTCCCCGCCGCTCGGGCTTGCGGCGCGGTCATCGTCCCGAGCCTCCCAGCGCCTCGGCGACCGCGCGCGCGTTGTGCGAGAACGCGCCGAGGTAGGTGTTCACGGGGGCTTGCGCGCCGAGGGAGTCGGCGAAGAGCTCCTCGTCGGAGACCTCCACCTGCCAGCCGAGGGCGCGCACCGCCTCCTTCAGGCTGGTGATGGCCTGCGGGTTCGCCTGGTTGTCCTGGAAGATCACCGGCACCCGCTTGTCGGCGATGAGCGTCGCGAGGTCCGACAGCTCGCCGGCGCTCAGCCTCGCCTCGGTCGACACGAAGTCGGTGGCGCGCACTTCGAAGCCGAAGGTCCGCCCGAAGTAGTTGAACGCGTCGTGGCCGGTGATCAGGATCCGCGACTCGGCGGGAATGGCCGACAGCAGGTCGTGCGCCTCCGCGGCAGCCGCGTCGATCTGCGCGATGTAGGTCTCCGCGTTCGCTAGGTACTCGGCGGCGCCGTCGGGATCGACCTCGCCCAGCTTGTCCGCGACGTACCCGACGACCAGCGACCAAGCCTCGGGGCTGTTCCACACATGCGGATCGTGCAGCGGGTTGCCGGCGTCGTCGGTCTCCGGCCAGTCGATCAGCAGGTTGGCGGGCAACCGGTCGCCGACCGCGAGCTGCCTGTCGCCCAGGCTCTGCAACTGGTCGGTCATCTGCGCTTCGAGGTGCAGCCCGTTCCAGAACACCACGTCGGCGCTCTGGATCGCCTCGATGTCCTTCGTGGAGGGCTGATAGGTGTGCGGATCGCCACCGGGGCCGACCATGGTGGTGACCCCGGCACCCGGAGCGATGTGGGCCACCGCGTCCGCGAGGTAGCCGGTCGTGGCGTACACGGTGAGGACGTCGTCGCCGCCCGGTCCGGGAGCGGTGCAGGCGGTGAGGCCGAGTGCCACGATCGCGGCTCCGGTGAAGAGTCGTCCGGTGATCGTCACGGTGAATCCCCTTTTCTGACGGCGACGCGGAGGGGCGCACGCCGTCCGGCCTGCACGCCTCACGTCAATGTTCGGCATGCCGAACATTCAATATCGTCCCATCGTAATCGCTGGGTTCCGGGTCCACCGCATCGGCCCTCGCGATCCGTCGCGCGGAGCGATCCAGGGGGGAGTCGGGCGCCCAGGCCGACGATCGTGGCGGAGATGGCGACGGCGGCGATTCGCCGGAGCCTCCGGTCTCACCGAGCCGATGGGCAGGGTCGAGACGGGCAGAGTCGAGACGGGCAGAGTCGAGACGAGCAGAGCGAACTGTGCAAAGCAGGCCGCCAATTGTGCCGATTTCCGTGGGACGGCTTGATGAGCGCCCCGTGGTCCTAGTAGGCTTCGGGTGAATCACAAGGGTAGTGATTGCAATCGAGCAAGCTAAACCTGGCGGTTTTCGCGTGCCCATTCAGGGTGCGGAAAACAGTCAGGTTTTTTTGCTTTTCCACCAACGGAAAGAGGGAAACCCATGAAGATGCGAGCGATCTGGGCTGTGGGCCTTGCCGGCCTGTTCTTCGTCGCCGGATGTACGCAGAACCCGCCCACCTCACCCGCAACCCCCACCGAGGACGCGACCACCTCGGCCTCGCCGGACGCGACGGGAGATCCCACCCAGGAGGTGACCACCGACGAGGTCTCCATCTACGTGGTCCGGCACGGCCGGACGATGCTGAACACCACCGACCGGGTGCAGGGATGGTCCGACGCCGTTCTCACGCCCGAGGGCGAAGAGGTCGTCAAGGCGGCCGGGCGCGGCCTCAAGGACGTGGTCTTCCAGTCGGCGTACAGCAGCGACAGCGGCCGCGCCATCCAGACGGCCAAGATGATCCTCGCCGAGAGCGACTCGTCGAGCGAGCTGGTGCTGGAGAACGATCCTCGGTTCCGCGAGTTCAACTTCGGCACCTGGGAGGGAGACCTGAACCACAACATGTGGACGGCCGCCGCGGAGCTGTCGAACCAGACGATGGACGAGTGGCTCGCCGATCTGTCGCCGCAGATCTTCGCCGACGCCGTGGCTGCGCTCGACAAGGAGAACCCCGAGGCCGCCAACAACTGGCCGGCCGAGGATTACGCGACGATCTCCGCCCGCCTGAAGGAGGGTCTCGATGAGCTCGTCGAGACCGAAACGGCCAAGGGCAATGGCAACGTGCTGCTCGTTTCGCACGGCCTGAGCATTTCTGCTCTCTTCGATCAGGTGGCTCCTGATTTCGAGATGCCCATGGGCGGTTTGAAGAATGCCTCGGTGTCGATCCTGAAATACAAGGACGGCGAATACTCCATGGAGTCGTTCAACGACATGAGCTACGTGGAGAAGGGCACCCAGTAGGGCCTGCCCCTCAGGGGCGCTCACTAGACTGAGCCTATGTCACAGCCTTGTGAGCGCCCCGCCTCGCCGCGGCCGGTCGGATGAGCGCCGCCGTTTCGGAGGACCGGCCGCTGGGGCTCCCCAAACCGCCGGGCGCCATCCGGCGGGTGCTGAGGAAGCGCCCGTGGCTCGTCGACGGCACCATCGCGTGCTGCTATCTGCTGGGCACGGCGATGCTCGCCGTGCTCGGCAGCATCGTTTCCGTGGACTCCGGCGCCCCCGTCGAGTTCGAGATGCCGGACTATCTCCGGCCCCCGTGGCTACTGCTGCTCCTGGCCGGCATGGCGATCACCACGGCCGCGCTGCTGCTGCGCCGCCGCTACCCGTTATCGGCCCTGATCGCGGTGCTCGTGGTGCTGCTGCTCACCCCGGGCCACATGGTCCCCGCGGCCGGCGCGACGGTGGCCGCCTGGGTGCTGCTCTATTCGATCCCGGTGTACCGGTCGGCCGCCGCTGGGTGGGTCGGCTACGTCGTCGCCGTGGTTTCCTCCCTCCTGCCGGTGCCGTCGCTGATGGGGGAGCCGCTCACGGCCGACGTCTCCGGGCCGGGCGGTGTGATCTCGCTCGCGATCACCTCGGCGTTGCTGATGCTGATCCCGGTGGTGGTCGGCATCAACATCGGCAACCGGCAGCGCTACACCGAGGCGATCATCGACCGGGCGCACCAGCTGGCCCGGGAGCGCGACCAGTTGGCGCGCCTGGCCGTCGCGGAGGAACGCTCCCGGATCGCCCGCGAGATGCACGACATCGTCGCTCATTCCGTCTCGGTGATGATCATGTTGTCGGAGGGCGCCGCGCGCGCCGCCGAGCTCCAGCCCGCGGAGGCCGCGAAGGCGATGAGCCAGTGCGCGGAGACGGGTCGCTCCGCGCTGGGGGAGATGCGCCGGCTGATCGGGGTGCTCCGGGAGCCGGCGCCCCACTCCGAGGGACGTGCGCCGGCGGAGATGGCGCCTGCGCCCGGTATGGAAAGCCTGCCCGAGCTGATCGAGGGGTTCCGGGCGGCGGGGCTGGTCGTCGAGCTGACGCTCCGGGGCGTGCGCGACGAGGACGCGAGCGCGAGTGGCCAGGGCCGGGAGCTCACCATCTATCGCACGGTGCAGGAGGCCCTGACCAACACCTTGCGTCATGCCGGACCGGGCGCCAGGGCGAAGGTCCTGGTGGATCAACGGGACGGGTCGACCCTCGTCCGGGTCGTCGACGACGGCGGCGACCCCGGCCAGGCCGCGCCCATGGCGGGCGTGGGGTCGGGGCAGGGCCTGGCAGGTCTGGGCGAGCGCGTCCGGCTGTTCGGGGGAACGCTGGACTTCGGGCCCTCCGGGCGCGGGTGGCAGGTGACGGCGACGCTGCCCGCCGAGGCCCCGGCCGGGCACGGGGAGCAGGAGGCCGGGGAAGAAAAGGTTTACCAATCGGAGGCCACGATCATCGGCTACGAGCGCGAGGAACGACATGGGTGAGACGATCCGGGTGCTGCTGGTCGACGATCAGGATCTCATCCGCACCGGGTTCCGGCTGATCCTGGTGGGGGAACAGAGCATCGCGGTGGTCGGCGAGGCGAAGGACGGTCTCGGCGCGCTCGCCGAGCTGGCGCGGCTCGGCGGCGCGTGCGACGTCGTGCTGATGGACGTGCGGATGCCCCGGATGAACGGCATCGACGCGACGCGCCGCATCGTTGCGGAGTATCCGGCGACGCGCGTCCTCGTGCTCACCACCTTCGACCTCGACGAGTACGCGCAAGCCGCGATCCAGGCCGGCGCGAGCGGTTTCCTCCTCAAGGACGCACGGCCGACGGAGCTGGTCGACGCGATCACCAGGGTCGCGGGCGGCGATGCGGTGATGGCACCGGCCACCACCCGCCGCCTGATGGACCAGCTGCGCGGCGCGGGCCCGGAGGTTCTCGGCAGGCCCGCGGAGGCGCCGCCACCCGTGGTCGCCCCAGCCGCAACGCCGCCGTCTGCCGGCACCGTGCTGGACGTCCTGACGGAGCGCGAGCGCGAGGTGCTCGCTCTGATCGCGGAGGGGCTCAACAACACGGAGATCGGCCAGCGGCTCTACCTCTCCGAGTCCACCGTCAAGACCCACGTCGGGCGGGTGCTGTTCAAGCTCAACCTGCGGGACCGCATCCACGCCGTGATCCTCGCGAAAGAGCTGGGCCTCTAGGGGGCGGGTGGTACCCCGGTACCATCCGGGCGCATCGTCGCACCGAAGACGGCACCGGCGGGCGATGTGCGCACGCCGACTCCTCGGAAGACTGGGAACCACTCACCCACCGAACGAGGAGACACCATGATCACGGCACGCGGCCTCAGCAAGCACTACGGCACGAAGAAGGCCCTCGACGACGTCAGCTTCGACATCCGGCCCGGCAAAGTGACCGGTTTTCTCGGCCCCAACGGCGCCGGCAAGTCCACGTCGATGCGGCTGATGGTGGGCCTGGACCGCCCCACCAGCGGCGAGGTGACCATCGGGGGGATGTCCTTCGTCCGGCAGGCGGCTCCCCTCACCGTCGTCGGCGCGCTGCTCGACGCGAAGGGCGTGCATCCGGGGCGGACCGCGCGCAGCCATCTGCGTGCGCTGGCGGCCACCCACGGTCTGGGTGCCCGGCGGGTGGAGCAGGTGCTGGAGATGACCGGCCTCACGGAGGTCGCCGGCAAGCGGGTGGGGGGCTTCTCGCTGGGCATGGGGCAGCGTCTCGGCATCGCGGCCGCGCTGCTCGGCGACCCGCAGGTCCTGATCCTCGACGAGCCGGTCAACGGGCTCGACCCGGACGGAGTCCTCTGGGTGCGCAACCTCGTCCGCAGCCAGGCCGCCGCCGGAAAGACGGTGCTGCTGTCCAGTCACCTCATGAGCGAGATGGCGCAGACCGCCGACCACATCATCGTCCTGGGGCGTGGGCGCGTGATCGCCGACGCCCCGGTGGGGGAGCTGCTGACCGCCGGCTCCCCGCTGGTGCGGGTGTCCACTCCCGAGGGATCCCGGCTCGTCCATGTCCTGCGCAGCGCCCGGCTGAGCGACGCCGAGCTGACCATCGACGTCGACCAGGAGGGAGTGCTCACCGTGCGCGGGGCCGAGGCCCGGCAGATCGGCCGGCTGTGCGCGCAGCACGGCATCGAGCTGCACCAGTTGACCCCCCTCACGGGCAGCCTCGAGGACGCCTACCTCGCATTGACCCGCGACGAACTCGAATACCGCACGGCGGAGCCCGCCGGCATCGCCGCCTGACCAGCGTCGCCCCTCACACAGACCCTCGCCCCTCGCACAGACAAGGACCCGCCGTCATGACCGCCACCCTCGCCCAGCCTCGCACCGCCTCCCTGGATCCCGCCTCCGCGCCGCGCCTCAGCTTCGGCGGCGTGGTGCGCTCCGAATGGATCAAGGCCCTCTCGCTCCGCTCCATCCGCTGGAGCATGATCGTCTCGGTCGTCCTCGGGATCGCCATGAGCGTCGCGATGGCCTTCGCCATCCGTGCGCTCCTCTCCGATCAGATGCCCGGCGGATACGCCGAATACGTGACCACGGTCACCAGCTTCCCCTCGAGCCTCCTCGCGCTGGTGTTCGGAGTGCTCGGGGTGTTCGTCTTCTCCAGCGAGTACGCCTCCGGGATGATCCTCTCGACGCTGACCGCCGCCCCGCGCCGCGGCCTGGTGATCGCCGCGAAGGCCGTCGTCCTGACCCTCATCTCGGTGGTCGCCGCCGCCGTGGTGCTCCTCGCGAGCGTCGCCGTCGCCGTGGTCGTCCTCCCCGAGGCCGCGGGCAGCGTCCTGACCACACAGGTCCTGACCAGCCTCCTCGGCACCGTCGTCTTCCTCCTGACGGTCGCGCTGTTCGCGTTCGCCGTCGCCGGCATCGTCCGCAGCACCGCGGGGGGCATCACGATCGTGGTGGGCCTGATCTTCCTGCTGCCGATGGTGCTGCAGATCGTCACCCAGGTGGCGGACTGGTCCTGGGCGCAGCTCGCGATGAACTACCTGCCCACTACGCTCGGCTCGGTCGTCGGCATGGGGCTGGTCGACGGGATGGCCGGCATGGAGTCGACGGTGCGGATGCCCGGCTACGGCGAGGCGATGGCCGTGCTGGCGCTGTGGGGGATCCTGCCGCTGCTCGTCGCCACGAGGCTCTTCTTGTCTCGCGACGCGCGGTGACGATCCCGCGGCCGCTCACCCGGGCGGCCGCCGACGGGGCCGGTTCCTCTAGAGGGACCGGCCCCGTCGCCTGTCCTCCGGGGGAGCTCCCGTATCCCCATCTCCGGGGGTCGGGCGTAATCGACCCCGTTGGGGTGACGTCGAGGCCACTACTCGTGGCACTACCATTGGTGCCACCTGGATGGCCCGCGATGGAGGAGTACGCATGTCTGATCGATCGAGGGTCTCGTTCCGGGCCCGGCTCGCGAGAGCCGGGAGGGACAGCTGGCTGGCGCTGGGGGTCATCGCACTGGTGGTGGTCATCGCCATGGCGCTGGGCGCCGTGAGCGGGATCGTGGTGCCGCTGGTGATCGCCGTGATCATCGGCACCGTGCTGGAGCCCTTCGTCGAGTGGCTGGAGAAGCGACGGGTCAACCCCCTGCTGGCCACCGTGATCGGGCTCTTCCTCAGCGTGTTCGTGCTGGTGGGCATGGGTTACATCGTCGTCGGCGGATTCGTCCAGCAACTCCCGGAGATCTCGCGGCAACTGGTGGCCGGCTGGCATTCCTTCCTGGGCTGGGTCTACACGCTCGACATCGACACGGTGCTGCTGGAGCGCGCCTGGGTCAAGATCCAGGAGTACGTGCCCCAGGCGGCGCAGGGCATCCTGGGCGCGGCGGGGAGCACCTTCTCCAGCATGGTGTCGTTCGGCATCGGCGCCTTCTTCGCGATCTTCCTGCTCTTCTTCGTGATCCGCGACGGTCGACGCTTCCCGTCCTGGCTGGCCCGGGTGACGCACCAGGACCCCGTCGTCGTCGGCGATGTGGTGGGGGTCGCGAAGGGCTCGCTGCGCGGCTACTTCAAGGGCACCGCGATCACCGCCATCGTCACCGGGCCGATCTTCATGGTGCCGCTGCTGCTGCTCGGCGTGCCCCTGGCCGGACCCATCTTCATCCTCTATTTCTTCCTCTCCTTCCTCCCTTATGTGGGAGCGTGGATCACGGGCGCCTTCGCGGTGCTGATCGCCTTCGGGTCGGGGGGAGCGCAGGCGGCACTGATCATCGCGATCACCTTCGTGATCTCCAACGGCACGATCCAGAGCGTGGTCAGCTCCTGGGCGCTCGGAACCTCGCTCAAGCTGCATCCGGTCGTGGTGCTGCTGGCCACCCTCGTCGGCGGCACGATCGCCGGCCTGATCGGGATGGTGCTCGGCGCGCCGCTGGTGGCCGCCGTGTCCAGGGCGATCGAGGTGGTCCATGCCTACAACTCCGGCGACACCGAGGCCGTAGCGGAGGTCGTCGGGGACGCGAGCGCCGCTGACGCCGGGTAGCCCTCGGCGCGGGGTTGCCGACGTGCGGCCGGGCGAGGTGGGGTAGGCTGAGCGGCGGTGCGTTCGCACTGACACCGACGTGAGAGGACCCACTTTCATGAAGCTGACGCGGCTCGTTCCCGTTGCCGGCGCGCTCGCCCTGCTGGCCGCGTGCAGTCCGGCGCCCAGCACCGTCGCGACGGTCGACGGCGTGGTGATCACCTCCGCAGACCTCCAGCGCAGCGTCGACGGTTGCGCCGAGATCGGCGTCACGGAGGAGGCGCTGCCCGTCAAGCAGCATGTCCTGCTGCTCACGGCGAGCGAGCTGGTGCGCCAGTCGGCCGAGCAGCACGGCATCGTGATCCACGACGGCGAGGTGCGCGATCTCGCCCAGCAGTCCGGTTTCGCCGATCTCCTGGGCAACGACGAGTGCGCCAAGCTGGCCTATCCCAACGTCGCGTTGAGCCTGCTGGCCGCGGAACTGGGGCAGGACGTCGTGATCGGCGAACTGCAGGAGGCGCAGGTCGAGGTCAATCCGCGCTTCGGCCAGTGGGACACCGAGTCGCTGGGACTGGTCGGCACCGGGTCGCTGTCGGTTCCCGCCGCGTAGCCGTCCCGCCATGTCCGACGCGCTGGAGCGTCTCCGCGACGTCATGGCGACGTTGCGCGTCCGCTGCCCCTGGGACGCGCGGCAGACCCACCGGTCCCTCCTGAACCACCTCATCGAGGAGGCCTGCGAGGTGGTCGACGCCGTCGAGGAGGGCACCGACGACGACCTTCGCGAGGAACTCGGCGACCTGCTGCTCCAGGTCTACTTCCACTCCCAGATCGCCGCCGACGAGGGCCGGTTCACGCTCGACGACGTCGCCGACGGCATCACGGACAAGCTGATCCGCCGCCATCCGCACGTCTTCTCCGATGCCGAGCCGCCCGGCGACGTGCGAGCCGACTGGGAGGTGGCCAAGAAGGCGGAGAAGGGGCGCGACTCGTCCCTGGACGGCATCGCCCGCTCGATGAGCGTGATTGCCCGGGCCCACAAGGTGGTGTCGCGGGCGCGCTCGCACGGGATCGCCGTCGCCCTGCCCGACGACGAGATCACGGCCGGCCAGGTGGGCGACGAGATGCTCGCGCTCGTCGCCCGAGCCCAGGCCCACGGGATCGACGCGGACGCCGCGGCACGGGCCGCGCTGCGTCAACTTGAACACAAGATCCGTTCCTCGGAGAAACCCCGAGGAATTTGAGGTGTCCAAACCGCACCCCGGCATCCGAATGTCCTGCCCGGCGGTTAGGCTTGGGACCGTAAGCCCCAATGTTCGAAAGGGATCACATGGCATACATCGAGTTCATCCAGGCGCGCGAGGTTCTTGATTCGCGAGGCAACCCCACCGTCGAGGTCGAGGTCGAGCTCGACTCGGGCGCCAGCGGTCGGGCCATCGTGCCGTCGGGAGCCTCCACCGGGGCCTTCGAGGCGGTCGAGCTGCGCGACGGCGACAAGGGCCGCTACGGGGGCAAGGGTGTCCTCACCGCCGTCTCCAACGTTGCCGTGATCGCCGAGGAGATCGAGGATCTCGACGCCTCCGATCAGCGCACCATCGACAACGCGATGATCGAGCTGGACGGCACCGACAACAAGGGCAAGCTGGGCGCCAATGCCATCCTCGGCGTGTCCCTGGCCGTCGCCAAGGCCGCCGCGGAAGAGGCGGGCCTTCCGCTGTACAAGTACGTCGGCGGCCCCAACGCCCACATCCTTCCTGTTCCCATGATGAACATCCTCAACGGCGGGTCCCATGCGGATTCCAACGTCGACATCCAGGAGTTCATGATCGCCCCCATCGGCGCCGGCACCTTCGCCGAGGCCCTTCAGATGGGTGCCGCCGTGTACCACGAGCTCAAGAAGGTGCTGCACGCCCGCGGCTTGAACACCGGTCTCGGCGACGAGGGCGGCTTCGCCCCCAACCTCGACAGCAACCGTGAGGCGCTCGACCTCATCCTCACCGCCATCCGCGACGCCGGCTACGAGCCCGGCACCGACGTGGCGCTGGCGATGGACGTCGCGGCCTCCGAGTTCTTCGAGGACGGCGGGTACCTCTTCGAGGGCGAGAACAAGACCTCCGAAGAGATGGTCGCATACTACGCCGACCTCGTCGAGAACTACCCGCTGGTCTCCATCGAGGATCCGCTGAACGAGGAGGATTGGGACGGCTGGAAGGCCATGACCGACGCGATGGGCGACAAGGTCCAGCTCGTCGGCGATGACCTGTTCGTCACCAACGTCACCCGCCTGCAGCGCGGCATCGACACCGCTACCGCCAACGCCCTCCTGGTGAAGGTCAACCAGATCGGCTCGCTCACCGAGACGATCGACGCGGTCGACCTGGCTCACCGCAACGGCTACCGCACCATGATGTCGCACCGCTCCGGCGAGTCCGAGGACACCACCATCGCCGACCTGGCGGTGGCCCTGGGCTGCGGCCAGATCAAGTCGGGCGCCCCCGCGCGCACCGACCGCGTGGCCAAGTACAACCAGCTGCTGCGCATCGAGCAGGACCTGGACGAGGCCGGCGTCTACGCCGGACGTTCCGCGTTCCCGCGTTTCAAGGGTTGAGCCTTGTCCCGGATCCGGCACACTGGGTAGGTGGCACGGACTCCAGGGCATAAGCCGAGCAGCAGTGGTCCGGGAGGCGGGAAACCGCCCTCCCGGACCACTGCGCGTCCGGGCGCTCGCCGCGAGCGGGTGAGGCCCCTTCCCGACGAGGAAGCCCAGGCGGCGTTCGATCAGGACCCTGCCGGGGCATCGGCCAAGCGCAACCGCGCCGGCGACATCACCTGGCGGCTGATCGTGCTGCTGGTGGTGCTGGCGGGCGTCGCGCTGCTGCTCGCCAACGGACTGCGGGTCTACGTGGCGCAGTCGCGGCAGCTCGCCGAGGTGCGGGGCGAGATCGCCTCCCAGGAGGCGCAGATCGCGGACCTGGAGGATCAGCTCAACCGCTGGAACGATCCGGAGTACGTGCGATCGCTGGCGCGCTCGAAGCTCGGCTGGGTGATGCCCGGCGAGGTGGGCTATCGCGTGATCGGTCCCGACGGGCTGCCGCTCGACGGCTCGGAGACCGTCGAGGCCGAGCCCGAGAGCCCGGAGTTGCTGTGGTGGGAGTCGCTGGTCGCCTCCATCCATGCGGTGGATCAGCCGGTGGAGGAGGTCACGCCCGAGCCGGTGCCCGCCGACGATCCCGATCGCGTCGTCGGCCCCTCGGCGTCGCCGTCCCCCGAGCCCGGGGAATGATCCCACTCGCATGTCGGCCCCGTCGCCGAACGTTCTCCAGGGCCCGCGGATTGGCCTGGGCTCGTGTGTCCTCGCTGCCCCCAGCCCGCTCCGCTTCGCGGTCCCGCCGTTCCCCCGGAAAAGCGGCCACCGCCTGACGGCTTTCTCGTGAAAGGTGCCCCATGCCCAACCTGACCCCGGACGACCTGGCGACCATCGCCGAGCAACTGGGCCGCGAACCCAGGGGCGTGGTGGAGGTCGCCTACCGCTGCCCCAGCGGGCATCCCGGTGTGGTGAAGACCTTGCCGCGGCTGCCCAACGGCACCCCGTTCCCGACGGTGTACTACCTCACCTGCCCCCGCGCGGTCTCCGCCGTCTCGACGCTGGAGGCCTCAGGGCTGATGACGGAGATGACTGCCCGCGTCGCGGAGGACGAGGACCTCGCCGCCCGCTACCGCGCAGCCCACGAGGCCTACCTGCGCGACAGGGAGGCGCTCGGCCACGTCGATGAGATCGATGGCATCAGCGCCGGCGGGATGCCCTCCCGAGTGAAGTGCTTGCACGTCCTGGTCGGCCATGCGCTGGCCGCCGGCCGAGGGGTGAACCCGTTCGGCGACGAGGCCCTGGACGCCATGGGAGACTTCTGTTCATGAGCCACACCGTCGCCGCCATCGACTGCGGCACCAACTCCATCCGCCTGCTCGTGCTGCGTCGCGAGGCCGACGGCGCGCTCGCGGAGCTCTGCCGTGAGGTGCGACTGGCCCGGCTGGGGCAGGGCGTCGACGCGACGGGGCAGTTCCATCCGGACGCGCTCGCCCGGGCCGGCGTGATCTTCGACGAGTTCGCCGAGATCCTGCGCGACCTCGGCGTCGAGCGCGCCCGCTTCGTCGCCACCGCCGCGGCCCGCGACGTCTCGAACCGCGATGTCTTCGAGGCCGACGTGCGGCAGCGGCTGGGGCTCGCCGTCGACGTGATCAGCGGCGACGAGGAGGCCCGGCTGTCCGCGGCGGGCGTGCTGAGCGGCGTCGATGCGGAGGCGCCGGTGCTGGTGTTCGACATCGGCGGCGGCTCCACCGAGTTCGTCCTGATCGACGGCGACCGCCAGGTGGTGCATGCGGTCAGCACCCAGATGGGGGCGGTGCGCGTCAAGGAGCGCTTCTTCCCCGACGATCCCCCCACCTCCGACCAGATCTCGTCCGCCCGGGCCTTCGTGCTGGGCACCATCCTCGGCACCGGGATCGACTTCTCGCAGGTGGCCACCGCGGTGGGCGTCGCGGGCACCGTCACCAGCGTCGCCGCGTCGGTGCTCGGCCTGCGGGAGTACTCCCGCGAGGCCGTTCACGGCACCCTGCTCGACAGAGGACAGATCGCCGCCGTATCGCACCGCTGGCTGGCGCAAACCGCCGAGCAGACGGCGCAGGAGCCCTGCATGCATCCGCTGCGTGCCGGCGTGCTGGGCGCCGGGTCGGTGATCCTCGACGAGATCGCCGCCCAGGTTCCCGGCCAGCGGGTGCTGGTCAGCGAGACCGACATCCTCGACGGCATCGCCCACGGCCTCCTGACCACCTGAGCCCAGCGGCACGGTGTGGTGTCGGCACCGTGTGGTGTCGGCGCGGTGATGTGTCGCATCGGCCGGGGACATGGCAACCCGTATCCGGTGCCGGGACAGCGGATTCCGGTGGGCCTCCGGCCGGTCGCCGGCCACGGGATGGCAGGTGTCCTGGCGGGTTGGGCGCCGCGTGTGGTATAGCGAACAACATCGCTGTAACCCAATACCTAGTGGGCCTTGCGGGTCCGGTGCCCTATATGTAGTATTCGAGACCTGGCTGGCGCGCAACCGGGGCGCCGCGATCGATCTCGAGGAGTGACTGGTCATCATGGCAATCACCGTCTACACCAAGCCGCAGTGCGTGCAGTGCAACGCCACCTACCGGGCGTTGGATTCCAAGGGTGTCGACTACGAGATCCTCGACCTCACCGAGGACGAGAAGGCGCTGGAGATGGTGAAGTCGCTCGGCTACCTGCAGGCCCCCGTCGTGATCACCGACGACGACCACTGGGCCGGCTTCCGGCCCGACAAGATCGCCGCCCTCCGCGTCGCCTGAGCGACCGGTCCCGCAGGGAGGCGAGCACAAATCTCGCTATAGCGCGAGACCTCCGCTCTATGGCAAGGCCTCGGCGGATAGCGAGATTTGTGTACGGCAGCTCCCTTCAGCACAGAAGCCCGACGTGAACGACGAAGAACTCAACCCGGAAACCCCGCTGCTGGTCTACTTCTCCAGCGTTTCGGGCAACACCGCCCGGTTCGTGGAGAAGGTGGGCCTGCGGGCGGCCCGGATCCCGACCACCCAGGCGGACCCGGGCATCACCGTCGATGAACCCTACGTCCTGGTCACTCCCACCTACGGGGGCGGCCAAGGCAAGGGCGAGGAGAAGGGGGCGGTCCCCAAGCAGGTGATCCGCTTCCTGAACGATCCGCACCACCGAAGCCTGATCCGCGGCGTGATCTCCGCGGGCAACACCAACTTCGGCGAGGCCTACTGCCTGGCCGGGGAGATCGTCAGCCGCAAGTGCCGCGTGCCGCACTTGTACAAGCTGGAACTGTTCGGCACGCCAGAAGATGTCGCGCGGGTGCGCGTCGGATTGGAGCAGTGGTGGCAACAGCAGCAACCGCCGAGGTGACCTTCAAGAACAACCCGGCCTTCGGCGGGATGGATTACCACGCCCTCAACGCGATGCTGAACCTCTATGACGCCGAGGGCAACATCCAGTTCGAGGCCGACAAGCGCGCCGCCCGGGAGTACTTCCTGCAGCACGTCAACCAGAACACCGTCTTCTTTCACTCCCTGAAGGAGCGCCTCAACTACCTCGTCGACAAGCAGTACTACGAGCCCGAGGTGCTCGACAAGTACGCCTTCGACTTCGTCAAGGCCCTCACCGAGCGCGCCTACGACGCGAAGTTCCGTTTCGAGACCTTCCTCGGCGCGTTCAAGTACTACACC
This sequence comes from Arachnia sp., assembly GCA_035326505.1. GTDB lineage: Bacteria > Actinomycetota > Actinomycetes > Propionibacteriales > Propionibacteriaceae > Arachnia. The sequence continues at coordinate 24,381 of DAOLFC010000009.1, forward strand.
AGCTACACCATGAAGACCTTCGACGGTCAGCGCTACCTCGAGCGCTTCGAGGATCGCGTGGTGATGACCGCGCTGGCCCTGGCCGACGGCGACCAGGCGCTGGCCACGTCGCTCGTCGACGAGATCATCTCCGGGCGGTTCCAGCCGGCGACCCCCACCTTCCTCAACGCGGGCAAGGCCCAGCGCGGGGAGCTGGTCTCGTGCTTCCTGCTGCGGGTCGAGGACAACATGGAGTCGATCGCGCGCGGCATCAACTCGGCGCTCCAGCTGAGCAAGCGCGGTGGGGGCGTCGCGCTGCTGCTGAGCAACGTCCGCGAGCAGGGCGCGCCGATCAAGCAGATCGAGAACCAGTCGTCGGGCATCATCCCGGTGATGAAGCTCCTCGAGGACAGCTTCAGCTACGCCAACCAGCTGGGTGCCCGTCAGGGCGCGGGCGCGGTGTACCTGTCGGCGCACCACCCCGACATCATGCGTTTCCTGGATACCAAGCGGGAGAACGCCGACGAGAAGATCCGGATCAAGACGCTGTCGCTGGGGGTCGTCATCCCCGACATCACCTTCGAGCTGGCCAAGCGCGACGAGGACATGTACCTGTTCTCCACCTACGACGTGGAGCGCCACTACGGCGCCGGGCTGGCCGACATCTCGATCACCGAGAAGTATCACGAGCTCGTCGACGATCCGCGGATCAAGAAGACCAAGATCAATGCCCGCAAGTTCTTCCAGACGCTGGCCGAGATCCAGTTCGAGTCGGGCTATCCGTACATCGTCTACGAGGACACCGTGAACCGGGCCAATCCGATCAAGGGCCGGATCAACATGTCGAACCTCTGCTCGGAGATCCTGCAGGTCAACACGGCGACCACCTACAACGAGGACCTCTCCTACGACCAGATCGGCAAGGACATCTCCTGCAACCTCGGGTCGCTGAACATCGCGCTGGCGATGGACTCGCCCGACTTGGGGGCGACGGTGGACACCGCGATCCGTGCGCTGACGGCCGTGAGTGACCAGAGCCACATCCGTTCCGTGCGCTCCATCGAGGAGGGCAACGCTCGCTCGCACGCCATCGGCCTGGGCCAGATGAACCTGCACGGCTACCTGGCCCGAGAGCGCGTGCATTACGGCTCCGAAGAGGGTGTCGACTTCACCAATATCTACTTCTACACCGTGCTGTTCCACGCGTTGCAGGCCTCCAACAAGCTCGCCATCGAGCGCGGCCAGGCCTTCGACGGTTTCCCGGAGTCGAAGTACGCCACGGGCGAGTTCTTCGACACCTACACCAAGCAGGAGTGGGTGCCTAAGACCGAGCGGGTGCGGGAGCTGTTCGCCAACCATCACATCCCGACGCAGGACGACTGGCGCGAACTGAAGGCCTCGATCCAAGCCCACGGCATCTACAACCAGAACCTGCAGGCTGTGCCGCCCACCGGCTCGATCTCCTACATCAACAACTCGACGAGCTCGATCCATCCGATCGCGTCGAAGGTGGAGATCCGCAAGGAGGGCAAGCTGGGCCGCGTCTACTACCCGGCGCCGTTCATGACCAACGACAACCTGGAGTACTACCAGGACGCCTACGAGATCGGCTACGAGAAGATCATCGACACCTACGCCGCGGCGACGCAGCACGTCGACCAGGGCCTGTCACTGACGCTGTTCTTCAAGGACACCGCCACCACCCGCGACATCAACAAGGCCCAGATCTACGCCTGGCGCAAGGGCATCAAGACCATCTACTACATCCGGCTGCGTCAGATGGCGCTCGAGGGCACCGAGGTCGAGGGTTGCGTCAGTTGCACGCTCTAGCCCCTGCTCCTTGAGGTGCGGAGCGCAGCGGAGCCTCGAAAGGGCCCAACCGCGACCATTCGCAGGAACCCAATCACAGTCAGAACCAAGAACGACCGGGAGTTAGCACGATGATGAGTGGCCACCTGCTGGAGCATGTGCAGGCGATCAACTGGAACCGGATCCAGGACGACAAGGACCTGGAGGTGTGGAACCGTCTCACGGGCAACTTCTGGTTGCCGGAGAAGGTGCCGCTCTCCAACGACATCCAGTCCTGGAACACCCTCACCCCGCAGGAGCAGCAGCTCACGATGCGGGTGTTCACGGGCCTGACGCTGCTGGACACGATCCAGGGCACCGTCGGTGCCGTCTCGCTGATTCCTGACGCGCTCACCCCGCACGAGGAGGCGGTCTACACCAACATCGCGTTCATGGAGTCGGTGCATGCCAAGAGCTACTCGTCGATCTTCTCGACGCTGTGCTCCACGGAGGAGATCGACGATGCGTTCCGCTGGTCGGTGGAGAACGAGAACCTCCAGCGCAAGGCGAAGATCATCATGAGCTACTACCACGGCGACGAGCCGTTGAAGCGCAAGGTGGCCTCGACGCTGCTGGAATCGTTCCTGTTCTACTCGGGCTTCTACCTGCCGATGCACTGGTCCAGCCGCGCGAAGCTCACCAACACCGCCGACCTGATCCGGCTGATCATCCGCGACGAGGCCGTGCATGGCTACTACATCGGCTACAAGTTCCAGAAGGGGCTGGAACTGGTCGACCAGGCCAAGCGCGACGAGCTGAAGGACTACACCTTCTCGCTGCTGTTCGACCTCTACGACAACGAGGTGCATTACACCCAGGACCTCTACGACACCGTCGGCCTCACCGAAGATGTCAAGAAGTTCCTGCACTACAACGCCAACAAGGCCCTGATGAATCTGGGCTACGAGGCGATGTTCCCCTCGACGGTGACCGACGTCAGTCCGGCGATCCTCTCCGCGCTGTCCCCGAGCGCCGACGAGAACCACGACTTCTTCAGTGGCTCCGGGTCGTCCTACGTGATCGGCAAGGCCGTCGCGACTGAGGACGACGACTGGGACTTCTGAACCCTCGTCTGAGCTTGCGCTGCCACCCAGCATCCACGGTGTAAGGGTTTCCACCATGGACGGTGGAAACCCTTACACCGTGGATGTCGAGGATCTGTTCGTCGAGAGGTTTCTAGGCGAGGTGTCGTCGTAGCCGATGGCGGTCGCGGCGGTGCCCGGGGTTGACGAGAGGGACCAGGAGCGGCCCCACGGCAACGAGTGGCTCCGACGCGGTGCGAGCGGACTCATCGTAAGAACCTCCACCGTGGACGGTGGAGGTTCTTACGATGGACGGCTGGCGTCGAGTGTTGTCCGCTTCCCGGCATGTGTTGTCCGCCTCGTCAGGGCGCGTGACTCCTGCCGTCCGCCGTCGGAGACTGAGCGCATGACGCCGCGCCAACCGCTCCCTGCCTGGGCTCATCGCCTTCTCGTCGAGCAAGAGGGGGTGATCACTGCCAGCCAACTGCTCGCGAGCGGGCTGACGCGGAGGGTCTGTGCCCGCGTGACGTCGCAATGGACTCGGCTTGCGCCGGGCCTCTATCTGACGGAGACGCCCAGCTTCGAGTCCGCGACCTGGGCCGCGGTGCTCCATGGTGGGCCGTGCAGCGTCCTGGGGTCGACCGCTTCCCTGTATCTGAATGCGGTGCTTCGGGACGCGCCTGACGAGGTCGTCATCTGGGTTCCGGGTGGTCGTCGGACGATCAAGGTTGGCAAGTGGTTGATCCGTCCTCGTCGAGGTGTTCGCCCCAGCCGGGGCAGTCCTCCGCGGCTACCAGTGGAGGAGGGCTTGCTCGACCTCGCGCGCGACAGCAGCGTGGTGGGCACCATGGATGCGATAGCGCGTGGCTTCGCGCGTAGTCTCACGACGCCCGAGCGCGTCGTCGCTGCCCTGGACGCGCAGGGGCGTGTCCGCTATGGCGCGGAGATCAGGCAGATGTGCTCAGCGAGCGCGTCGGGAATCGAGAGCGGACTGGAATGGTTGTTCGCGCGCGACGTGATCGGTGCGCACCGACTGCCCATCCCGAGTAGGCAGGCACGATCCGACGAAGGGCGGATGGACTGTCACTTCGACGGGTACCGCGTCATCGCGGAGTTGGACGGCATGCGTGACCATGGCGACTGGTCCAAGGACATGCTTCGCGACAACGCCCACGCCCTCCGCCTCGGGGTCGTCACGCTGCGGTACGGGTGGCATGCTGTGCTCCGGCGGCCGTGCCTCGTTGCAGGCCAAGTCGCCGACGCCCTCACGCTCCGCGGCTGGTCGGGTAGTGCGCGGAGATGCCGACGCTGCCACCCAGCATCCACGGTGTAAGGGTTTCCACCATTGACGGTGGAAACCCTTACGCCCGGGCGTCTTCAGGCTCCGGATGCGGGTCGCTCACGTTGCAGGCCGTCGAGCCGGACAACTACAGTGAACATCGCGTGCCCTTCGCACTGCTCGATGAGCTGTTTGCCGCACACGACTGAAGACGGAGCCATTTTCATGACCCACGCCGCCACCAGACGCGAAATCCTGTACACCTCCGCCTGGGCGGTCCCCGTGATCGCGGCGGGCGCGGCCACTCCGCTGGCCGCCGCTACCGTGGAGACGGTGGACCTGACGTCGCGAGCCCGGATCCCGAACGAGACGCGCAGCGGCACCACCGGTGGCCTAGACCAATGGACCGGTCCCAGGAACCTCACGTTCACCTACGACTACTTCAACAACGGGCCAGCGACGCTGCTGGCCGGCGCGACGGTGTCGATCGGGCTGCCCTTCGCGGCCATCTGGGACACCGACACGATGACCGCCACCCTCGGGGGCACCTCCCTCACCCTGCTCACGACCTCGACGGAGTCGTTCGGGTCTGCGGGCAACCCGGAGGCGTTCCGGCGCTGGTGGGACTTCGCCCTTCCGGTTCCCCTGGCACCCGGCGGTTCGGTGACCGTCGAGTATGCGGTTCACCTCAACGGCACGTCGAACGCCGCGACCCAGTTCTACCAGGTGCGTACCGTCTCTGACATCGCGGTGGGTGCTTCCGGGGCCACCGAGAACATCCTCGACAACAATCGCGACTTCTCGGACGTGTACATCCGCTTCAACCCGAGCTGATCCGCGTGGGCGATACCGCCGAGTGGGTGGTCGCGCGCTATCGGGGGCTCTGCTGGTAGCTGACCTGCACCAGGTCGGTGAGCTGCTGCAGGGACATGCCCGCGGCGGCCGCCTCGGCTGCGAGCCGCTGGGCCAGGATACGAACGTCCTCGGTAGCAGGGGACGGGCTCGCCGTCGTCGCGCCATGCGCCGCCACCGCGGTGCCGTGGCGCCGCCGCGAGACGATCAGGCCTTGCGTCTCCAACTCCCGGTAGGCGCGCTGCACGGTGCCGACGGCGATGCCGAGGTCGCTGGCCAGGTCGCGCACCGTGGGGAGGCGGTCGCCGGGCCGCAGGTCGCCGGCGGCGATGTGGCCGGAGACCTGCGCGCGGATCTGCTCGAACGGAGGCACCGACGAGGCGACGTCGATGCGCAGCGACGCGCTCATCGCCGGCGCGCGGCGAGGCCGAGCCCCACCAGGGCGATGATGCCGACGGCGACGGAGAGGGCGAGAAACACGACGGCGGCAGGCACCTGCGAGACCGACCGCAAGACGCTGCTGACGAAGAAGAGATTCCCGCTCAGTGTGAGGCTCAAGGTCGCCTGGGTCACGCCCAGCACCTGCCGTGCGCTGGACCGGCGAAACGCGTCGTCGGCCGCGGCGTCGAGGCCGGGCATCGCCGGGCGACGCCTGATCTCGCGGAGCGTGAGCCACGCCGTCGTGAGGAGGAGCCCCGCGACCACGAGCGTCGGAATCCCGTAGCCCCAGCCGGGGAACGGGCCGGCGGACACCCAGCCGAACGACGCGTCCGCTCCCCGAGATCCCGCGTCCTGGTATCCCACGGTGAGCATGTTGCCTGTCGCGACGATGCCCGTCCAGACGAGCAGCACGACGAGACCGCCGACCCAGATCGCGGTCAGGGCCAGCAGCCAGCGAGGGCTGAAGTCGGAGACCGAGCGGCGTCGCAGCGGGGCACTGCGCACCGGTTCGGTGGGGCGGGGCCAGGTGCGCTCGGCCAGGAGGAACGTGACGGTGAACACGAGGCCGATCGCGAGCGGGGTCAGCGCGAACGAAAGTCCCGTCGGACCTTCGGGCCCCACGACGCCGGCGACGGTCTTCGCCAGAGGCGGACCGACGAGCAGGAGCGTCGCCCCGACGAGGATCGCACCAACCCCGGCGATGGTTGCGCGGCGTCGAGCGTGCCGTCCGACGGCCGAGGCGAGCGTTGCTTGGTGCGCGTCGGCGACGGGCGTGGGGCGGGAGAAGACCCAGCTCGTCAGGCCGGCAAGGAGGAGGAGCGCCCCCGCGATGAGGAGTAGTTCAGCAGCCATAGAATCAATGTAGCAGATGATTGATACATTGAGGCTGGTCGGTTCGCGACGGCCTGCTGACCGCCGAGGGGGACCGAGCGTCGTGGGATAGCGGTTCCGAGGGAGTTCGCTGGACGGGGCCTTAGCCCGCAATCTCGACGGTGACCCCCAAGGCCTCGTAGGTGGAGCGTGCTCTGGCGTCGCGAGTGGCGCTGGTGTCGATCGCAGTGGGCGGGTTGGGCCAGTGGGTGGGTTGGAGAAGATCTCCGGGGACGCCGGAAACGACGGAGGGGGCACGCCGCGCGGCGTGCCCCCTCCGGTATTGCGGTGGATCAGTGGGTCTCGGCGACCTCGCCCTTGACCGTCTCGTGGATGTTGCCGGCGAACCGGTCCAGGATCGTGGTGAGGTCGAAGCCGGTGGTGTCCTTGACCAGCTGGATGGTCTGCAACAGGTTGTCGGTGACCTGACGCGGGATCGCGCCGGCGCCCTCCGTCGAGATGACGGTGAGGGTGTCGATGTTGCCGATCGGCTTCGAGACCTCCTCCGCGATCTTCGGCAGGGCCTCGACCAGCATCTGCAGCACGGCGGCGTCGTTGTAGTGCTTGAACGCCTCGGCGCGCTTGTCCATCGCCTCGGCCTCGGCCTGGCCGACGGCCAGCACCGCGGCGGCCTTCGCCTCACCCTCGGCCCGGACGGCCTCGGCCTCGGCGATACGACGGGCCTTCTCGGCCTCGCCTCGCTTGGCGCCCTCGATGGCCTCGGCCTCGGCGAGCGCCTGGCGGCGGGACTTCTCGCCGATACCGGTCAGCCGGGCCTGCTCGGCCGCGGCCTCGGCGTTGGCGATGTCGGCGGCCTTGCGGGCCTCGGCCTCGAAGATCGTCGAGTTGCGACGCGCCTCCGCCTCGGTCTCCACCCGGTAGCGCTCGGCGTCGGCCGGGCGGCGGACCTCGGTGTCGAGCTGGCGTTCCTTCAGCGCGGCCTGCGCGACGGCGACCTTCTCCTGCTCCATCAGGATGGCCTGGTCGCGGTCGGCCTGGGCCAGCGGGCCGGCGGCGGCTGCGGTGGCGCGGGCCGCGTCGGTCTCGGACTGGATCTCGGCCTGCTTCAGCACCAGCGCGCGCTGCGAGATGGCGATCTCCTGCTCGGCGGCGATCTGGGCCTGCTCGGCCTGGCGACGGGCCTCGGCCTCGGCGACGGCGGCCAGACGGCCCACCTTGGCGGACTCGGGGCGGCCCAGGTCGGACAGGTAGGTGCCGTCGTCGGTGATGTCCTGGATCTGGAACGTGTCCAGCACCAGGCCCTGGCCGGTGAGAGAGGCCTCCGACTCGTCGGTGACCCGCTGGGCAAAGGCTGCGCGGTCGCGGATGATCTGCTCGACGCTCAGCGAGCCGACGATCGAGCGCAGCGAGCCTGCCAGCGTCTCCTGCGTGAAGGTCTCGATCTCCTCCTGCTGCGACAGGAAGCGCTGCGCGGCGGCGCGGATCGAATCCTCGTTGCCGCCCACCTTCACCAGCGCCACGCCTTCGACGGTGAGCTTGATGCCCTGGCCGGAGACGGCGTTGCGGATGGTCACCATGATGCGCCGCGACGACAGGTCGAGGACGTGCAGCCGCTGGATGAACGGGACCACGAAGACGCCGCCGCCCATGACCACCTTCTGGCCGCTGAGATCGGTGGAGACGAGGCCCGTCTCGGGGTTGCGCACCTCCTTGCCCTTGCGGCCCGTGATGATGAACGCCTCGTTCGGTTTGGCCACTTTGTACCTGCTGGCGATGAGCCAGCCGATCAAGACCAGGAGAAGGATCAATCCGAGCACGGAGATGAGGACAGGATTCAGGCCAAACATGGCGCCCTTTCTGTTGCGTTGGTTTGCCGTTGGTTGCTACGTCAGTTCGCGCTGGTCGTGTGCGGGCTGCACCGCGACGGCGGTGGGGGAGAGGATCTCCGATATCCACACCTCGGTGCCCTCCTGCATCGGCGACGAGGAGCGTGCGGTCAGCTTGCGCACGTGCCCGCCGACGCTGACCCGGATTTCGCCGTAGCCGATCTCCGGGATGGCGGTGATCACGATCCCGGTGTGGCCGATCATCGACGACGTCTTGAAGGAGGTGGCCGACTCGTCGGCCCGCAGGAACCGCGTGAGCCAGATCGCGAGCGCGGTGGCCGCGGCGCCGGTGGCCGCGCCGACGAGGATGGCCGGGAGCATCAGCCCCGTGAGCCCGAGCCCGATGGCCGCGCCGAAGCCGAACGCGCCGAGGAAGGCCGCGAGGCTGGTGAGAGAGAAGAGGTCTCCGTCGAGGAAGTCGAGGTCGAACAAGCCGTCGATCAGGTCGCCGAAGATGAGGGACAAGAGCACCATGACCACACCGACGGCCCCCATGATCAGGAAGACGGTCATGTTCTACGTCCTTGTCTACGTCCTTAGGCGGTTCTGGCTAGGTCCTTCCTAGTTTAGCGGGGGATGCCAAAGCCCACCGGAGAACGCCCACCCGGATGGGGAGGCGACCCCCTAGGATTCAGGTACTGCGCCCTCGTAGCCCAACGGTAGAGGCAGGCGGCTTAAACCCGCTTCAGTACGGGTTCGAGTCCCGTCGAGGGCACCTCACGCGCAAGGCTCACGTCAGGCGCGGTCGTCGTGCCGCCGGTCTCAGTCGTCGTGATCGACGACGTGATGGTCGAAGTCGGCGGTGCCGCGCTTCCAGTACCCGTCCACGGCGAGCTGTCGTTTCGGCATCCCCACCTCCCGGCGCAGCCAGCGGCGGATCGGCTTCATCATGCCGGCCTCGCCGGCTGCGAACACGAACAGGTCGTCCAGGTCGTCGGGGAGATCCACCAGGCGCAGCGCCGTCTCCAGGGCGCTGCCGTGGCCGGGCGTCGCGGGAGCGGTATCGCGGTGGACCCACCGCAGGTCCAGCGTCGCGCCGGCGGCGGGGGTGAGGTTCTGCTCCTCCGTCGCGTCGGCGATCTCGATCACCGCGGTGACGTGCGCGCCCTGGGGCGCCTCCTCGATGAGCCGCGAGATCGCGGGCAGCGCGGTCGCGTCCCCGGCGGCCAGATAGTGCGAGTAGTTCTCGGGGAGCAGCCAGTTCGCCCGGGGCCCCATGACGACCAGCACGTCGCCGGGCTTCGCGTCCCGCGCCCACGCTCCGGCGACGCCGTGCTCGTGGAGGACGAAGTCGAGCGTCAGTTCCCGCGCGTCGAGATCGAAGGCCCGCGGCGTGTAGTCGCGGTGAATCGGCTCGGCGGTGTCGCTGTCGACCTCCCACTCGTCGTAGCCGACCTCGCGGTAAGCCACGAGGTCCCCCGTCCGGGGGTTGGGGAAGTACGCCTTGACGTGGTCGTTGCACGCGAAGCGCACGAACGGGAAGCCGTCGGCCAGGACGTCGCCGGTCAGCACGACGCGCCGGTACCGCGGAGTGATCTCCTCGGTGCGCGCCACGTGCAGGTCGCGGCGGACAATCTTGGGCTGGAAGCTGAGCCGCTGCTCGCCGGTGCGGTTCGGACTCGGCAGTTCGTGGGTGGTCATGGGAGACTCTCCTCTCGTCGAAGGGGGTGGGGAAACGTGCGGTGGGCTCATGTGCGGGACCTCCTGCGGACCTCCGCGACGATGACCCAGACAAGATAGCTGCCGCCGATGACGACGGTGACCACGCCGACCGGCACGGACTGGGGGAGCAGGTTCTGGGCGATGTGGTCGGCGGTGGCGAGCATCAGGGCGCCCATGGCCGCGGCGGGCGCGAGGGTGACCCCGGGCGTGCGGGCCAGGCGCCGGGCGATCTGCGGTGCGGCGAGCGCGACGAAGGAGATCGGCCCGGCGGCGGCGGTGACCGTCGCGATCAGCGCGATGCCGGTCACGATCGCGGTGAGCCGGATCGGCTCGGCGCGGACGCCGGTGGCCTTCGCCGCGTCGTCGCCCAGCTCCAGTTGTCGCAGGCTCGGCCCGAGGGTCGACAGGGCGAGCAGCAGCACGACGATGACCGCGCCGGCCACGAGGGTCGTCGGCCAGGTGATGCCGCTGAGAGTGCCGATGCCCCAGGCGGCGGCGCTGAGGGCGACCTCCAGCTCCGCCTTGAGGAGCAGCCAGGTGTTGACGGAACCGAGCATCGCGGCTACCCCGATGCCGATGATGATGAGCCGGAATCCTCGCACGCCGCGCTGCCAGGCCAGGAGGTAGACGACCGCCGCCGTCGCGACGCCGCCCACCAGGGCCCCCGCCGCGACCTGCAGATAGTTGCCCCCGAGCGCGATGATCACGATCAGCGCGCCCGTGTGGGACCCGGTGGAGAACCCGATGATGTCCGGGGAGGCCAGTGGGTTGCGGGTGAGCGACTGGAAGACCGCGCCGGAGACCCCCAGTGCGGCCCCGAACACGACCGCGGCGAGCGCGCGCGGCAGCCGCCACTGGACGACGACGATACGCCCGAACCCCGCGTCGGGATGGTCGATCAGGGCCAGCAGCACGTCCAGCGGGCTCAGCGGGTACGAACCCGTCGCCAGCGCCCAGACGGTGACGGTGAACGTGAGGACGGCGAGGACCGCGCACACCAGCAGGGACCGCGTCTGCCAGCGCAGCGCGAAGCCCCCGCGCCGGAGCACCAGGACGCGATGGCCGAAGTCGACCCGTTGCGCGCGAGACGGCGCCCCGTCCTGTGAGGCGGTTGCCGGGGGCAGCGTGCCGGTGTCCGTCGTCATAGCCCGCTCGCCCTCCGGCGCCGCACGAGCACGATGAGCACCGGCGCCCCGATGAACGCCGTCACGATGCCCACCGGGATCTCGCCCGGACGCATCACGAGGCGGCCGGCGATGTCCGAGGTCAGCATCAGCACGGGCCCGAGCACGACGGTGTAGGCGAGGATCCACCGCTGGTCGGGACCCACGATCCACCGGGCGATGTGCGGGACCATCAGGCCCACGAACCCGATGGGGCCGGCGATGGCCGTGGCACCGCCGGCGAGCAGGGTCACCGCGACGATCACGACGATCCGGGTGCGGACGATGCGGGTGCCCAGAGCGCGGGCCAGGTCGTCGCCGAGCGCGATCGTGTTGAGCGCCGGAGTCGCGAACGCGGCCAGCAGCATCCCGACGGAGAGGAAGGGCAGCATCGGCGTGAGGACATCCCAGCCCCGGCCGACGACGCTGCCCGCGCTCCACGCCCGCATCTGCTCGAAGCTCCCCAGGTTCAGCAGCACGATGCCGGTCACGAGCCCGCCGAGGACGGCTCCCAGGGCCACTCCGGCCAGGGTCAGCGGCACGGGGTCGACGCTGCCCCTGCCTCCCGACCCGATCGCGTAGACCGCGACGGTGACCACCAGGGCTCCCGCGAACGCGAACCACACGTAGCCGCCGATCGACGACACCCCGAAGAACGCCGTCCCGACGGCCACGAAGAACGCCGCCCCCGCGTTCACCCCCAGAATCCCCGGGTCCGCGAGAGGATTTCGCGTCAAGGCCTGGATGAGTGCCCCCGCGACCCCCAGTGCCGCACCCACCAGCAGCCCGGCGACGGTGCGCGGCAGCCGCAGTTCCCAGATCACGTACGCGTCGTCCTGCCCGGTGTTCTCGGCGAGCGCGTCGATCACGTCGCTCACCGCGATGTTCTTCGCGCCGAACACGATGCTCAGCACGACGACGAGCGCGAGGAGGGCGATCGCCGCGAGCAGGCCGAGGATCCGGCGCCCGGTCGATGCCGTCGCGACCCGTCGTCCCGCGTCCAGCATGGGCTACTGCTGTCCCGCCGTGTTCAGGGCGGACTCCTCGAGCTGGGGCACGATCTGCTCCAGCCACCAGGAGATGGCCCGCGGCCCGGTGTCGGCGGTCGCGTTGACCAGCGGCGCGCCTGTCCACAGCACGGTGCCGTTCGCGACCGCGGGGAGCGAGGCGAAGCGCGGATCGGCTTCCACCTTCTCGCGGCCCAGCGCGTCGCCGATGTTGTCGGCGAAGAACGTCATGAAGACGAGGACGTCGCTGTCGAGTTGATCGAGGTTCTCCAGCGAGAGATTCTCGGTCGCCACCAGTTCGTCGTCGGGAACGAGGCCGAGCTCCGTCAGGAGGAACGCTCCGCCGCCCAGCTCGAAGCTTCCCGGTTCGCGGGAGTCCGCGGTGACCATCGACGCCCCCTGCAGCCCTGGTAGGCGTTCGCGGGCGTCCGCGATCTCGGCCTCGACCTCGGCGATGACGTCCGCCGCCTGCTCGGACTTCCCGGTCAGCGCGCCGACGTCGGTCAGCACGCCCTGCCAGCCGTCGTAGCCGTGGGGGTTGGTGTAGGTCGGCGCGATCAGGGAGATCTCCTTGTACATTTCCTCGCTGATCGACCATTCATCGCCATCGCCGAGGATCAGGTCGGGTTCGTAGGCCGCGATGGCCTCCAGCACGGGTGCGTAGTACTCGGACACGCTGGGGTCCCAGTTGTCCATGTTCACGACCCCGTCGAACCAGGGGTATCCCGCGAGGAAGTCGTCGTTCGCGCGCGGGGAGCCGGCGAAGGCGACCGGCTCCTCGTCGAGCGCCACCAGGGTGTCGAGGTACGCGCCGGTGAGCGCGATGATCCGCTCCGGCTTCTCGTCGATGGTGAGTTCCCCGTACACGGTCTCGACGGTGACGGGAAAAGCCTCCGGGGTCTCGGGGGCGGTGGTGGGGGTCGTCGTGCTGTCCGGGGCGGTCGTGTCGTCCGGTGCGCCGGCATCGCTGTCGGCGGCGCAGCCGGTGAGGACCAGGGCGGCGCCGAGGGCGAGGGCGAGCAGGCCCGCCGTACGTCCGGGGCGTGCGGATGCGATCATGAGTGAAGCCTTTCGATGGCGGCTGGGAGGGGGCCCGTGACGCCCGGCGGACGCGCCGGCGTCACGGGGATCACCGCCCACCAGGCTAGGTGAGGCTTGCCTCACTCGGTGTGCAGTTTTCGGCGACATCTCTACAGTTTTCGGCACGATGCTGTGCGGGGACGAGGGCACCCGGCAGACTGGGCGAGATGGCGAACCACAGCGCACCGGAGCGGCGGCCCGACTCCCCGACGCCCTGGCGCGTCCATCTGCCCCCGGCGTCGCTGGAGCCCGTGACCGAGCGCGACGCGCACGTCCTGCTCTGGATCGTCCGCGGGGTCGCCGAGGTCGCGGTCGCCGAGGAGACCTACCGGCTGAGCGCGGGCCACGCCGTGTGGGTTCCGGTGGGCCTGCGGCATTCTTTCGTGACCGAGGAGAACTCGGTCGTGGTGCCGGCCCTCTTCGACGTGGCGACGACGGCGACCACCCTCGGGGAGCCGAGCGTCATCGTGGTCGACCGAGACCTGCGCACCCTGCTGCTGGCGCACGTCCAGGCGAGCTTCGCCTTCATCAAGGCGAAGAACGTCGAACGCCAGATCCTCTCCCTCCTCGAGGACAACCCGGTCGTGGTGACGACGCTGCCGATGCCGGCCACGGAGGCCGCTCTGATCGTCGCGGAGGCGCTTCGCTTCAACCCCGGCGACGATCGCAGCGTGCATGAGCTGGCCCGCTCCGCGCACGCCTCCGTCAGCAAGGTGGAGCGCGCCTTTCTCGCCGAGACCGGAATGACCCTGAGGCAGTGGCGGATCAAGAACCGGATGGAGACCGCCGGCATGCTCCTGCGCGCCCCGACCGCCGTCGACGCGGTCGCCCAGCGCGTCGGCTACACCAACACCAGTGCCTTCGGCCGGGTGTTCAAAGGGCACTTCGGCATGACGCCGGGCGAGTACATCGCGCGCTATCGCCGACAGCGCTGAACGGCTCTTTGTCGCGCGATCCTCGCCCATCCCTTCCCTGGCGGTGTGCAGGGCGGTATACAGGGTGTTGTCACGGGACACAGGGTGTTGTCGGACGAGACGAAAGGCATCTCATGGGACTCATTCAGGCTGCGATCGGTGCTATCGGCGGGACGCTCGCCGACCAGTGGAAGGACTTCTACACCGTGCCCGACGGTCTCGCGCCGACGGCGGCGCTGTTCTCCGCGGTCGCGCGCGGGCAGAACACGGGCCGGGGGTCGAACACGCGCGGCTCGGACGGCGTGATCACTAACGGCAGCCGGATCCTGGTTCCGGAGGGCTACGGCCTCGTGCTGATGCAGGACGGGGCGATCACCGGCTTCGCGGCCCAGGCCGGCGCCTACGAGTGGAACTCGGAAGCGCAGGACTCGCAGTCGATCTTCGCCGGCAACGGCATCGTCAGCCCGCTCATCACCACGTCGTGGGAGCGCTTCAAGTTCGGCGGCCGTCCCGGATCGCAGCAGCGCGCCTTCTTCGTCACCCTCAAGGAACTCCCCAACAACCGCTTCGGCACCCAGTCCGAGATCTACTGGGACGACGCCTACATGAACGCCCAGGTGGGCGCCCTCACCCGCGGCACCTACACGCTGAAGATCATCGACCCGCTGCTGTTCATCAAGGCCTTCGTGCCGGCGAAGTACCTCGCGCCCGGCCAGGTCTTCGACTTCACCGACATCGACAACGACGCCGCGTCGCAGCTGTTCAACGAGGTGGTGGGCTCGCTCGCGCCCGCGTTCTCGATGTACACCAACGATCCGTCGAAGGGCAATCGCATCACCCGCATCCAGCAGGACTCGGTGGGCTTCGCGCACAGCCTGTCGGCCGCGGTGGAGCAGAACTATCAGTGGAGCTCGGCGCGGGGCCTGGCGATCGTCGCGACGGCGATCATCTCCATCGAGTACGACGAGATGACCCGCGAGCTGCTGCGCAACGTGCAGCGGGCCGACGCGCTGTCGGGGGCGCGGGGCAACTCCAATCTGCAGGCCTCCGTGGCCGCGGGCTTCCAGGCGGCCGGGGACAACGCGGGCGCCGGCGGGCTGTTCGGCATGGGCATGGCCGCCGGGGGCATCGGACTGGGCGGGCTGCAGCAGCCGGTGCCCGGCGTGGGCGCCCAGAGCACGCCGCAGGCCGCTCCCGCTCCGGCGGCGCCCGCGGAGGAGGATCCGGTGGCGAAGCTGGCGAAGTTCAAGCAGATGCTCGACGCGGGCCTGATCAGCCAGGCCGACTACGACGCGGCGAAGGCGAAGGCGCTCGGGCTCTGAGAGACGGGGTGATCGACGATGACCGAATCCTCGGCCGCGCCGCAGGAGGTGCCCCGTCGCGGGGCGCCTCCGTCCGCCCAGGCCGCGCCTCCTGAGACCGCGCCGCCGGAGCGCGCGACTATCGACACCCGCAACGAGCGGCTGCGCGACGGGGTCAACCGCTGCCCGAAGTGCGGTTCCACCGACATCCAGCTGAGGGTGTCGACGGGGATGCTGATCTGCCTGTTCTGCCGCCACGAGTGGGCGGAGGCCCGGATCGATCCCGTGGTGTCGGGGGAGACGACGCTGCACGATCTTCGCGGGACGACCATCGCCTCCGGTGCCGCCGACATCTCGCCGGAGGTCTCGGGCGTCCTCACGCTGAAGTGCGCGGGCTGCGGCTCCGAGGTGGTGGTGAACACCGCCGAGGCCACCTCGTCGCGCTGCCACTGGTGCCGGCATGTTCTCACCGTCAACGAGCAGGTGCCCAACGGGGCGGTGCCCGACGCGGTCCTGCCGTTCGGCCTCACCCGCGATCAGGCGGTGGAGCGCATCCGGGAGTTCGCGGGGGCGCGCAAGTTCTTCGCCCATCGTCAGTTCAAGAACGAGTTCGCGCCGGAGAACGTGGTGGGTGTCTACCTGCCCTACATGGTGGTCGACGGCAACGCCAGCGCCGATGTCTACGGCTACGGCGAGGTGGAGACCCGGCGGTACACGCGAAAGAACGGCGATCATGAGGAGACCTTCTACGACGCCGACGTGTACCAGGTGGAGCGGCACGTCGACTTCACCGTCGACGACCTCACCATCGAGTCGTCGGCGGAGCGCGCGAACATGGACGCGTTCGTCAACACCAACAACGTGATCAACACGATCCTGCCGTTCGACACCAAGAACGCGGTGAAGTGGAATGCCAACTATCTCGTCGGCTTCACCTCGGAGCGCCGGGACCAGGACGTGACGGGCATCCAGCCCGTCCTGGAGAGCCAGCTGCTGTCCATCGCCCGCTCCCAGGTGAGGGGGTCGGTGAACCGGTACGACCGCGGCGTGCGCTGGGAGGCCGAGCGGCTCGCGGTACACGGCACCCGGTGGGTGTCGATGTACCTGCCCGTCTGGCTGTACTCCTACTATCACGAGGACAAGGGCAGGCCGATGGTGCATTACATCGCGGTGAACGGCCGCACGGGCGAGACCATGGGCAGCGTGCCCATCTCGCGGGGGCGGCTGCTCGCCGCGGCGCTGGCCGTCGGGACGGTGCTCGAGGCCTTCGCGATCATGATCCTGGTGGCGACGCTATGACCCCCCTGATCATCGGCCTGCTGGGGATCCTGGCAGAGACCTCTACCGACGTGGACGTTCCGGGGCTCCTGCTGCTGCTCGGCCCCGCGGGCGGGGTGGGCTTCTACGTGGCGGTCTATCTCTACTACCGCAACACCGACAAGTCGCATCAGTTCGAGCGCGAGACGGCGATCGAGTCGAAGCCGGTCACGGGCAACGACCGGAAGGCCAACACCGTGCGCGGCACGAAGCGCACCCGCATCGACGGCGACAACGTGAACGACTACCGGCAGCGCGTCCGGCGGTTGTGAGGTTCCGCCGGCCGCGCTACCAGCTCGACTTGGTGATGCCCGGCAGCTCGCCGCGATGCGCGGCCTCGCGGAAGTTGACCCGGGAGAGGCCGGCCTTGCCGATGTATCCGCGAGGCCGCCCGTCGGCCTGATCCCGGTTGCGCAGTCGGACGGGCGACGAGTCGCGAGGCAGCCTCGAGAGGGCGCGCACCGCGGCCTCTCGCTCGTCGGCGCTGCGCGCGGGGTCCTTCACGGCCGCGCGCAGGGCGTCGCGGCGCCCCCGGTACCGCTCGACGAGCGCCTTGCGCCTCTCGTTGGCGACGATCTTGGACTTCTTGGCCATCTGCGGGTCTCCTGTGCGGCGGTTTGCGGTGGCGGGGCCTTCGCGGCGGTTGCGGCGAAGGGGCCCCACCGAGCTAGAATGAGAATCGTTATCAACAATTGTGGCCGCCCGCCGCTCGCGACGCAAGTCGTGCGTCCGGTCGCGTGGTGTCCGTCCTGTGCGCTGGTCGTCGCGGGCGGCGGTCGTCACAGCAACGACTAAGGAGAATCCATGGCTGTCCCCAAGCGGCGCATGTCGCGCAGCAACACTCGTCATCGGCGATCGAACTGGAAGGCGACCGCGGTCGACCTCGTGCCGGTGCGGATCCAGGGGCGGGTCTATCGTGTCCCTCGACGGCTGGTCCGTGCCGCTCATGGGGGCTATCTCGACCTCACCGCGTTCGAGTGGCCCGGGGGTCGGTCTCATTAAGAGATGGTTATATTGCAATCTGTTTATATTTGTGGTGAACTGAAGGGGTGGAGATGGACGCAGGGCTGGTCGAGGCCGCGCAGCTGTTCAAGGTGTTGGGCCACGAGTCCCGCCTGCTGCTGTTGCGCCTGATCGGCGAGGAGTCGCGCACGGTGGGGGCGCTGGCGGAGGCGACGAACATGTCGCAGCCGCTGGTGTCGCAGCACCTGCGCACCTTGCGCGGGGCCGGTCTCGTCGCGGCGCAGCGTCGCGGCAAGGAAGTGATCTACGAGATCGCCGACCTGCACGTCTCTCACGTCGTCTCGGACGCCTTGGAACACGTCCGGGAGCCTCGCTCGGCATCGTCCGACGCCGAGCGCCAGAACCCCACGCCCCGGAAGGACGCATCATGAGCACCACCGATGTTCACGCCACCCATCACACCGCCGCCGAGCATCAGCACGGCGAGGAGTGCGGCCATGCGGCCGTGTCGCACGGCGACCACGTCGACTACCTGCACGACGGCCACAGGCATGCGCTGCACGAAGATCACTACGACGAGCACGAGGACGTCGCGGAGCACGCCATCGAGGACCACGAGCACGGCGACGAGTGCGGCCACGAGGCCGTGTCGCACGGCGACCACGTCGACTACCTGCACGACGGTCATCGCCACGCCGTGCATGGCGATCACTACGACGAGCACTGAGCTCACGGGGTGACGCTCGTTGAGGTGCTCTGCCCGCCTCCCTCAGGGAGCCGGGCAGAGCGCCTCAACGAGCGTCACCGGCGCTCCAGCAGCCAGAAGGGCCCTTCTTCCAGGCGACGCGCGGTCAGGCCGGCGTCTTCGGCCTCTCTCGCGAAGAGGTCGGGGGCGGGATGGTGGTACAGGTGCTCCGTCGTCTCCTCGGTGAGCACCCTTTCGCCTTCGAGCGACAGATAGGTCATCCGCCAGCGCATCTCCTCGATGCCCATCGGCCAGGCCTCCGCGATGCCGCGGTAGGTCAGGTCGCCGACGGTGGCGACGGTGAACTCGTAGGGCGCGATCCGTCGCGGGCGCTGGGGCTCCTGCAGATCGATCAGGGCCGCCCCGCCCCGGGGGAGCCGGGCGGCGAGTTCCGCCAGGACCGCCCTCCTCTCGCCGGGATCGAAATGCCCCAGCACTCCGAGGGCGATCGCCCCGCCGAGGCGCTCCGGCAGGGTGGCGTCGAAGAAGCCCTCGGGCCGCACGGTCACCCGCGGGTACCACGCGGGGGAGGCGGCGATGCGCGCGAGAAGGAGAGCGCGCATCGCCGGGCTCGGTTCGAGCGCGACCACTCGAGCGGCGGGAAACCGCTCGAGCGCCCACGCCGTGAAGGCGCCCGACCCGGCGCCGATGTCGAGAATCGGCCCGGCGTCGGGCCGGAGGCTGGGGACAAGACGGTCGAGGGCCGCGTACTGCGCGTCGCGAAAGGGCAGTGCGAAGAACTCGTAGGCGCTCGCGGTGGCGGCGTAGGCGTCGGTCATGCCGGTCGCTCCCACACCGCCCGGTGGATCGGCCCGAACCACGGCTCGAAGCCGTCCTCGAAGGCCTCCCAGTAGGGGCCGGACTCGGCGAGCTCGTCGTCGGTGAGCAGACAGGCCTCGAATGCTGCGGCGAGGGCGTCGCGGCCGCCGTCGAGGCCGATGACGACGATCCGGGTCAGCGGGGGCTCGTCGCCCCAGAACTCCTCCGAGCCGACGCTCAGCTGGCCTCCCGCCCCGTTCCAGACGCAGAGCTGATGCGGCCGCGTCGGAAGCCAGAAGCAGCCGCGGGAGCGGCGGGGACCGCCGCCGAGCACGGCCACGAACTCCTGGAGCCGGCCGGGGTGGAAGGGGCGCTCGCTGTGTACGTCGAGCACCCAGGCGGTCCCCGTGGGGTCGGGGAGCGGACCGCGCCGCACCTCGGAGGCCCACTCGTCGCTGGTCTCGCAATGGTGGAGGCCGGCCGCCAGTTCGGCGCCGTCGAGATCGCTCACCGATTCGACGAGCTGCGCCCCGGGCCGCATGAGCGCGGTCACCAGGTGCCGCTCGTCGGGTTCGATCTGCTGGGGGACGAAGACCACGTCGGCGTATTCGACCAGCGAGCAGGCGGTCTCCGCCAGCCCGCGCCGGTCGTCCTGGCGGACGGGAAGGTCCACCTCGCATAGCAGCTCGTCGCCGAGGAGGTCGCCTTCCAGCGTGGCATCGCACAGCGCGGTGACCACCGCGCTGATCCGCACATGCGGCACCCTGGAGGGGTCCCACGACGAGACCCGGCACACCTGCGCGGGGTTCGCGGTGGCGGGCAGTTGCGCCACGATCGCGTCCCATCGCCCGGAGGAGGCCAGTCGTTCCAGCGTGGGAATGACGTCCTCCCGCAGGGCGCAGCTGGCGCAGGCGTGGTCGAGCTCCAGTTCCTCGCGTTCGATCAGGCCGGTCGCGTCGGAGACGGTGCGGGTGAGGATGTCGCGAGAGGGGTCGAGGTCGTGGCGCACCGCGACCGCGCTCGGCAGGTCCCAGCCCAGGGCCAGGGTGGCGATCGCCATCGTTTCGGCGTCGAGTCCGACGACCAGGATCACGGGCACCTTCAAGGGTGAGATGTCGCCCATCGCCTACCCCTGGCGGGCCTTCATGCGCGGGTTGCGCTTGTTGATCACGAAGACGCGTCCCCGGCGTCGCACGATCTGGGCGCCGGGCTGCATCTTCAGGGCGCGCAGCGAGTTGCGGACCTTCACGGTGTGGCCTCCTTTCCGTTCGTGTTCTGCGAGGCGCGGCCGTAGCGGCGCTGGAAGCGCTCGACGCGCCCCTCGCTGTCCATCACTCGGCTGCGCCCGGTCCAGAAGGGATGGCTGGCGCTGGAGACCTGGACGTCGATCAGCGGAAGGGTCTCTCCCTCGAAGTCGATCGTCTCCGTGGTGGGGGCTGTGGAGCGGGTGCGGAAGACCAGGCCCGCGAGCTTGTCCCGGAAGACCACGTCGCGGTACGGGGGGTCGATGGTGTGTGTCATATCTCCTGCTAAGATTAACGATAACGATTCTCAATACTACCACGAGGAGTGGCATGTCCCGTACTTGTCAGGTCACCGGCGCCCGTCCGGTCTTCGGCAACAACGTCTCGCACTCGCAGCGGCGCACGCGCCGGCGATGGAACGTCAACGTGCAGTCCAAGCGCTACTGGGTGCCCAGTCTGGGGCGCCATGTGACGCTCACCGTGAGTCCCCGGGGCATCCGGACCATCGACCGGCGCGGCATCGACGCCGTGGTGGCGGATCTCCTCGGGAAGGGGGTGCGACTCTGATGGCGAAGGGCGGGAAGGATCTCCGGCCGATCATCAAGCTGCGGTCGACGGCCGGCACCGGCTACACCTACGTCACGCGCAAGAACCGCCGCAACGATCCCGATCGGATGAGCCTGCGCAAGTACGACCCCGTGATCCGCCGGCATGTCGAGTTCAAGGAGTCGCGCTGAGTTCGCGTCGTCGCCGGGTGGGTTCATCCCGGAGGCCTGGGCCTGGTTTGGATTTACATAGCTAATGGTAATGATTATCATTCGATAATCGTCGTGGCGGGCCCGCGAATGTCGCGGACCCGGAGAGAAAGTGGTGGACGGATGACCGAGGTCCTCAGACTCGACAACCTGGTGGTGAAATCGGGCGAGACCCCGCTCGTGCAGGGGGTGTCCCTGGCGCTGTCCAGAGGGGAGAGCGTCGCCCTGCTGGGGCACTCCGGCTCGGGGAAGTCGCTCACGGCCGCCACGATCACCGGCGCGCTGTCGCGGCTGCTCGACGCGACGGGCGCACTCACGATCGAGGGCGAGAAGGCCGACCTCGTCTCCTTCGCGCGGCCGAAGGGGCGCATCGCCTGCGTGCAGCAGGACAGCGCGAGCGCGCTCAACCCGCTGGTGCGGGTGGGGCGGCAGCTGGGGGTGCCGCTGGGCAACGCCGGAATGTCCCCCTCCGCGGCGCACGACCGCATGACGGAGGTGCTCGGCGCGTGCGGGATCGAGGAGCCGGCCCGCGTGCTGCGCTCGTACCCGGCCGAGCTGTCGGGCGGGCAGCGCCAGCGCGTCTGCATCGCGCTGGCGCTGCTGTGCGAGGCGGCGATCCTCGTGGCCGACGAGCCCACCACCGCGCTCGACGTCGTGAGCCAGGCGCAGGTGCTCGACACGCTCTCCGCCGCGCGTCGCCGCGCCGGCATGACCGTGCTCTTCATCACCCACGACATCGCCGCCGCGTCCCAGGTCTGCGACCGCGCGGTGGTGCTGAAGGAGGGCAGCGTGGTCGACGAGGGGACGTTCGAGCAGCTCATCGCCGCGCCGCGGCACCCCTATACGCGCGAGCTCGTCGACGCCGTGACCGAGCCGGCCGCGCTGCGCCCGGCGGCCCTCGAGGAGAGCGTCGCATGAGCGCCACCGCCTACGCGCCGGATGCCGCGCTCGTGGCGAAGGGGCTCACCCATCGCTACCGGCGTCTCAGCAGCTCCCCCTTCCGGCGGCCCGAGCACGTCCATGTGCTCACGGGGCTCGACATCCGGATCGGCACGGGGGAGGCCGTCGGCATCGTCGGGCGTTCCGGCTCGGGGAAGTCGACGATGCTGCGCATCCTGCTCGGACTGGAGCGCCCGGACTCGGGCGAGGTGTGGGTGGGCGACGAGCTGTTGCGCCTGCGCTCGGGGCGCGGCCTGCGCTCCTTCCGGCGCCACGTCCAGTACATCCCGCAGGAGCCCGCGACGAGCCTCGACCCCCGGATGACCGTCGAGCAGCTGGTCGTGAGCCCGTTGCGCCGCCTCGGCGTACCCGGGGACCATCGGGAACTGGCCCGCCGGGCGCTGGCCGGCGTGCAACTCGACGCACGCTTCCTTCACCGGTACCCCGGCGAGCTGTCCGGCGGCCAGGCGCAGCGCGTCGCCATCGCGCGGGCGCTCGCGACCGGCGCGCGGATCCTGCTGGCGGACGAGCCTGTGAGCGGGCTCGATCGCCCCCTTCGCGACGAGGTCCTGCAGCTGTTCGGCGACATCGTGCGGGAGGAGGGCGTCGGCGTGGGCTTCGTGAGCCATGACTTGGACGCCGTGCGGCTGCTGTGCGGGCACTCCTGCGTCCTGTCGGAGGGGCGGATCGTCGAGACCGGCGCGACCGCCGAGCTGCTGTCCAACCCGACCCACGAGGCGACGCGTGCCATCGTCGAGGCGCGCCCGCGACTGCGCGCGGGTGGCCCTGCCCCGGGGCGGGCGGAGTGACGGCGGACACCTACGGCGTGACGAGGCAGGCGACGACCGCTCCGCAGGCCCCCCGGGCCGGGATGCTGCTCGGCACCCAACTGCTGTTCAACGCCGGCTTCTTCGCCGTGGTCCCGTTCCTCGCAGGGATTCTCCGGCACGACTTCGCGCTCGCCGGCGCCTCGGTGGGCCTCGTCCTGGGCCTGCGGACCGCGGCCCAGCAAGGCCTCTTCCTCGTCGGCGGGACGCTGGCGGATCGCTTCGGCGCGCGGGTCCTGATCCTCCTCGGGTGCGCCGTGCGGGTGTCGGGGTTCTCGCTGCTGGCCTGGTCGACCAGCGACGTGCTGTCGCTCGCGCGGGAGCCGCGCCTGGCCCTCTTCGTCGCCGGCACCGTGCTGACCGGCATGGGCGGCGCGCTGTTCTCGCCCGCCCTCGAGGCCCTCGTCGCCCGGGTGGACGCCACGCGTCGACGCGACGGCCAGAAGGTCACGCTGTTCGCCCTGCTGGCGGTCTTCGGCGAGACCGGCGCCGCGATCGGGCCGCTGGTGGGCGCGGCCCTGCTGGGCTGGGGCTTCACCGCCGTGGCCGGATACGGCGCCGGGCTGTTCGTCCTCCTCGCCTTGGTGCTCTCCCGCCTGCTGCCGCGGGAGAGGCCGGACCGGAGCGCGCGAGGCCGCGTCTTCGCGAGTTTTGCGCGGGTGCTCGCCGACCGGCGCTACGTCGCGCTCGCGGTGCTCGCGTCGGTCAACCTGCTGGCCTACAACCAGCTCTACCTCGGGTACCCCGTCGAGCTGGCGCGCGTCGGGGCGGGCGACGGCGTGCTCGCCCTCGTCTTCGCCACCGTGTCGATCCTGACGATCACCCTGCAACTGCCCATCGCCCGCCTCGCGCGGCGATGGGGCGAGGCCCCGGCCCTGCGGCTGGGCTACCTGCTGTTGACGGCCGCCTTCGCGGTGCTCGCGGTGGCCGCGCCCCTGTCGCCGGCGGACGGGGGAGCGGCGCTCGTGCCCGTCTTCGCCTCGACGGCACTGCTGACGCTCGGTCACCTGATTCTCACCCCTCTCGTGCTCTCGCTCGTGCCGAGGTTCGGCCCCCGGGAATGCTGGGGCGCCTATTACGGCCTTCTCGCCACCTGCGGCGGCCTGGCGGTGCTCGTCGGCAACACCCTGCTCGGCTCCCTCTATTCCTTGGCCGGAGTGCCTGCCGCGTCCGCGGCCTGGGTGTGGACCGTGCTCGCGGCCCTCCCCCTGATCTCCGGCTGGCTCGTCCCCCGCCTCCTCCCCGCGCCCGCGGAACCCCGATAGCCCGCGTAGTAACCAGCCCACGCAACAAGAAGAAAGCGAAAACACCATGCGATCGATCTCCTCGCCCCGGCGAATCGCCCTGCTCGCCCTCGCCGGCCTGGCCGTGCCGCTGAGCGGCTGCTTCTCGGAGGCGCCCCAAGGCGGATCCGCGGCCTCCGGCGCCCCCGTCACCTCCGGCCCCACCGACTCCCGGATCAGCATCGCCATGCTGCAGCCGCCGCGCAGCGGCCTCACCCCGCTCAGCGACGACGCGTTCAAGCTGTCGCGCTGGAGCACCGCCGAGACGCTCGTCGTCCTCGACGAGAACGGCGACGCCCTCCCCGGCCTCGCCACGCAGTGGACCCAGACCAGCCCCACCGAATGGCGCTTCACGATGCGCGAGGGCGTGACGTTCCACGACGGGACCGACTTCACCGCGGAGCGCGCCGCCGCCTCCCTGACCGCCGCCACGCAGGCCACCCCCTTGCCCCGCATCCTCAACGGCGTCGGGATGACCGCGACCGCCGAGGGCAACGAGGTGGTCGTGACCACCGAGAACCCGGATCCGCTGGTTCCGCAGCGCCTGTCCAGCCCGCAGCTCGCCATGCTGGCGGAGGCGGCCTACGGCGCCGATGGGGTGGTCGATCCCGTCGGCCACGGCACGGGGCCGTTCGAGCTGGTCGCCGTCGACGGCACCGCCGGCGCGACCCTGGATCGCTTCGACGCCTACTGGGGAGACAAGGCCGCGTCCTCCGGCATCGATGTCGCGTTCGTGCCCGACGGCACCGCGCGCGCCGCCGCCCTGCGCACCGGGACGGCCGATGTGGTGGAGGCCATTCCGGTCGGTCAGGTCGCCCAGATCGACCCCGAGCTGGTCCACGAGGTGCCCATGCCGCGCACCAACACGCTCTACCTCAACACCGAGACCGGGCCGTTCGCCGATCCCGCGGTGCGTGCCGCCGCGGCGGACGCGATCGACCGGGCCACCGTCGTCGAGACCGTCTACGAGGGACGCGCCGACGTCGCGGCCGGCCTGCTCGGCCCCGCGCTGCCCTGGGCCGCGGACCTGCGCGACGGCGCCGCCTACACCGAGGAGCTCGAGCACCACGCCACCGCCCCCGCGACGGTCGACGGCGTCAAGATCACGCTCGGCACCTTCACCGACCGCGCCGAGCTGCCGGAGGTCGCCGTCCTCATCGCCCAGCAGCTGGAGGCCGCGGGCTTCGTCGTGGAACAGGACGTCCGCGAGTACACCTACATCGAGGCGGATGCGCTGGAGGGCAAGTTCGACCTGTTCATCCTGTCGCGCGCCACCGTCATCGACTCCGGCGATCCGGTCGCCTACCTGGCGAGCGACTTCTCCTGCGAGGGAACCTTCAACATCTCCCAGTTCTGCGACCCCGAGGTCGACGCGCTCATCCAGAAGGCCTCGGAGACCGACGCCGGCCCGGCTCGGCGCGAGGCGATCATGCGCGCCGAGGCCGCGATCCTGTCCCGCGACGCCGCCATCCCGATGCTGCACGAGCGCGTGATCCAGGGCGAGGCCGCCGGCGTCTCCGGCGTCGACCGCGACCCCCGGGAGCGCACGCTGATCACCACCGCGAGCGTCGCGGAATGAAGATTGTGAACTCCGTGCGGGGCCTGGCCGGCCCGCTGATCGTTGGCGGATCCCGGGCCGCCGCGATCGCCGGGGTGGTGGTGCTCGTCGGCATGCTGCCCTGGCTGTCCGGGCGAAGCCCCGAGTACACGGTGCTCCGGGCGCGCTACGCCGACCTCGAGGCGACGCCCGAGGCCCTCGCCCTGGTCCGCGAGGAGCTCGGGTTCGACCGCGGTCCCTGGCTGATGTTCCTCGACTGGCTCGGCGCCCTCTTCCGGGGGGACGCCGGGGTGTCGTGGATCAACGGCCGTCCCGTCCTGCCGGGCATGGTGGCGGCGCTGGGGATCTCGCTCACCCTGATGACGTTCGCCATCTCCATGGCGCTGGTGCTGGCCACGCTCGTGGCCGCGCCCGCGCTCCGGGCCGGCCTGCGCGGCACCCCGACGCGCGGTTCGGGCGCCGCGGCGGTGGTGATGACGGCTCTGCCGGAGTTCCTGCTCGCCTCCGTACTGCTCGTTGTGGGCTCGGTGTGGCTGGGCTGGTTTCCGCCCTACGGGTGGAACGGGCCGTGGTACGCGGTGCTGCCGGGCCTGGCGCTCGGCATCCCCGCCGGCGGCCTCATGGGGCGGCTCATCGCGGATGCCATCACCGCCACCTTCGCGGAGAAGTGGATCGTGACCTGGCGCCTCGCGGGCTTCGGCGACCGCCGGATCGCGCTGGCCGTGATCCGGCGCGCCCTGCCGTCGATCCTCAGCCAGGTGGGCCTGGTCCTGATCGGGCTGACCGGAGGGGCGGTGGCCGTCGAACAGGTCTTCGCCATTCCCGGGCTGGGGCGGGCGACGCTGGGCGCGGCCGCGTCCCAGGACATTCCCGCGCTGCAGGCCGGGATCCTGCTGCTGCTCCTGCTGGCCGTGACGGTGGGCATCGTCGTGTCCGGATTGCGCTGGGCGCTGCTCGGCCCCGCCCTGCGGCTGGGGAGCCTGCCGGTGCCGGCCCCGGAGGTGCGCTTCCGGCGGCGCGATCTCGTGGCCCCCCTCGCCAGCGGTGCCGCCCTGCTCGCGATCGTGGTGGCGGGCCTGTTCCGCGACCCCTACGCCGCGGTGCATGGCAGGCTGCAGCCGCCCAGCCTGGAGTTGCCCTTCGGGGCCGACGCGTTGGGCCGCGATGTGCTGGGCCGGGTCGGCCACGGTGCCGTCACGACGCTGGGCGTCGCGCTGATCGTGGTCCTGGTCTGCCTGGTGATCGGCGTGATCCTCGGCTGCTTCCCGCGGGCCGTCACCGGGCCGCTGGAGGTGACCAACGCCGCGCCGCCGATCATCGCGGGCCTCATCGTCGCGGCGATCTCCGGGCCGTCGATCGGCGGCGCGGCCGTCGCCGTCGCGCTGGTGAGCTGGGCTCCGCTCGCCGCGCACACGGCGGCGCTGGTCGTCGAGGCTCGCGCCCAACCCTATGTGGCGCTGCTGCCTGTGCTCGGCGTCGGGCGTTCCCGCATCCTGTTCCAGCATGTGCTGCCCGCCGTCATCGGCCCCGTCTCGCGGCACGCGGTGCTGCGGCTGCCCGGCATCGCGCTGGCGCTGGCCGCTCTGGGATTCCTCGGCCTCGGCCCGCACCAGCCCACCCCCGAATGGGGACTGGTGCTGGGCGAGGGCATGGGCTACGTCGAGCGCGCACCGTGGACGGTGCTGGCCCCGGCCTCCGCCCTCATCCTCGCCTCGGTGCTCGCGGTCTCGCTGGCGGCGCTCCCGCTGGGCGGCGCGTCGCGCGGGCGATGGGTGCGCGCCGTGTCGATCGATGCCGTCGCGGAGGCCGGAGGAGACGCGGCCGTCGTCACGACACCGCGACGCCGAACATCCATCCGATGACGTGCGTGGCGGCCATCGTGGCCGAGCCCATCAGCACGTTGCGGCGGATCGCCGGCCACCGGGGAGCCTCGCCGAGCGCGGAGCTGACCCACCCCGTGGCGACCAGGCCGGCGATCACCGCGCCGACGGCGACGAATGTCGACCTCTCTCCCATCGGCAGCAATATCGCGATGAGCGGAATAAGGGCGCCGGTGAAGAATGCGATAAAGGACGAGAGGGCGGCGTGCCAGGGGCTGGTGAGTTCGTCGGGATCGATTCCCCATTCCAGTTCGGCGTGGGCGGCCAGGGCGTCGTGCTCGCTGAGTTCCCGCGCCACCTGGCCGGCCAGTTCCGGGGAGATCCCGCGACGACGGTAGAAGCGCGCCAGCTCCTCCAGCTCTGCCTCGGCGCGGTGCTCCAGCGCCCAGCGCTGCTTCGCCAGCAGCGCCCGCTCCGTGTCGCGCTGGGTGCTCACCGAGACGTACTCGCCGCCGGCCATGGAGAAAGCCCCTGCGACAAGGGCTGCGATCCCGGCGGTTGCGATCGTGAGCGTCTGTCCCGGGGCCGCCGCGGCCACGCCGATGACCACCCCGGCGACCGACACGATGCCGTCGTTGGCGCCCAGGACGCCGGCGCGCAGCCAGTTCAGCTTCGCGCCGATCCGGGCTGTTCGCTCGCCCGCCTCGCCGCTCTCCGGCCGGGCGATGATGATGGACATGGCATTTCCTCCTTGAATGACAATTGTCCGCGGGGGAGGAAAGGGAATCAAGCCAGGAATGGCTGGCCTAAACGGGGGCAATTGCTTAGCGTTGGCTTGCCTCACATTGTTCTGAAAGCGTGATTTCCGAGAATTCCGGTCTTTCGCAGGTGGGGCGCCGGCCGCGCGGAGCCGGTCCGGGCGCGCCGGGGGATGAGGGCGGGGGATGAGGGGCGGGGAGGGGCGCGTCGCGGGCACGGGCGCCCGCCTTGGCATCGCCCCCTACAATGGGAATGTCTTTGTAGACAAATTGAGACAAGAAAGCACATCCCATGGCAAACCCCATCATCGGTCAGCCTGACGCCTTCACGAAGCACGCGCAGCAGGGCTACGCCCCGCCGCAGTACGCGGGTCAGGGCTACGGTCAGGATTCCCAGCTCCCGTACCAGCAGGTGCCGCAGCCCGGCGGCGTGATGACGCTCGACGACGTGATCGCCAAGTCGGCCATCACCCTCGGGACGGTCTTCGCGGTCGCGGCCGCCACCTGGATGCTGCTGCCCGTGCAGTTCCTGTACCCCGCGCTGATCGTCTCCGCGATCGCCGGTTTCGTCACCGTCCTGTTCGTCGCCGGCCGCCGCAAGGTGCCGGTGGGCGGCGTGCTGCTGTATGCCGCCATCGAGGGCGTCTTCGTCGGCGCGATCTCGAAGTTCTTCGAGTTCCTGTATCCCGGGATCGTGGTCTCGGCGGTGCTGGCCACCTTCGTCACGGCGGGCGTGACGCTGGCCGCGTACAAGTTCTTCAACATCCGGGTCACGCCCAAGTTCCGCAAGATG